>JBKBPW010000066.1:0-9585 GCA_046292975.1 Thermodesulfovibrionales bacterium
GGCTGAAATTTCTCTTATATTTTTTTAAAAATTTTCAATAGACACTATCCTAAAACATTTTAGAAATATTTCTTCTATTGCACTGTGCTTATTTTTTTATTATAATTTTTTTAAATCTTCAATTACAGGATTTAATTTATGGGGCATAACTTTAAAGAGGTCTTCATCTTTGTTGCAGGTGCAACCCCGCAGGTCATAACAGAGACGATTTATGCCCTTGCCCTTCAGAATCCACCAGTATATCCTGATGAGGTCTATATTATTACTACTGAAACAGGTAAAAGACGCATAGAGGACACCATCATCAAAGAGCAGATACTCGAAACCATGTCAGAAGAATATAAGATTCCACCTCTGAGGCTTACAGATGAATCCTTTATTATTGTTAAGGACATCCACGGAAATACCCTTGATGACATAAGAACCGGAGAGGAAAATGAGGCAATGGGAAATGCCATTACATCCTTTGTCAGGGAAAAGGCTATGGATATGACTACCCGGCTTCACTGTTCCCTTGCAGGTGGAAGAAAGACAATGAGTTTTTATCTTGGTTCAGCCCTTCAACTCTTTGGCAGGCCCTGGGATAAGCTCTACCATGTCCTTGTAACCCCTGAGTTTGAGTCAAACCCGAGCTTCTTCTATAAGCCAAAGGAAGATAGGTTTATTGAGTGCAGAACACCTGATGGAAGCATCAAAAGACTCAACACAGCAGATGCCCAAATAGAACTTGCAGATCTGCCCTTCATAAGGCTTGGTAATAAGATCTCATTGCAAGGCGTGGGTTTCCGGGAATTCGTTTTGGAAAGCCAGAAAGAGATAGACACAGCCACAATACAGCCTGAACTGACAGTGAATCTTGCTGAAAGGTTGCTCACAATCAAGGACATAATTATAGAAATGGTGCCTGTTGAATTGATGATTTATACCGCCTTTTTAAGGCAGAAGACTAATAATTGTAAATATCCTGATAGACCCTACTGTCTTCAGTGTATTGAGTGTTTCCAGACCCTTGCCGATTTTTCAAGCCGTTCATCAACTGAAGAGATGGCAAAGGATTACAGCAGGATTTACAGGGAGCAACCACTTAAGACACAAGAATTTTTAGATAGATGGCCTGATGGGATTGATGTTAATACCATCAGACAGAATATCAGCAAGATCAATAGAACCTTAAAAGAACAACTCCAGGACGAGACACTTTTACCCTTTTATCATATAACTTCTTTGAAAAAATATGGCAGCAGTAGATATGGTGTAAGGTTAGAGAAAGGAAAGATAAGGATAAAATGAAACATTTTAGAAATATTTCTTTTCTTGGAAAAAATATTAATTTCTGGAATAATTTATCTGAATATTGCGAGGAGAGATTATGAGTGATTTTAACTCAAATGATCAAGACTTTTTGTCTGTTGTAAAAGGTGCACTTTTGCATGATATTGGTAAGGTTATCCAAAGGGCACAGGATAATCCAACTGCTAAGAAGCATACCGAATGGGGATATGAGTGGCTTAAAGAAAACCTCAAGGAAGAAAAAGATGAATTGGTTGCCCAGGCAGCTATTGCTCACCATTTTACCAAAGATGATGACTATGCTCTTAATAATAACTTTGGTCTGATATGGTATCAGGCAGATAATCTTTCAGCCAAAGAAAGGGCTAAAGTAGAGAAAGAAAATCTTGAAGAAGGCAGATGGCACTCTGAAATCAGCATTGCCTCTCCTTTTAGCAGGATAAATAATCCTCTCAATATAACAGAAAGCGCTCCTCTTTCCTTTTTGCCTTTAATAAATGAAAAGAGGGTTGATGAGGCTTTATTACAAGAGCCAAGATGCTCTAAAGAGGATTATAAACAAATATGGAGGGCCTTTGAATCAGATTTCAATAATCCTGACATTCAAAAACCTCACTCTATAGACTTCCTTTTGATGCTTTTTGAAAAACACTTCTCCAGAGTTCCTTCAATAACCATGAAGATTTATGATAGCCTTAAAAGGGAAGAGATTCAGGACAAACATCCTGACATTTCCCTTTATGACCATTCAAAACTGGCTGCAGCTATTGCCGGATGCATGTATCACTATTACAGAGAAAGCTACCCTGAAAAATGGCATAAAAACGAACTTCTTAAGGATGAAATCCTGAATGCGCCTGAATATGTAAAGCCCTATCTTTTAATTGGCGGAGATATATCAGGTGTCCAGAGGTTTATATATACAATTACATCTAAAGGTGCCTTAAAATCTTTAAAAGGCAGATCCTTTTTCCTTGAGCTTTTATCCGAGCATATCCTATCGGAATTAATAGAGTCATTAAACCTTACACGCTGCAATATCATCTTTTCGGGAGGTGGCCATTTTTACATACTTTCTTATAATACCCCAAAAGCAAAATCTGCTATTGAAACAGTAAAATCCAAAGTGGATGAATATCTGTTCAGGGAATTTAAGGGCGGTCTTCAGCTTCATCTTGCCTACGAGGAATTTCATCCTGATAGTTTTTCAAACACATCTGAAATATGGAGAGGGCTTGCTGAAAAATTTGAAAAGTCAAAAAAGACAAAATGGCAAAATAAGATTAAAGAGATATTGAACCCAGAAATGCCATACCATAAGTGCCTTACCCAATCCTGTGAGGTATGCTTCAGAGAAGACCTACCTCTAAAGGAATTGCAAAGAAATGAGGATATATTAAAGGTTTGTGATCCCTGTTTTACACAATACCATCTCGGTGAGATGCTTAAGGAAATATCACATGGGGATTTCCCAGTAATATACAAACTATCTGAACCAGCAGATGAAATCAAGGAAAAGGCGATCAAACTGATGGATAGCTATTATTTATTCAAAAAAGGATGGGATAGAAACCTTCATCCCGCTGCCATTGCTGTTTACAGAGTAAATGATTTAAACGCAAGACATTACAGCCATCCTAAATCTATTTATCTGCCAATAGGCATTTATCAGCATAAAGCACTTACAGAGCTTTCTGATGCATCTCCTGTTTTTGGGATTGATAGGATTGCAGTATTACGAATGGATGTAGATAATCTGGGTAAGATCTTCTCTGAAGCAGTGCCTGAGGAATACAGGACATTTTCTCGTATGGCATCTATTTCAAGAGGTTTAAACAGGTTTTTTAAATCCTGTCTTAATGAGATTGTAGAAGGTAAAACCATTAATAATCCAACAGATGTGGCAGGAAGGAATGTAAAAGAAAAAGGAAGGATGCTCACAATTGTCTATTCAGGTGGTGATGATCTTTTTATAATCGGACACTGGCTTGATGTCATAGAGGCGGCTATTGATATAAATAATTATTTCAAAAAATACACGGGCAATCCTTTTGTAACGATCTCGGCTGGAGTTGCTGTAAACCAGGAGAAACATCCTGTCTATCAGTATGCAAAGGATGCTGAAAAGGCTGAAAGAATGGCAAAAGACAAAAAGATAGGTAAGGATGCAATCACCTTAATTGGCAAGCATACCTTTAAATGGAGCGACATAGAAAGGATATTAGAGAGGGTTAAACTTTTTAAAAGTTTCCTTCTTTATAAAGGAGACCATCTTACAATTAATGAAAACAAAGTACCTAAGACATTTTTCTATCGTCTTCTTGCCCTTGCAAGAAGATTCAATGAGGAGGGGGTTTTGATCTTGCCAAAGGCAGCATACCTGATTTCACGGGCAAGATTTAAGGATGTCAAACCAGAAGATATCTTAAAGATAAAGGAGGTTGTTATGACTTCTAACCAAAAGGAATGGAAAATTACAGAAGTAGCAACATTATGGACATTAATGATGATGAGAAAGGGAGGTGACGAGGATGCCAGAGGATAGATATCGAGGTCAGAGACAGCAAGGCCCTGGAGATAATAGACAGGAAGACCCACTTGTAGAGGAAATCAGAAGGAAAATAGAATCTTACAAAACAAGAGGACTTAAAGAATTGTCTGCTAATGATTTAGTTGAAATAGCGGACAAAATGGGTAAATATCTTAAGGAGAAGGATTTAAAGACCACACAAATTAGAAGATTTCTTGATGGCGTAAGAAGGATTGATGTCCAGACAGATAAGGGAAAGAACTTTAATTCGGATTTAGTTATACTTTTAAAACCCAAATTGGCTTATGCTGCAGGCAGGGATATGAAGAAAATTAAACCACTAATGGATGTATTAGAGCCAGCTATAACAGCGGGTGCTAAAACCTATGAGGATTTTAAAAGACTGCTTGCCCTGATTGAAGGTATCATTGCTTACCATAGATTTCATGGTGGCAAAGATTCATAAAAGGAGGACTAACCATGGAAAGAAATCTTTTAGGCAAGATTGTAATATCAGGCACACTTGAATGTCTGACAGGTTTACATATTGGTGCATCCAAGGAAAATATGGAAATTGGTGCAATTGATAGTCCAGTGGTTAGAGATCCTATAACCAGAGAGCCTTATATTCCTGGCAGTTCGCTAAAAGGAAAGCTAAGGGCATTGCTGGAGAAGGCTTTAGGTATAATAGACCGAAGAAATATTGGCACCTCAAATAATCCTGTTAATATTCATGTATGTGATGATGCTAGTAAAGCAATCAACTGCAATCTCTGCAGAATATTTGGCTCAACTGGCAAAGATGGAGGTAAAAACTTCCCTGCCCGACTGATAGTCCGTGATCTCTCTCTCACAAGAGAGAGTGTGGAAAGACTTGCTGATATTGATACAGGGCTTCAATACACAGAGTGGAAGTTTGAAAACGCCATTGACAGAGTTACCTCTGCAGCAAATCCAAGACAGATTGAAAGGATTCCTAAAGGTGCAGAGTTTGAATTTGAACTTATCTACAATGTTGAGGATAAAGACCATTTAGAAGATGACCTTAAAAATATCAAACTTGCCCTTGAGCTCCTAAAACTTGATTCCCTTGGTGGACACGGCTCAAGAGGATATGGAAAGATTGATATTAAATTTAAGGATAAGGGTATTAAGGCAATGACGATTGATTATCTGAAAAATGATGATACCACAAAAAAAGTTGAATGTAAGTCCCTTGATGATATAACTAAGATTAAAACCCTATTTAACAATTAAGCGGTGCAGCAATGGAGATTTATATCTACAAACTTCGGTTTAAAGGTGCAACCCACTTCGGAGACACAGGTATTGACCTTGAGAATGTCTCTGAATGGATAAATTCTGATACCCTCTTTGCTGCCTTGATGAATGCCTATTGTGTTTTAAATGGAAAAGAGGCCGTATCTGCTACAATTGAAACCTTTAAGAAAAACCCGCCATTCCTGATTAGCTCCCTCTTCTTATATCACGGAGAAGAATATTTCCTGCCTCGTCCGATGGTTGATGACCATATCAGCAAAGACCTAAAAAGAGAGATGGGTAAGGAACTGAAGAAGCTAAAATGGCTTAATCTTGAAGGATTCTTAAGATGGTTAAGTAGCACGGATATTGGAAAAATAGATATTGAAAAGATGGATTCTGCACAGAAAAATTATGAAAATGCCTTTACCTTTGAAATAAGACCACGGGTTAGCCTTGATAGGGTTACACAGACCAGCAGTCTTTACCATGCAGGCTATGTATATTTTAAAAAAGGTGCAGGACTTTATGGCCTGGTTGCTTTTTATGATGACAATTATATCAAACAATTTGAAGTTATGTTGAAATCACTTGGCGAAACAGGGCTTGGTGGAGAAAGGACTTACGGATGTGGAATGTTTGAGATAATTAGTTTTCAGAAGGCTACAGGGTTATTTGAGGAGATTCTAAATAGCAATTCCGATTTCTATACACTTCTTTCTCTATACCATCCATCGGAAGGCGAATTTAACAATATCCAAGACAAACTTATTGCCTACGACATAATAAGAAAAAAAGGCTGGATAACAACAGGCAGGCATGCCCTGCCATTAAAAAGAAAGTCTGTAGGCTTTATTACCGAAGGAAGTGTATTAAAGGAACAGCCACGAGGATGTCTTGTAGATGTAACACCTGACACACCACCTTCTGGCCTGTTAGATCACAGAGTTTATAGATATGGCTATGCCTTTACTGCTCCTTTAAGGAGGACTGAATGAATAATATTCTGGAAAAGAAAAAGATAAGACTTACTGTCAAATCACCAATCCATATAGGAAGCGTTGAACAAAAACTCACGCCCTTTGAATATATCCATCAAGGTCAGTTTGTTTATCAAATATCTGATGAGAAACTTGCTTTATTTTTAAAACAAAAAAATTTGATAAATTCTTATGTGGCTGCCGTTGATAGAAAAGGACATAGGTTTAGGCTTTTGGAGTTTTTTAAAGAGAATCATATTACATTAACAGAGGCTGATTTAACACAGATAAGTGGAGGCCGCAAGACAAGACTTCTGGGAAATGGACTTCAGGACTACAGACCATTTATTAGAGATGGCTTTGGCAAGCCTTATATACCAGGCACCTCTATAAAAGGTGTTTTAAGAACAGCGATACTGTATAATGTGCTATACAATTATAAAATGAAAGACCCTCAGGGATTTGAAAGAGAGATTATTGAAGAAATCGAAGATACACAACCGCATATTTTCAAAAAGAAAAATCCCTTTAAATGGATTCAGGAAAAATGGCTTGAGGATTTCAAGCTATCAAACAAAAACAATTCTCCCAATACAGACTGGTTAAGAATACTTCATGTATCTGATGCCTATCCAGTAAACTTAAGAGAAACGAATCTTATTCCTGTTAATATCCTCAAAAAGGAGACTGGATGGAGATTTAAAAAAGAACCTTCAGATCAAAATACAACTGTCTGGATAGAATCAATACCTCAAGATACATCTTTTGAATTTGATATTGTGTGGGATAAAAAACTGCTGAATGATTTCAAAGCACAAAATAGAACTATTTTACTGCCTCAAAATATTGATGAGGTCTTGTCAAATGTTAAAAAATGGGCTGAAGATATAATTAATTTTGAAAAAACTTTTACAAAAGGCCATGCACTTGAAAACTGGTATAAGGATAATAGTGCAAACTTTAGAATTGGATTTGGTTCAGGTATGATCTCTACTACAATAGTAATGCTCCTGCCCGATGACTTAAGAAAAAAAATAAGAAATCTTGCAGGTCTGAATAGAGGCAACGATATCGCACCCAAATCAAGAAGGATATGGCTGAAGAATAATCAACCTGTTCCCCTTGGCTGGGCAGTACTTAATGAAGTTTAAATACTCTTGAGTAATCTTAGAGGCATTTAAGGAACGAATTATACCCTGGCTCTCATAAGGGTTTGCGATGAGACTTTCTGCAAGTATGGCAAAGAGCTATGCCAAGAGAGATAAATATTTCTCAGTCATCAGCCAAAACCATTTAGACAGATAATTAAGAGGGAGATGAGATTATGAGAAGTGGAGAAGCCTAACCCCGGGCACCAGTGCAAAATGTTTATCCAGTGTAAAAATGGAAAGGTTGTTTTCAATAGCTATGGAAGCAATGAGAATATCAGATAGTGGTAGAGTTAATCCCTTTTTCTTTAAAGATACTGATATCTCTGCTGCTTTATGCCAGATTTTTAAAGACATTTCCACATATGGAAGGGCTGACAGGATTTCTAAAATGGTCTTCTTTTCAGAGTCAGACTTTACTCCCTGGAGGAGCTCAAATATGGTAATACCACATGTCCAAACGCTGTTGCCTTTAAGAAGGGCTTCAAGTTGGTCCCCTATTTCTGAATCTGATTTAAAAAATTCTATCCAGACACTTGTATCAGCAAGCACCCTACCTTTCAAGGAGTCTTCTCCTCTTTTTCTGTGCTGCTATCTCTTGCTCCTCTTCCTTCTTCCAGTCATAGTCAATCTTGACCTTTCCCTTGAGTGCAATGAGTTTCTGTATCTTTTTTTGTCTTATGAATTCCTCCATGGCTTTGACAATAGCCTTTGTCTTAGATTTTTCACCGGAAAGCTTCTGAACCTCGGAGAGGAGTTCATCAGGTATGTTTAATGTTGCACGCATATTATGCACCTCCAATATATGCTATAATTCTATGCAAATAAATGATAATTGTCAAGGAAAGGAGGAGAAAGTATGAGCCATATTCATGTATGTCTTGTTTCAGAACAAACAATTCCAAATATACTGAGTATTTACCATTTTAAACCTGAAAGGATTGTTTTCTGCACTACAGAAAAAATGGAGGCTGAAAAAAGAGCAGATGCTATTATAGATTCCTTAAAACTTTGTGGTTTGAATTATTCTAATGCATATGATAAGGTGCAGGTTGACCAGGATTGCCTTGAAGATTGTGAATCGAAACTAAAGGAGGAAATAGTTCTGAAATATAAAGATGAAAGAGTAACTGTAAATCTGACAGGCGGGACAAAGATAATGGTGCTTGCTGCATACAATATATTCAAAGAGATTGCTGAACAAATGATTTATACACCTATACCTAAAAATGAGTTCATTACTGTTTTCCCTAAAAAAGAAGATTGTAAATCACCCGTGCCTTTAAGTTTAAAGCTTTCAGTAGAGGCGTATGTGACTGCCTATGGTGTAAAGGTTAAAAACCGTGACGAGATCAACCGACTAAAATCTAATGCTTCAAAAAATGAAAAACTTTGCAGATGGATGATTCAAAATTACATAGAAATAGAAGATATCTTAGGAGAGTTTTACGGATGGCTAAAAGACCACAGGGATAAGGAAAAATATACACTCAGGGATAAATATATTCCTAAAAAACAACAAGAAATAGAATTATTGAGACATCTTGGGATAGAAGTAAATAATAAAGGCATTAATAAAACATTCTCAAAATATGAAATAAGATTCTTAACAGGCGACTGGTTATCAGATTTTTGTTTTAATGAGATATCAAAATTGAGTGTGGATGACTGCGTTACCGGAATTAAACTTATAAGTCCAAAGGAGGCTGAGAATGAATTTGATGTTATGTTTACAAAGGATAATGCCCTTTATATAGTAGAATGTAAAAGCCTAAAACAAAGGCATGATAAGGATGCTGATATACTTTATAAAATAAACTCGTTACAGCATGACTTTGGCTTAAGGGTAAAGGGCTTTCTTGTGAGTACGGCGAGGGGTATACTTGATGATAGGAATGCTATAAGAGAAAGCATACATAACCGAGCAAAACAATGCAATACTAATGTTATTCATCCAGATGAAATAAAAGATATTGGAAAGTGGATAAAAAATAATGTGAAAGGATTGTGAATGGAACAGAAAATAATAGATGTAAGCACATTATACGCAGACACAGAAACAGCAAAGCTCTCACAGATTGATTTTTACATTGAGCAGGCAAAAGCCCTTGCTGGTGAGGGTAACGATATTATCCTCACCGGTCAGGGACCCATCTGGCTTTATCTCAAAATAGCCCATGCATTGCATGGAAAGGCTCGCAAATTAATTTATCGTAGCCCTGTTACCGGCGATGTGGTAATATTTGACCATAGTCCTGATTAGGCTATAATAAAATTTATGGAAGAAAGACCTCTTACAGAGGAACAGCGGAGCATACTCAGGCAGTGTCTCTGGGACCTAAATCTCACACCCGAGGAATTTCTTGCCATTATAGAG
>JBKBPW010000067.1:0-9399 GCA_046292975.1 Thermodesulfovibrionales bacterium
TATCCCTTGTCAGAGGAGGCCTTTGAAAGGGCTCGGAGAGAAGATAAGCCTGTTTTTTTAAACTCAGGGGCTATCTGAGGCCACTGGTGTCATGTGATGGCAGAGGAAACATTCAATGACAGGGAGGTAATAGAAATTCTTGATAACAACTTTATTTTTAAGATACAGGGATAGCCAGATGTTTTATTCTGAAAATGCCAGAGGCATGCTTGAAGATTATATTTATTTAATTGAAGCCCTCCTGTCAGCCTAGGAGGTTACAGCAAACAGGAATTATCTAAGTAAGGCCTATAAAATTAATGGACAGGACTATCAGAGGGTTTTATGACTCTACTTCAGGAGGTTTCTTTGATACAGATGAGTCTGTTATTGGCATAAGATTGAAGACCATAGAGGATATACCCCATCCCTCAGCAAATAGCCTTGCTATTGTTGTACTTATTAACTCTTTCATCTCACTGACAGAAGTGACTATTTAAAATTAGCTGAAGATTCCCTCAGGGCCTTTTCAGAGAGGGCAAAAGAGAACGGTATATTTTCTGCATACTATTTTGTAGCACTTGACATGTATTTTAATATGCTAAGACTCTCCATCCATGCCTCAAAGGACAGTGAACTCTCAAGAACTGCCCTTTTCTTCTTCAGACCCTATATTACACTTCGATATGAAGGGCAAGAGGAGTTCCTATATTATGAAAAGAAAGACTTCATCCTTCCCTGTCTCAGAGAAAAATGCCTTGAACCCATCTATGACAGTGAAGGTCTGGTGAATTTTTTAAAGGGATTTAAAACTACTCAGGTTTTTTAATAACAACCTCTATCTTTCCTTTAAGGAGTTCTGCAAATCTCTTTGCATCCGACTCTGTACCGACTATTGAGGCATAGTGCATTGGTATGGCTATCTTTGGCTTTATATCAAGGGCTGCCTGAGCTGCCTCATCTGCTGTCATCACATATGTACCAGAGACAGGAAGAAGTGCTATATCCACATCCTTGAAGGTCTTCATCTCAGGTATATAATCAGTATCTCCAGCAATGTATATCTTCTGATTGTTTACCTTGAAGATATATCCCACCCATCCATTAGCCTTTGGATGAAACTTCTTATTTGTATTATAAGCAGGTACTGCCTCTACCTCTATACCCATAATATTCAACTTATCATTAGGTTTTACTATCTTGATATTTCCTGAGAGTTTATCTGCACAGTCTTTTGGCGCCACTATTACTGTATCTGGACCCTGAATCATCTTTACATCTTCAGGAGAGCAATGATCATAATGCTCATGGGTTATTAGTATAATGTCTGCCTTATCCTTTTTTCTGAGTTTAAAAGGATCAGTGAAGATTATTTTTTCTCCTACAATTTTAAAGGTATCATGTCCGAGCCAGTGAATGTTCTCTACCATATTTAATACCTCCTTTTTTGATACCTCTGATGACCCTGCTACTGCAGGTTTTCCAGACTTGAGGACTATCCTATAGGCAGAAAGGGCATCGGAGGGGATAGTTAAAAGAATTAAAGCAAAGATAACAACATAGCATAAATACTCTGGCAGTGCAGCCTTTCTGCTGTCGCACTGTCGCACCGTCACACCATGCGGTCTATCTGTAGTTTCGGTAATCATCCCTGAGAGGTTATTAATTCTATAATCTTATCTGCAGGTATTGCCCCAGGAATAATCCTGCCATCAGGAAGGATTATACTTGGTGTTGAGCTTATGCCAAGCTCTTTTCCAAGGGAGATATTCTTATCAATCTGATCTGTCTCACAGTCTGGCTGGGGAGGAACATTGCCTTCAAAGTTGTTCTCAAGTAGCTTAAGGGACTTCTTACATTGAATGGACTTTGCCTTCCAGTAGGCATCTTTGTGATTGGGTAATGGGAAGAGTTTTATATAAAAGGCTATGTCCTTCCTCTTTTCAATTACCTGTTTTAGCTCCCTGTGAAGTTTTGCACAGAAAGGACAATCAGGGTCTGTGAATACTATTACCCTGTATTTTGCCTTCTTATCACCCATAACAATGGCATCATTAAGGGGGATCTTGGAAACATCTATTTTACTGAGCTCAATGAATCTTTCCTGGGTTATATTCTTTGAGGTCTTGAGTTCAACTATCTGACCAATCATTAGAAACTTCTTTGAAAAATCCAGATATATAAGACCCCTTTTGCCGTCCTTCTGAATGGATATCTCCCAGAGTCCTCTTGCAGGTGCCTGTGAAACAGAGGTAACCCTTACAGTTTTAAGCTCGGCTATCCCACCTTCTTTAAGGATATTTTCTGCCTCCTTAGGCTTCAGGGTATGACAGTCCTTACACTCCGCACCGCAACCTCCAAAGCTCAGGACCTGAGATGCTGAAAGGCTTAAGGTTATAAGCATCAGAGCAGCACCACAGAGCAATAAAGTAGCAGCCTTACCGTTTCTTCGCCACAAAAAGAAATAACTTATCCTATTGTTATCTTTTGACATTTAATATGCCCTCCATCTGTAGTATCTTCTGGATAATTCCAGAAAGCTGAAGTTTATCCTTCACCTGAAGTATAAGCTCCAGATGAGCCCTCTTATCAGGTGTTGAAAAGGCCTTCACACCAGATATATTAACATTGAAAGAAGATATAAGGCTACTGATACTTGCAAGTATCCCTGGCTTATCAAGTGCCTCTATATAAAGCTTTGCAGGTGCAAGGGAATCATCTGCCTTCCATGTAACCTCTATTATCCTTGCCTCATCAACTGCAAGCTTTTCAAAATTGGGGCAACCTCTTCTATGAATTGTCACTCCCCTGCCCCTTGTTACATATCCTACAAGGTCATCACCAGGTACAGGGTAACAGCATCTTGATGTATGATAGAGTATCTCATCCATTCCCTTAATGCTTATTCCCTTAACAACCTTTTGTCTTGGAGGTTCCTGTTTCTGGACAGGCTTTATTTTTTCAGGGATAAGTTTATGGATTATCTGCTGGGCAGAGACCTTTCCATAACCAACAGATACAATAAGCTCTTCATAGTTTTTCATGTTAAAGGCCCTTGCAAGCTCTTCCTGTTTGAGTTTCAGTGCATTAAAAGGAATCTCATGCTTTCTGAGCTCTTCATCTATAAGTCTGGTACCGAGTTCAAGTGCCTGCTTCCTTTCAGCAGTTTTTATCCATTGCTTTATCCTGCTGCGGGCCTTCTGAGTTACCACAAAGCTGAGCCAGTCCTTTGATGGAACATGATTGGGTGCAGTGATTATCTCAACCTCATCTCCACTTTTGAGTTTATACCTCAAAGGAACAAGCTTTCCATTTACCTTTGCACCAACACATTTGTTGCCAACCTCTGTGTGAATAGCATAGGCAAAATCTACAGGCGTCGCTCCATAGGGGAGCTCCTTTATCTCTCCCTTTGGTGTGAAGACATAAACAACATCTGAAACAACCTCACCCTTTATCGCATCAAGAAATTCCCTTGGATCCCTGTGTTCCTTAAGGAAATTTACCAGTTCCCTGAGCCAGGCAATGTATTTTGCATCCCTTTCATCCAGATGACCCTTTTCCTTATATTTCCAGTGAGCAGCGATACCCTGTTCTGCTATCCTGTGCATCTCTTCTGTCCTTATCTGAAATTCAACCCTCTCTCCCTGAGGTCCTACCACCGTGGTATGGAGTGACTGATACATATTTGACTTTGGCATGCTTATGTAATCCTTGAATCTTCCGGGAACTGTTGCCCAGAGAGAATGGATAACACCAAGGATATGATAACAATTTGCCACAGTATCTGTAATTATCCTTATACCCAGGACATCATAGACCTCTTCAAAGGGTATCTTCTGCCTGAGCATCTTTTGATATATGCCGTAATAATGTTTTACCCTGCCAGTTATTGAGGCAGGAATATTTTCTGCCTTCAGCCTCTCTTCAAGCGTATTTATTATGGCCTTGATATACCCTTCCTGCTCTACCTTCCTCTTTGCAACCTTTCTGACGAGGTCCTGATAAAGGTCAGGCATGAGGACCTTGAAGGAAAGGTCTTCAAATTCTGTCTTCAGCCAGCCGATTCCAAGCCTGTTTGCAAGGGGTGCATAAATCTCAAGGGTCTCCTCTGCTATTGCCCTCTGCTTTTGCTCTGAAAGATACTGAATGGTTCTCATGTTATGAAGTCTGTCAGCAAATTTTATCATTATCACCCTTATGTCTTCTGCAACAGCAAGAAGCATCTTTCTGAAGTTTTCTGCCTGTGCCTCCTGCTTTGTCTTGAACTGGAGCTTTGATAGCTTTGTGAGACTATCAACAAGAAAGGCTATCTCTTTCCCGAACATATCCTCAAGGTCCTGTCGAGTGGTACCTGTATCCTCAATGGTGTCATGAAGAAGACCTGCTCCAATAGTAAGTACATCCATCTTTATATCTGCCAGTATATCTGCAACAGCAAGGGGATGGCTGATATAGGGAGTGCCCTCAACCCTTTTCTGGCTGCAGTGAGCCTCACGGGAAAAGATATAAGCCTTCTTTATAAGTTCTACATCTGCCTGTGGATTGTAGGAAAGTATCTTCTTAATAAGGGATGCAATAGATATTACCTCAGCCATAGTTTATTATAACATCCGTAGACCAGTAGAGAAGTAAATAAAATTGAAGTTATCTGAGCAGGTCGCAGGAATGATAGGGTTAAGGCGATAGGCCCTAAACTGTTTAAACTGTTCAATCAGCCTCATTTAAACTGTTCAAACTGTTTAAACTATTCAAATTGTTCAATCAGCCTTCAGCCTTAGCCGAACTCATTTAGAAGGATTGCGACGGCAGCTGAAGGCTTAAGGCGTTAGGCGATAGCCTTCAGCCAATTCTCTTAAGCCTTCAACCTATTCTGTCGCTCGGTCACACTTTGAGGCTGTAGCACTGTAAATGTTATTTATGATATACTTTTTCAGGGAGATAACAAATGAGAGAACTTCTTACAGGTGCTATCAAAAAGGTCACTCTTGAGCTTATCTATCAGGTAGTTGAAGAGAGGACAAAGGATATCCTTGAGGTCGTCAATGACATAAAGAAAAGGCAGGAAGATGACTTCAGATTTCTAAATCAAAAGATAGACAACCAGATAGGACAGGTAAGACAGGAGATAGGACAGGTAAGACAGGAGATAGGACAGGTAAGACAGGAGATAGCACAGCTCAATCAGAAGATAGATAGCCAGATAGCACAGCTTAATCAGAAGATAGATAGCCAGATAGCACAGCTCAATCAGAAGATAGATAGCCAGATAGCACAGCTTAATCAACGAATAGACACAGTCATTCAACTTCTTATTGATATAAAGAAATGATAAAATTGGTGCATAAAGCTTTGCGTGTACTAATCAGATGAACTCAGGGTAGGGATTTTCTTATTGCCCTTATTTTAAGCTGGATAGATCTCCTGCCATTGAAATCATTAATCTGAGGTAAAAAGGCAATATCAACAGGCTCTGATGCAATATCTATCAGTTCAGCCATACCAAATCCTATAACATCAAATTCATGGTCATGCTGCCTAAGCCTTAGCTTAAGATGGCCATTGCCAACAACCCTTGACTCAACAGGAAGTATCTTCTTTGCTCCAAGAAGTGGCTCTTCATTTCCATAACCGAGCGGTTCAAGATTCTTTAATTCCCTCAGAAGGGAATAATTTATATCATCAAAGGAGACCTCAGTATCAATCCTTAAGGTTGGCACGGGTCTCTCTTCTTTCATATATTCACTGAGCTTTTTCTGGAGAGAGGCCTCAAACTCCACCATGTCTTTAAGATAAAGACTCAAACCTGCTGCCTGGCTATGACCTCCATATCTAATAAAAAATCTCTCCAGTGAATCCAGTATCTCCATAATATCTATCTCAGGGATACTCCTTACAGAACCTGTTGCTATGCCATCTTTAACAGTAAAAATAAAAGCAGGCCTGTAAAACTCTTCCTGGAGTCTTGAGGCAATTATCCCTATAACCCCGGCATGCCAGCCCTCTTTGTAAAGGACTATCCCATAAGGTATATCTTCATATTTTCTCTTAAATAGTTCCTGTGCCTCTTCATATATATCCTCTTCAATGGACTGTCTCTGCCTGTTCAGCCAATCAAGCCATCTTGCAATCTTCTCTGCATCTGCTGCATCCCTGGTGGTAAGGAGTCTTACCACATCAGAGGCCTCCTCAAGTCTTCCTGCTGCATTGAGCCTTGGTATGAGGGTAAAGGAAAGGTTTGATGGTGTGAGTTCCCTGTCCTTCATACCTGATAATTCAAGCAATACCCTCAGGCCTGGCCTTTCAGTCTTCATTAAAAAATCAAGACCCTCTGAAAGGATATTCCTGTTTTCCCCGGTAAGAGGCACAATGTCTCCCACTGTGGCAAGTGAAAGGAGGTCGAGAAATTCCATAACATCATCAAGCCCTCCATAAAGGGCCTGCATAACCTTGAAGGCTACACCTGCTCCTGAAATATGCATGTTGCTGTCTGAAGGATTAATCTTCGGATTTACAACAGCCACTGCTTCAGGTAAAAGTGGCTTATTATCCCCAGCTGATGACCAGAGAGGAAGATGATGGTCTGTTATTATAATATCAATCCCCCTTCTTTTTGCCTCGGCTGCTGTGGTGAAGGACTTAATACCACAATCAACTGTAATGATGACAGAGGCCCCGATATCTTTTGCCCTCTGAAGCCCTGGCTCATTGAATCCATACCCGTGGGCATGTCTTGAAGGTATAAAAAAATGGACATCCGCACCCAGTCTTTTTAAACCCTCTACCATTATGGATGTCGCTGCAAGACCATCAACATCATAGTCACCATGAATGAGGATACGTTCATTATTCTTGATTGCCTCCCTTATCCTCAGGATAGCCATTTCTAGGTCATGAAGACAAAAGGGATCACTTAGAAGGGAAAGAGAGGGATTAAGAAAATCTCTAACCTGTGATGGGTCCTTTATGCCCCTGTTAATCAATATCTGAGCAAGGATCTTTGATATGCCAGTCTTTTTTGAAAGATAGGTCAGATACTCATCATTCGTCTTTGTGAGGACCCATTTCATTCTTACTGTACCCCGAAAAATTTATCAATTTTAGGGACCCCACTTTGCATAATTTTTAACCCTTAATTTCTAATCATGTCTTTTGGGTCTTCATCCCACCAAACAGTAACACAATAGGGCTTGCCACAAAAATGGATGAATAGGTTCCTATGACCACACCTAATATTATTGCAAGCGAAAAGTCATGGATCGCCTCTCCACCAAATAGATAAAGGGCAAGGGCTGAAAACAGGACTGTAAGGGATGTAATTATTGTCCTTGAGAGAACCTCATTTATTGACCTGTTTATAAGTTTATCAATCGAATCCTTTATATTTGTCCTCATGTTCTCCCTTATTCTATCAAAGACAACAACTGTATCTGTAAGGGAATAACCTGCAATAGTAAGAAGAGCGCTCAGGACCACAAGATTGAACTCCTTCCCAAGCAGGTAGAATATCCCCACTATAGCAATGACATCATGAAAGGTTGCTATGGTTGCACCAAGACTGAACCTGAATTTAAACCTCAGGGCAATGTATATAAGAATTCCAAGAGTTGCCATGGCTATAGCCCACAGGGCATCATCCCTCAGGCGTTTTCCAACCTTTGGCCCTATCTCTGTTGTGGATTCAATGGAAAAATTTCTACCTGGAAGGCCTGCCTTCAAGCTGGAGACAATAGACTCTGTAAGCCTGCTTATGTCTTCCTCCTTTTTCTTTATCTTTATAATCACCTTTTTCTGCTGTGGTATATCCTGAAGCTCTATATCCTTAAGTCCTCCTTTATGCAATGCCTCTCTTATCTCTGAAAGTGAAAAGGTCTCCTCAAACCCTATCTGTATAGCCACACCTCCAGCAAAATCTATTCCAAGGTTTGCCTTCCCTCTTGATATCTGAATTATCCCTGTTATCCCCAGCAGAAGCAATATCCCTGAAAGGATAAAGGCAAAATATCTCTTCCCCATGAAATCTATATTTGGAGCTTTTAAAAGTTCAATCATATGCTAAGCCTCCTCAATTCCTTCTTCTTTGAGATTATCATGTCAAAGATAGTCTTTGTACCGATAAGTGCTGTAAAGAGATTTATGGCAACACCAAGACTGAGGGTGACAGCAAAACCTTTTATAGGACCGGTGCCAAATTGAAAAAGCACAGCTGCTGTTATAAGGGTTGTTACATGGGAGTCAAATATTGTCCAGAATGCCTTTTTATATCCTGAATCTATTGCTGCCCTCGGGGTCTTACCATGCCTGAGTTCCTCGCGCATCCTCTCAAACATCAGGACATTGGAGTCAACCGCCATTCCGATTGCAAGTATTATACCTGCTATACCCGGCATGGTAAGGGTAGCATTAAGTGCAGCCATTGCACCAAGAAGAAGCAAGAGGTTAAGCAGAAGGGCAATATCAGCAATAAGACCTGAGAGCCTGTAGTAAAAGAGCATGAACAGGACCACCATTATAAAGGCTGCAATACCTGCCACCTTCCCTGCTTCTATGGAATCCCTTCCAAGCGAAGGACCTACAGTGACATTTTCAAGAAGCTTAAGTGGTGCTGGAAGGGCACCAGCCCTCAAGACTATTGCAAGGTCCTTTGCCTCATCCATTGTAAAGCTTCCGGTTATCTGGGCATTACCACCGGATATCCTTTCCTGTATAACTGGTGCTGAATAGACATTCCCATCAAGCACAATAGCAAGCCTCTTTTTCACATTCTTTGCCGTCACATCCTCAAAGATCTTTGCACCAAGAGAATTGAAGGTAAGAGATACATAGGGTTCATTGAATCTTGAGTCTATCTGCACCCTTGCATCAGTAAGTAGTGAACCTGTAAGAAGAACCTCTCTCTTGAGGATATAGGGTCTCTTGAGAACCTCTCCAGTCTGTTTGTCAACTATCCTCTGAAATAATATCTCATCGCCTTCAGGAAGTCTTGAGCTAAAACTTTTCAGAAATTCCTCTTCCTCAGAAGGCTTTACTATTGCCGGCAATTCATTCCACAGAGGAGATTCCTCATCAAGGAGCTTGAATTCAAGCTGGGCTGTCTTTCCTATGAGCTCAATAGCCCTCCTGGGATCTTTTATACCAGGAAGCTGAATAACTATCTCGTCCTTTGCCTGTCTCTGTATGGTGGGTTCAGCAACCCCAAACTGGTCTATCCTGTTACGGATAGTCTCAAGGGCCTGGTCTGCGGAGCTATCACGAATACGCTCAATTTCTCTCTGAGAATATTTCAGAATAAGTCCCTTTGAGCTCCTTGTTATCTCTACTTCAGGATAGTTTTCCTTTATCAAGGTCTCAATATCAACTCCACCAGGGATAATCTCTACAGTATCAGCCCTTGCAATTACTTCTGCCTTTACATTTTTC
>JBKBPW010000068.1:0-9333 GCA_046292975.1 Thermodesulfovibrionales bacterium
CCTGGCAATATTGGTGCATCTGCAAGGGCGATAAAGAATGCAGGTTTTTTTAATTTGAGTCTTGTCAATCCTTTTAGAGGGGTGCCTTTTGATGAAAAAAATATCAGAGGCATCCTTGAGAATTCTGAGGCAAGATGGTTTGCAGGGGGTGCAAAGGATATACTAAAGAATGTAGAAATCCATAGCAACCTTCATGATTCAATCTCTGATAAGGCCCTTGTGGTTGGTACAACAAGGCGAACTGGAAAAAGGCGAGGTGTTATACTGTCTGTTGAAGAGGGTATAAAAAGGATACTGGATGTGGCATCTCACAATAAGGTTGCCATACTCTTTGGCAGGGAAGATAAGGGACTATTTAATGAGGAGATAAGGGAGTGTGGTTTTCTTATTACAATAGAAGCCTCCAGAAAGGCACCTTCATTAAATCTCGCACAGGCTGTTCTTATTATTGCCTATGAATTAAATAAAATGGGGATGGAAAGATATGGTTCAGTCGATTCCATCGGGATTCCTGACCTAAAACTGGTCAGTCATAGTGATATAGAAGGCCTTTTAGACAGGCTCAAAATAGCATTAAAGGGTCTCGGATACATCCCAAAGGGTGACAGAGATCTGGAGAAGAAGATAATGGACAACATGGGATTCCTTTTAAAAAGGGCAGGTCTTACAGAATGGGAACTCAATATGCTTCATGGTATATGTACAAAGATAATTGAGAAGTCCCAGAGTATGGTAGAATAATAGTGCGACGGTGCGAATGTAGACTGTCGCACTAAATAGGCTGGAGGATAAATGATTCCCTATAAAGATGACAACCCCACCCGCACATTTCCCTTTTTTACAATTACCATAATAGGTATTAATGTGGGTATATACATTATGCAACTTGCTTCAGGTAATTTAGAGAGGTTTGCCCAGCTTTATGGCGCAATCCCCTCTGCTATACTCACCTTTGAATCATCCCAACCCATTCATCCTTTACTTACAGTCTTTAGTTCCATGTTTTTACATGGTGGCTTATTTCACCTTGCAGGTAATATGCTTTATCTGTGGATATTCGGTAATAATATAGAAGACACACTGGGTCATGTAAGATTTCTCCTGTTTTACCTGCTTGCCGGTGTTATTGCTGCCTACAGTCATGCCTTTATAGAAGGCAGTTCCTCTCACATACCAATGATTGGTGCAAGCGGTGCAATTTCAGGAATACTCGGTGCCTATCTTGTCCTTTATCCACATGCAAGGGTACATACCCTTATGTTTTTCGGTTTCTTTGTGCAGGTGGTAAGGATACCGGCCTTGATAGTTATAGGATTTTGGGCTATTATACAGATATTGAATGGTTTTATAACAGCAAGCATTGCCCATCAGGGTGGTGTTGCCTGGTTTGCTCATATTGGAGGTTTTTTGTTTGGTTTATTTACAATAAAACTATGGAGGTCAAGGAGGTATTACCTTAAATGGTAGTGACATGTCCGCAGTGTAAGGTGAAGTTAAAGATTGATGATGCCAAGATTCCTGCACAGGGCGCAAGATTCAAGTGCCCTAAGTGTTCCGGGGCTGTATTTGTAAAACCCTCGGAAATTATAAAACAGGCTACGCCTTCAGCCCAGGCTGTAACGAAACCAGAAAAGGAGGGGACAAAGAAAGGTATTGAGGGCCTTGATATAAAAAAGGTCCTGATTGCCCACGGTGAAAGGAAGTTGCTTGATGAGATGGAAAGGCTTATAAGAGAAGCTGGATATATCCCCATAACCTCGCAGGATGGTATTGAGGCAATTGTTAAGGCATCCAGAGAATTACCCTTTGTAGCTGTGCTTGATGTTGCACTTCCAAAGGAATACGGGTTCGATGTCTGCAGGAAGCTTAAAGAGATTGAATATACAAAGGACATTAAAGTTATACTCGTTACTTCTGTGTACGATAAGACAAGATACAAGAGACCTCCTGTATCACTCTATGGTGCTGATGATTACATCGAAGACCATGAGATCAAGGAACTCCTTATAAATAAGATAGAAACCATTAAGGCTGGTTTAATATCTGGAGGTCAGAAGGTTTTACCAGAAGCACCTAAGGATATTGCTCCTTCTGAAAAAGTAGAAAAGGTTGAAAGGTCTTTACCTAAGGGTTTTGACAGCTTCATACCTCCTGTAACGAGCTCTCAATTAAAAGAAACCCCTGTTGAAACCTCGACAAAGGAGATGGTGGCTGAAAAAGGGGTGCCTCAAGATGAACTTATAGAAAAGGCAAGGAGACTTGCAAGGACAATTATCTCTGATATCTATTTTTATAATCCCCATAAGTTTGAGGATGCTATAAAAAAGGGTACCTTTTACGAGACCTTTCAGGATGAGCTTAAAGAAGGACTTAAATTATACGAAAGCAGAATACCCTATGAGATAAGAAAAAGGGCAGATTATTTTAAGGAAGAGATAGAGGCATTTATAGAAGCTAAGAAAAAATAATAAATTTGAGAAAAAAGGTAATTTTTTAGGAAAAAACGACCTTTTTAGGATAAAATCCACCTTATTGCACCATATTTGCCCTTGATTCAAGGATTAAAAGACTAATATATTATTAGCACTCCCATTAATAGAGTGCTAATAATAATTTTTATTCATATGCTCACTTTGTGGGCAGAAATTCTGTGATTGAACTTAGGAAAGGAGTTGAGGCTATGAAATTTAAACCCCTGAAGGAAAGAGTTTTTATCAGATATTCAGAGGAAATGGAAAAGACCCCTGGTGGTCTTTATGTGCCTGACACAGCGAAGGAAAAACCCCAGAAGGGAGTGGTTGAAGCAGTTGGTAGTGAGGTGAAAGAGGTAAAGGTTGGTAACACTGTACTTTTTGACAAATATTCTGGAACAAAGATAAACCTTGATAATCAGGAGTACCTGATCATCAAGGAAGAAGATATCCTTGGGATATTGGAAGAATAAAGGAGGTTGATCAATATGGCAGCAAAACAGCTTATATTCAATGAGCATGCAAGGCAGAAGATTCTTGATGGAGTAACAATCCTTACAGATGCAGTAAAGGCAACCCTTGGACCACAGGGGAGGAATGTAATAATTGATAGAAAATTTGGTTCACCTCTTATTACAAAAGACGGTGTTACGGTAGCAAAAGAAATAGAGCTGAAGGACCCTTTTGAAAACATGGGAGCTCAGCTTGTCAGGGAGGTGGCAAGTAAGACCTCAGATACAGCCGGTGATGGAACAACAACTGCAACTGTCCTTGCCTATTCAATCTATAAGGAAGGCATGAAACATGTGGTTGCTGGTGCAAACCCCATGGAGATTAAAAGGGGCATAGACAAGGCTGTTGAGGTAGTGGTAGAAGAACTCAAGAAACTCAGTAAACCTGTTCAGGACAAAAAAGAGATAGCCCAGGTAGGTGCCATATCAGCAAACAATGACCCTGAGATAGGAAACCTCATAGCTGATGCAATGGACAAGGTTGGAAAGGATGGGGTAATTACTGTTGAGGAGGCAAAGGGACTGGCAACAACCCTTGATGTGGTTGAGGGAATGCAATTTGACAGGGGATATATTTCACCCTATTTCATCACAGACCCTGAAAGAATGGAATGTGTATATGAAGATGTATTCATACTGATTCATGAAAAGAAGATATCCTCAATGAAGGATCTGATCCCGCTTCTTGAGAATATTGCAAAGATGGGAAAACCTCTTCTTGTTATTGCAGAGGATGTTGAGGGTGAAGCACTCGCAACACTTGTTGTTAATAAACTCCGCGGGACACTGCAGGTCTGTGCTGTGAAGGCACCCGGCTTTGGTGAAAGAAGAAAGGCAATGCTTGAAGACATCGCTATCCTCACCGGAGGCACAGCTATTACAGAAGACCTCGGTATAAAACTTGAGAACATAAAGATGTCAGATCTCGGAAAGGCAAAGAAGATCGTGGTTGATAAGGAGAATACTACAATAGTAGAAGGTGCTGGAGATCCTCAGAAGATTCAGGGAAGGATAAAACAGATAAAGACACAGATTGAAGAGACCACCTCTGATTATGACAGGGAGAAACTTCAGGAGCGTCTTGCAAAACTTGCCGGTGGTGTTGCAGTAATAAGGGTTGGTGCTGCAACAGAGACAGAGATGAAGGAAAAGAAGGCAAGGGTTGAGGATGCACTTCATGCAACAAGGGCTGCTGTTGAGGAAGGGATAGTGCCTGGTGGAGGTGTTGCACTTCTTAGATGCATACCAGCCCTTGAGAAATTGAAGCTTGATGGTGACAGACAGATCGGTGTTGAGATAGTGAAGAAGGCACTTGAGGAGCCAATAAAGAACATAGTTCAGAATGCAGGTCTTGAAGGTGCTGTGATAGTTGAGAAGGTAAAGGCATCAAAGGAGCTAAATTATGGTTTTGATGCCCAGAAGGAAGAATTTACTGACATGATGAAGGCAGGTATAATTGATCCAACAAAGGTTACAAGGCTCGCCCTTGTCAATGCCGCATCAGTGGCAGGACTGATGCTTACCACAGAGGTGATGGTAACAGAGATACCCGAGGAAGAAAAGCAGAAGATGCCAGGTCATCCGGGAATGGGTGATATGTACTAAAAGGCTAAGGAGGGTGGGGTTTAACCCCGCCCTCCTTATATTCCAAATTTCTCTCTTTAAACCTTGAATTTGCTTAAAATCTTCAGTATTATTTGTTACCCCAAATTTGCCATTAGCAATATAGAGATATCTACTTTTCCCTTGCCACATAAACTCCATCCCAGTCTTCAGGTGGTGGGTTTAAGATATAACCTTTAGCCCTCTCAGCAAAGACCTTTGAGACACCATCATTGAATTTATTGTAAATTTCCCTGAATATCTCTTCTGCCTCAATAAAACTTCTTTCTCTGTAGAGATAAAGGGCCTCTTCAAATTTTTTAATCCCTTCCTTAAGAGAAGAGTCCTCAGGCAAAACCTCATATATCTTCACCGGCTCTTTTTTACCTTTTACCCTTATCAGGTCAAGCTCCCTTGGGGTGAATTCACCTTCTGAAAGAGTGAGGTATGTGGAGGAGCTTATGATTATGTTTGTCCCGTAAAGTTTATTCAGGCCCTCAAGTCTGGAGGCAAGATTTACTGTATCACCAATTGCTGTATAATCAAACCTCATATCAGTTCCCATGTTCCCTGTAATTGCCTCACCTGTGTTTATCCCTATCCCTATCCTTATCTCTGGATAACCCTCTTTTTTAATTTTTTCATTAAGTCCTTTGAGTTCCTTTATCATCTCAAGGGCTGTAAGAACCGCTTCTCTGGCATGCTGGGGAAGGTCCAGGGGCGCATTATAAATTGCCATGATAGCATCACCAATGTATTTATCAAGCATCCCCCTGTGCCTGAGCACAATCCTTGTCATTGGATCAAGATAATTATTGAGAAGGCTTACGAGTCTTTCTGGCTCAAGGGCCTCAGAGATTGTAGTAAAGTCCCTTATATCAGAAAAGAGCACAGTTATGGTCCTCTTTTCTCCTCCCAGTTTCATTGCATCAGGATTTTTGATAATGATATTTACAAGCTCAGGAGATACATAGCTTGAGAATGCCCTTCTGAGAAAACGACTTTTCTTTTCTATTATTAAATTTCTATATGCCTCCGAAGAGAGATAGAAAATAAAAAGGGATATGAAGGGATAAAGCACAGATAGGTTAAAGAGATAATTTTTAAAAAGCCATATATTGATGCTGAAGACAAGTGTGATAGTAAGAATAAAGATAATGAGAGATATATAGGTCTTTGATGCCCTTATCATAAGGGGAATGAGAAGCAATACAGGAACAGAGATAAATAATATATCAAGTCCTGCAACCCAGGCATTATAAATGAGGTATTCACCTCTCAAGATATTTGACGCTACTGTTGCATGGATTTCCACCCCTGGCATTACAGGGTCAAAGGGTGTATTGCGGATATCAGCAATGCCTGTCTCTGTGGCTCCGATGAAGACTATAGAGTCCCTGAATTCTTCCTCCCGTACCTTTGACCTTATCACATCAACTGCAGAGGCTGTCCTGAAAGAACCTTCCTTTCCATAGTAATTAATAGTAAGCGCCCCTGTCTCATCAGAGGGTATCCATTCACTGCCGAGCAGGAGCCTTTTTATACCGAATTCTTCAATCTCCAATATGATTGGCAGGCCTTTATAATGCCTTATTGCCTGAAGTGGCAGTGATGGATAGATCTCGCCATTGTATATAAATAATAGATTTGCCTTCCTGTAAAGGCCATCTTCATCAGGTAAGATATTAAAAAAACCTGTCTCTGCCTTTATGGATGGTATGTTGAGCTCTGCATAGGGGAAATCCCTGAGGGGAATGCCTGTTATATGACCTCTTGTCTTTATAAGCCTTATCCTTGAGGCCCTGAGAACTGAAAGGCTTTCCTGATCAATAATTGTTTCTTCATCCCTTAAATAATATCCGGTAATTACATTGCCAGCTTTATTGATTACCTTTGAAAGGATTCTGTCAGAATCATGATTTGAATTTTCAGAAAATACTATATCAAGGGCTATGGCCTTTGCTTCTTTTAGATTTTCAATCAATCTTGCAAGGACCTTCCTGTCCCAGGGCCATCTGCCAAGTTCATCTATGCTTTTTGCATCAATGGCAACTATCTTTACCCTGTGATCTGGCTCAATCTCGCCCCTCAGTCTGAATCTCACATCCCTGAGTTTCAGGTCAATGGAGTTAAGGAAATCCTGCCTGGAAAAATAAAGCAGGGAGGTTACAAAGATTGATATTAAGGCTATAAGGAGATAAAAAAGGCCTTTTGCCTTCATGCATTATTATGACACAGGTCATAGAGGATAATACAAATCTTTCAGGTATAATTAAAAACATGAATTATAGCAGAGGCAATTTAAGAAAGATTAGATATCTTGTTCAGTGGGGCCTTTTTGTCCTTATTGTTTATGGAGGTTATAAGTTCTATCTCTTTGTAGATAGCCTTGAGAAAGGAATTGTCCCTTCCATTGAAAGGCCATCCCTTGTTGATGGCTTTATGCCCATAGGCGGGCTTATGGCACTCAAGCTATGGCTTGTGGAAGGAATATTTGATCATGTTCATCCAGCTGCCCTTGTTTTATTCAGCGGTGCCCTCTTAGTTGCCCTTGTCTTCAGGAAGTCCTTCTGTGGATGGATATGTCCGGTTGGAACTTTATCAGAGTCAGTTTATAAAATTGGTGGCGGCATATTTGGAAAGAATTTTAGATTGCCCCTTTATATTGATTATCCACTGAGGTCTATAAAATATATCATCATGGCATTTTTTATTTATGTCATAATCTTCAGGATGAACACCCCAGCAATAAGGGCATTTCTTTCAACTCCTTACTGGAAGATAGCAGACATAAAGCTCCTCAATTTTTTTGCTGAGATGTCCTCTGTTACTGCCATTGTGCTGTTGTCACTTTTTGGACTTTCACTTTTTTATAAAAATTTCTGGTGCAGGTACCTGTGTCCCTATGGAGCACTCCTTGGACTTCTTGCCTTTATAGGACCATCAAGGATAAAGAGGCAAGAGGATAAATGCATTAATTGCAGACTCTGTTCAAAAAACTGTCCTGCGCAACTACCTGTTGATAGAAAAAAATATATCCATTCACCTGAATGTACGGGCTGTATTAATTGTGTAAGTTATTGCCCTTCAAAGGGCTGTCTTGAAATGACCTTTGCCGGCAGGTCAGTGAGCCCTCTTTTGTTTATTGCTGGCCTTTTGAGCCTGTTTTTTGGTTTGATACTCCTTGCAAAGGTTACAGATAACTGGAAGTCTCATATCTCTGCCTTTGAATTGATAGAGATTATGCCCTTTATAGACAAACTAATGCATCCTTGAATTACCACTTGAGTCTGTAATGACCTTTTTATTCCGTTAGCCTTAACAATGTCTCCACATTTGTTATGTGTTTGCCTTCCGGGTATTCCCTCTTATACTGAAATAACCTTTCCCTTGCCTGTTTTTTGAAACCAAGTTCATAGAGTGTCATAGCTGTAAGGTAAAGGGCTGTTTCTCTCTGTGGTGCCTCTGGATATTCCTCAAGTATAAGCAGATATTCAGCAAGGGCTGCCTCAGGATTTTTAAGGAATCTTGAATAGACTGCACCTCTTTCAAGCCTTGCATCAGACCTTATCTCAGGGTTGTTAGAAAGGTCAAGGGCGATCTGGAATATATAAAGTGCCTCATCGTACCTGCCACTGTCTGCGAGATAATGGCCATAATTTATATCCCATCTTGCTATTATGTGTGGAAGATTACCTGATATCTCCCAGTCCTTTGGTGGTTTTGGGCCTGTAATATCAGAAAGTCCCTTCCTTGCCTTCTCAAGGGCTGTCCCGGGCTCAACCTTTACAGGATCTGCCGGTGTATAGCCACGGGTATTCTGTACCATGGTATCAGGACTGAGGGGCTTTTCTCCTCTATCATAACCTGAGATTGAAGCCATATCCTCATTTCCGAAGAATACATTCGCCTCGCCCTGTGTGAGCATCATGAACTCAGTGCCCTTGATTCCAGCAACAGCAGTTGGACTTTTTACCCTGTAATTTACGGTCTGGCCTGTAAATCTTGTAATGGTTGCCCTTAGTTTTCCCTGTGTTATGGAGAAGAGTCCATCCTTTCTACCATCGCCAATTATATATTCATTAATCTCAAATTCTGTGTTTTCAGAAAGTGTAAAGGTGCTTCCATCACTGAGTTTAATAACAGCCCAGCCTTTTTTCTCCGTCTTAATCCAGAAGCCCTTCTCAAGGCTGAGTCCTTTTTTCGCCTTCTTATAAGGTATCCCTGCCTTTTCCCTGTAAAAGACAGGACCATCAATCCTTTCAATCTCACCTATGGATGCAAAGGCTATATTACTGAATGCCAGAAATAAAGAAACCATGAGTATAAAAAATAAGTAGTTTTTAATCTTCTTTATCTCTTCCATATGGCACCTCCTCTCCATGTGAAAATTCACTTGATTGGTGATATTATATAATGATATAAGAAGGGAAAGAAAGGTAAAATTCACATTCAAAGGGGGTTAAAGATGGGAAAGAGGTTTTTAGGTTTTTTGATAATTGCCTTTTTAGTAATGCCCTCCTTAGAGGTGAAGGCACAGACAAGGGGATTTGGTAAGGATGTAGAGGTAGAGATTATAAAAAAGGATGGGACAAGACTGAGCGGGATATTAAAGGGGTTTCCCGAAGATATTGACATAACCACTGAATTAGGTTTTTCATCAGGATTTATAATTTATGAATTATGGAAGATAGACTGGACTGGTGAATGGCATGAGCTATATACTGTTGATGGTAAAAGGATAATGG
>JBKBPW010000069.1:0-9298 GCA_046292975.1 Thermodesulfovibrionales bacterium
GACCGAGAAAGAGCATTATAACAAGCCCTGCAACAACCGGTATTGCCATTACCCATGAGCCAATAAATAACTCTGTCTGCAACTCCTCTTTTATATTCAGTATCATTATGGCAAAAAGGAAAAGTACGAGTATTGCACCGGCATAGACAATTACCTGCACAGCAGCAAGAAATTCTGCATTGAGAAACAGATAAAGGGCTCCCACATGGATGAACATAAAAAGCATTCCAAGGACACTATGGACAGGGTTCTTTCTTGTAATAATAAAAATGGATAAACCAATTATTGCTGCTGATAGATAGGCAAAAAATATAGGCTGCATCATTGCCTCCTCCCGTTGCCTTTATAAATAAGCCATTCACCCCTGATATCCCGTATCTTGCCCTTTCTCCTTTTGTATCTTTCTGGATCAAAAACTGGCTGACCCTCATACTCTCTGAAATCAATTTCAAGGGGATGCCAGAATTTTTTAAAATATTCCTCTCCTTTCTCCCCGGCCAGGTATTTGTCCCAGTTTTCAAGGAGCCTTTCCTTTGTCATATAAAAGTCATCCCTTGAATAATTTGCGTATTCATAATGTTCTGTAAGGGCAATCGCCTGAAATGGGCATGCCTCCACACAGAGACCACAGTAAACACATCGCAGTACCTCTATCTCATATCTCTCCACTATCTTCTGGTGATCCGGGCCCTCGGTAGTGTAGACATGTATACATTCTGAAGGACATATGGCAGCACAGAGGCCACAACCTACACAACGGGCAGTCCCATCAGGCCTTCTGGCTAAGGCATGAAGCCCCCTGAAACCTGACAATGCCTGTCTTTTCTCCTCAGGATACTGTCTGGTTACAGGCCTTGTAAAAAGCCTGCTCAATGTAAGGGCCATACCTTTAAGTATTTCAATGAATAGAACCTTCTGTATAAATTCCTTTAATTTCATAAACCCTCCTAAAAGACCTTCAATATCCTGAGTGTGCCTGTAATGAATATATTTAAAAGGCTTAAAGGAATTAAGACCTTCCAGCCGATGGTCATGAGCTGGTCATACCTGTATCTTGGAAGGGTCGCCCTTATCCAGTAGTAGAGAAAGATAAAAAAATATACCTTGAGAATAAACCAGACAATGCCAGGCACAAGACCGAGAAATGGAATGAGCTTTAAAATAAAAGGAGGCAATGTCCAGCCTCCAAAATAACAGGCGGTAAGAAGAGAGGCCATTACTATCATGGCAATATATTCACCTGCATAAAAGAGTGCAAATCTGAATCCTGAGTATTCTGCAAAATATCCTGCAACAAGCTCACTCTCTGCCTCAGGAAGGTCAAAGGGTGATCTGTTTGTCTCTGCAAAGGCAGCTACAAGGAATACAAAAAGTCCCAGTATCTGAGGGATTGCGAACATGCCATAAGGCAACTTGTTCTGAGCCTCCACTATCTCCCTGAGATTCAGAGAACCTGCCATTATCATTACACCAACAAGGCTCAATCCCATTGCTATCTCATAACTTAATACCTGTGCTGAAGACCTCAGACCTCCAAGGAATGCATATTTTGAATTTGATGCCCATCCAGCCATCACTATGCCATAGGCACCAAGAGAGGACATGGCAAGTATAAATAGAAGACCTATATTAATATTTGCCACATACCAGTCTTTATAAAAGGGGATTACTGAAAGAGAGCTTATAGCAGCCACAAAGGATATCACAGGTGCAAAGTAAAAGACAGTTCTATCAGCCTTCTCAGGGATAATGTCCTCTTTAAAAAAGAGCTTTATCATATCTGCAATAGGCTGGAGTATCCCATGAGGCCCTACCCTCATGGGCCCCATCCTGACCTGCATGTGACCTATCACCTTTCTTTCAAAATAGGTTGCATAGGCCACATGAAACATGGCAACAGAAACAAGAATTATTGACTTCACTATAGCAAGGATAATATTTAAAATCGCAGGCTCTATAAAGGCTAACATAATTCCTCCCTCTCCTATTGGAGCAATTTTAACTCTACAATAGGTACACCCAATGGATTTACTGCAAAATCTGTTATGGAAAGAAGGCCCTTTCCCTCTTTAAGGAATGGAACAAGGAGCATGCCATCTGGAAGACTATTATCTATCTTTATAGGAAAGGTTATTTCTCCAAAAGGCCCTGCTATCTTGATTTCCTCTTCAATACTGGCACCTGCCTTCAGGACCTCTCTGGTTTTTGAGGAGACCCTCACAAAAGGTCTTCCTGATATTAAACCTATGGCCTTAGAATACCTGCTAATTGTAGCAGAAGGCAGAGGAGATTTTTCAAGTACTATTTTTAAGCCCTCTTTTTGCAGACCCTTTTGGCCAATCTCTGGTTTTAATCTCTCAATCCATTCCCCTATTACTGACCTCGTATGTCTCAAAGGTTCTCCTTCGTAAGGCCAGAGTAAGCCCTTTTTAAGCTTTAAGGGGCTCAGGTTTTTATGAAGGCCTGAGACTGTGCAAATCTCTCTCCATATATCATCCACTGAATTGTAGGACATGGATATACCTAATAGTTGTCCTATCTCTTTAAATATCTGCCAATCTTCAAGGATTTCATTTTTTAATCCAGGCTCTATTGATCTTCTTAAAAACTGTATCCTTCTTTCAAAGTTCGTAAAACTTCCTTCTTTCTCTGGCCATGTCCTTACAGGTATGCCTATATGGGCAAGGGACATTGTCTCTGTAAAGAATGGATCCTGCACTATCAGGAGTTCTAACTTGTTTAGTGCCTTCTGGATCCTTCCACCACCTGGAAGCTCTGTTACAGGGTCAATGCCAGCTATATAAAGGGCCTTTATACGACCTCCTTCAATAAGCTCCATAATCTCATAAAGGGTATGGCCTTTTTCATTTGATACAGGAAAACCCCATATATCCTCCACATGCTCCCTCCAGACATCAATAGATAGATCCCTTCCTCCAGGAAGCATGTCAGGAAGGATTCCCATATCTATGAGACCCTGCTCATTTGGAGATTCTTGAAGTATATATACCCTTGCATCTAACAGAAGGGCAATCAAACCATAAAGGAAAAGTGTCAGAGGCCCTTCTTTGTTCTGGAGGATTCCATTTCCAAGGACAATAGATATGAGCTCTTTTTTTGAAAGGTTCTCAACTACGGAGGATATCTGGGGCGAGGTTTGAGAAACCTGGCTCAAAAATTCAGACAGAAAAGATATAATCTTTTCACCACTACCGAGTTCTACCTTCTCTGCCCTACTTTTCCATATTTCAGCTGTCAGTTCTATAAGAGATCGATCCTCAAGTTCCCATGTCCTGTGCCTTTTAAGCCCCGGGTAGTGGCCTATTGTCAGGATATCTGCTCCCCTTAGGTAGGCCTGCCTTATATGGACTCCAAATACAGGCGCTATTGAAAGGGGATCTCCACCAGCAACTATTATTGCCTCTGAATTAACTATTCCCTGAAGTCTATTTGCAGTAGCACCTGGCCCAAGGAGTTCTTCAAAAAATTGCTCCATTTGGAGATAACCAAGCCTTGCTATGGAATCAATATTATTTGAACCAAGACCTCTTATTAATTTCCCAAAGAGATAGGCATCTTCATTTGTAAGCCTTCCACCAGCAATCCCGGCAATTGCAGAGGCACCATATTTTTTCTTTATCTCACCGAGGGAACTCGCAGCCCTTGAGATAGCCTCTTCATGGTGAAGGGTATACCTTGTATCTCCAACCCTCATAAAGGCACATCTCGGTCTGTCTTCGTGATCAATAAAATCATAGCCAAACCTTCCTGCTGCACAGGTAAGACCATTATTTGGCTCTTTCGCCGACTCTTGCTCGTACCCCAAAAAATCTTGCGATTTTTTGGGGACCTCTTCCATCCCAAGACCTGACCAGAATCTTATTATACTATTACCCCTCTTCTGAATAAGTATCCTGCAACCAACTCCACAGAATCCACATATACTATCTACTGTCTCAACCATCCAGGGTCTGTATTCATGAAGATGGAGTCTTGAGATCAATGCTCCAACAGGGCAGGCACTCAGACAATTACCACAATATTCACAATCAAACCTTTCACCTGAAAATGGCTCTATAACACTTCTGTCTCCTCTACTAATCACCGAGAGGGCATCAGCACCCTGAAGCTCTCTACAGGTCCTCACACATCTGGTGCATAGTATGCACCTTTTCATGTTTCTCACAAGTAAGGGGTCCTTTATTATCTCTGGAGACCGCCTCTTTCCCTCTTTAAATCTTCCATGAGATGGTCCGTATTTTAAAACAGCATCCTGTAGCTCGCACTCTCCAGCCTTATCACAAACAGGACATTCCAGTGGGTGATTTATCAAAAGGAATTCTAAGACAGCCCTTCTGGCTTTTATAATTGCCTCTGTCTCTGTGCGGATAATCATCCCATCAGCTACCATTGTTGTACAGGCAGTTTGAGGCCTCGGTATCTTTTCTATCTCCACAAGGCAGAGTCTGCAACCACCCCAGGGTGTCAATCCCTCAATGGCACAGAGTGTGGGAATCTTTATACCAGCCCTTTTTGCTGCCTCAAGGATAGTTACTGGCTCAGAAAGAAAGACTATCTTTCCATCTATTGTGACCCGTATCATCCTTTATTCTCCTTTTCACCCATTCACCTACTCACCCTTTCACCCCTTTGAGAGGACATCCTCCCTGCCTTATGTGATCTTTGAATTCTTCTTCAAAATTTCTAAGTATACCTCCGATAACGCAGGCGGCAGCATCTCCAAGGGCGCAGAAGGTCTTTCCAGATATATTATTGGAAACCTTTTTAAGCAATGAGATATCTTCTTCACTTGCCCTTCCTTCTTCTATTCTCTTTAAGATATTCTCTAACCAGCCTGTGCCTTCTCTACAGGGTGTGCATTTGCCACAGGACTCATGTCTATAAAAACTCATTGCCCTCATGGCAAGCCTTACCATGCAAATGTCCTCTCCAAAGACCATCAATCCACCTGTCCCAAGCATACTTTTGTATCTCTGCGGTCCTGTAAAATCCATCGGACAGTCAAGCATCTCCTTTGTAAGCACTGGTGTTGAAAGTCCACCTGGTATTATTGCCTTAATCGTACCAGAGACAGGACCACCAGCTATTTCCAGAATCTCCTTTAAGGTTATGCCCGAAGGTAATTCATAAACCCCTGGTTTTTTCACACCACTTATGGAGAAAAGCTTTGGCCCGGGTGCATCCCTTGAACCTATCTTTGAATAATTCTCTGGCCCGAGATTGAGGATAACCGGTATATTGGCAATAGTCTCAACATTATTTATCACAGTAGGTTTCCCATTATATCCGCTATTAACAGGAAAGGGTGGTCTTATCCTTGGCTGGCCTCTGCTTCCTTCAATGGATTCAATAAGTGCTGTCTCTTCACCACAGATATAGGCACCAGCACCCCTGTGAACAACAATATCAAAACTAAAATCACTTCCAAGGATATTCTTTCCAAGAAGGCCTTCCTGCCTAACCTCTTTGATTGCTCCCTCAAGGACAGGTATAACCTCAGGATACTCATATCTCAGATATACCCAACCCAGGGATGCACCAATTGCATAGCTACCTATTAGCATTCCCTCTATTATCTGATGAGGATTTCTGCTAAGAAGTATCCTGTCTTTGTAAGTCCCTGGCTCTCCCTCATCAGCGTTTATAATGAGATATTTAGGAGTTTTTGGGTCCTGTCTTGCAAAGGCCCATTTCATTCCTGTAGGAAAACCTGCTCCGCCCCTTCCCCTCAAGCCTGAGCCTTTAATAATATCTATGACCTGCTCTGGCTTCATGCCGAGTGCCTTTTTGAAGGCTTCATAACCTCCCTTTGCCTTATAAGAATCAAGAGTTGTGCAATCAAGGGTTCTTAAAAGGTAACTTTCTAACTTCATGGGAAAGGCATCAATAAGATGATCTTCTGGCTCAGGACTGCGGGCTTGTAGAAGGTCTTTTAAAATTCCATCTATTTTTTCCCTGTTAAGCCTTCCTATCAGGGTATCATTGACAAGCATAGCAGGCCCTATGCCACAGGCTCCAATACATTCAGTTATCATAAGGTTAATAGCTGACGGTTCAGGGCCATAAGAAAATATCCCGTGCTCAATTTCTTTAAATCCGTGATTTTTGACAAGATGCTCAATAAGAATGTCTGCTCCCATTGCCATGCATGCAACGTTCCTGCATATCTGAATAAGATACCTGGCCGGTGGTCTGGAATTATAAAAACTATAAAAGGTATAGACACCCCTTATAAAGGCAAGACTTAGACCTGTTGCATTTGATATCTCAATAATTCCGCTCTCTGAAATATAACCATCCCTTTTTTGCAGAAGATGAAGTAAAGGCATGACAAGGGATGCCTTTGAAGGATACAAGGTCTCAAGCCCAGAAGTTAGTTTTGTTTTCATAATAAACCTTCACCCTTTTACGCATCACGCATCGTTCATTACATCAGGAAATTATCTATCACACTCACCCAGCACTATGTCTATAGTTCCTATATTGGCTATTACATCAGCAACAAGATGGCCTTCACAAAGCCTTGGCAGCACCGAGGCATGCACAAAAGATGGAGACCTGAGCCTCAGCCTGTAGGGCTTGCCAGTTCCGTCACTTACTATATAAAAACCAAGCTCTCCCTTTGGAGCCTCTATGGCGGAATAGATCTCTCCTTCAGGTGCTGCTATAGGTCCCTTTGTTATAAGGACAAAATGATGAATCAGCGATTCCATCTCTGACATAATCTTCTCTTTAGGAGGAAGGGTAAATTTAGGTGCATCTGGTGCCATTATTGGCCCCTTTGGCATCCTTTCTATACACTGCTTGATTATCCTGGTGGATTGTCTCATCTCCTGCATCCTCACCTTATAACGATCATAGACATCTCCATTTTTTCCTACAGGCACCTCAAAATCTACCCATGGATAGGCATCGTAGGGTGCAAATTTTCTCACATCATAAGGAACTCCTGAGCCCCTGAGCACTGGCCCTGTAAGACCCCAGTTTATTGCCTCCTCAGCAGAAATAACTCCAATACCCTTTGTCCGCTGGAGCCATATCCTGTTCTGGTCAATTAAGGTCTCGTATTCCTCTATCCTTGCAGGGAACTCCTCTGTGAATTCATAAAGACTATCAAGGAACTCCTCGGTTACATCATTCCTCACACCACCAATCCTTGGATAGCTCGTGGTAAGCCTTGCTCCTGAGAGATGCTCAAATAGATCAAGAAGCCATTCCCTTTCCCTGAAGGAATAAAGAAATACTGTCATTGCTCCTATATCAAGGGCATGGGTTGCTATCCAGATGATATGCCCTGAAAGCCTTGCCATCTCAGAAACGATAGTCCTTATATACTTTGCCCTTGGTGGAGCCTCTATTCCGAAAAGCCTCTCCACTGCAAGGACATATCCAACATTATTTGCCATGGAAACTATATAATCCAGTCTATCACTCAGAGGTAATGCATTCAGGTATGTCCTGTGCTCGCATAACTTTTCTGTTCCCCTATGGAGATAACCAACATAGGGTGTACACTTAACAACTGTCTCACCATCAAGCTCTAAGACAAGCCTCAGAACTCCATGTGTGGATGGATGCTGAGGCCCCATGCTGAGCACAAGCTCCTTTGTCTTAAGACCTGCGCGAAGGTCTGCCCGCACACCTTCAAAGCCCTCGCGAGTTTTTGAAGAGCTCTCACTCGCCGATTCTAAATCACGCATTGTTGTATCACTCATCCCTGAGTTCCCCCATACCAGTCAAATCTTTTATTCCTTTCCGCAATCTGAAGGACCTCTCTAAAACCAGACCAGTCCTTATCGCCCTTATAACCCTCAAGAGGATAATCCTTTCTGAGTGGATAACCTTCCCAGTCCTCTGGAAGAAGTATCCTTCTTAGATCAGGATGACCTCGAAACTGGATGCCAAACATATCATAACATTCCCTTTCATGCCAGTTTGCACCAATATATATAGGCATCACTGAATCTATTACAGGGTCTTCTTCTGGCACCTCTGCCTTGAGCCTCAAGATATGCCTGAATTTGATGGAATAGAGATGGTAGACAACCTCGAACCTTGGAATCTTTTTACCAAGCCAGTCCACTGCTGTAAGGTCTTTTAAAAAATCCATCTGAATATCAGGCTCTTCTTTAAGAAAGCGTAGCAGATCAAGGATATGGTCTCTCTTAACAATAACCGAGACCTGGTCCCTGAATTCCTTTATTTCCCTGACATCTTCGGGAAATCTTTCCCTTAGTCTCTCTGCTATCTGAAGGGGCTCCATCTCATATGCTCCTTTTTGATCTTTTCCTGAAGCTTGAGGATTCCGTACATAAGTGCCTCTGGTCTTGGAGGACATCCAGGCACATAGACATCTACAGGGAGAAAACTATCACATCCCTGAACAACTGAATAGGTATTGTAAATCCCTCCTGAGCAGGCACAGCTACCCATAGAGATAACATATCTTGGCTCAGGCATCTGGTCATAGACCCTTCTAACAACAGGTGCCATCTTTTTTGTTACAGTGCCAGCAACAATCATGAAATCAGCCTGCCTTGGAGAACCCCTGAAGATAACGCCAAACCTGTCAAGATCATAATGACTTGAGCCTGTGGTCATCATCTCAATGGCACAGCAGGCAAGCCCGAAGGTAACTGGCCAGAGTGAAGAGGCCCTTCCCCAGTTTATAATCTTATCAAGGGTGGTGATAATGGTATTGGCTCCTGGTATTATCTTAACACCCTCTTCAACCTCTACAAGACTGACGGATCCAGATTCTACGAAGGTATCTACAATCAATCCCATCGGAAGGCCTCCTTTTTCCATGCATAGATATAGCCTATAAGGAGTATCACTATAAATATTACCATCTCAATAAATGCAAAGAGACCGAGTTTGTCAAAGACTATTGCCCAGGGATAAAGAAAGATTGCCTCCACATCAAATACCACAAAGAGCATGGCAATAATATAGAATCTAACCGAAAATCTGTATCTTGGCTCGCCAATAGGGGTGATGCCAGATTCATAGGGCATGAGTTTTTCAGGATAGGGTCTTTTTGGTCTGAATAAAGAGGCAAATATTAAAATGCCAATACCTATTGCTGAGGCTAACAGCATAAATATCAGCACAGGAAGATATTCACTGGGCGTATATGAGCCAGGCATGGGTTTTTATACATTAAAAGCCACTGCCTTGTCAAGCCCCCGCGTTTCCTTGCCATCCCCCAGTTTTAAACCCTTGGGAATTTGTCATAACTTTTCTTTTTTATAGAGTTTTCTATGGATTTTCTTAA
>JBKBPW010000070.1:0-9071 GCA_046292975.1 Thermodesulfovibrionales bacterium
AGGGCTCAAGATTTCCCTGCGTGGTTAATCTCTTTGGTTCTTTTGAAAGGATGAAGCTTGCCCTTGAGGTTCAAGACCTTGACCAGATAAGTCAGAGGATGCTTGAGTTCCTTGAGCCTGAAATGCCAACAAATATAATTGAAAAACTCAAGATGCTTCCCAAACTCAAAAGACTCTCAGATTTTCTTCCTAAATATGTAAAGTCCGGACCTTGCAAGGAGGTGATAATAAAGGATAACCCTTCTCTCGATATATTCCCGATACTGAAGACATGGCCCCTTGATGGAGGAAGATTTATTACACTACCAATGGTCTTTACAAAGGACCCAGAGACAGGTGCACGAAATTGCGGGATGTACAGGATGCAGGTCTATGATGAAAGGACAACAGGTATGCACTGGCACATGCACAAGGATGGCGCAAGACATTACAGAAAGGCAGAGGCAATGGGTAAAAGATTTGAGGTAGCTGTTGCTATTGGCTCTGATCCTGCTACTATTTATTCTGCAACCGCACCCCTTCCAGAAGGTATTGATGAGATGCTCCTTGCTGGATTTTTGAGACAGGAGCCAGTGGAGCTTGTTAAATGTGAGACTGTTGACCTTGAGGTTCCGGCAAATGCAGAGATTGTCCTTGAAGGCTATTGTGAGCCCTTTGAAAGAAGGATAGAAGGCCCCTTTGGTGACCATACAGGCTATTACTCCCTTCAGGAAGAGTTTCCTGTTTTTCATATAACATGTATAACCCACCGTAAGGATGCCATATACCCTGCCACTATTGTTGGAAAGCCTCCAATGGAGGACTGCTTTATTGCCAAGGCAACAGAGAGGATATTCCTTCCCCTTATTAAAAAACAGGTCCCAGAGATTGTGGACATAAATCTTCCCATTGAAGGAGTATTCCACAACATTGCTATAGTCTCCATTGACAAGCGTTATCCAGGTCATGCAAGAAAGGTCATGTATGCCCTCTGGGGAATGGGACAGATGAGTTTCACAAAGATAATTATAGTCATGGATAAGGATGTGAATATACAGGACCTTTCAGAGGTCCTTTGGAGGATAGGAAACAATGTAGATCCCAAAAGGGATGTGGTGCTTCTTGAGGGACCCCTTGATGTCCTTGAGCATGCCTCTTCACTGCCAGCCTATGGTGGAAAGATGGGAATAGATGCGACGAAGAAATGGCCTTCTGAGGGATTCACAAGACCATGGCCACCAGACATAAAGATGTCTCCTGAGATAGTTCAGCTTGTAACAGAAAGGTGGAAGGAGTATGGGTTCTGAATATCCAAAAAGGGTCTTTAACCCCCTTCTATTCTGGGATGCAGCGGAGGTAGATATAATCAAACATAAAAAATATATCATTGAAAGGGTCCTTAACTTTGGTGATGAAAGAGACATAAAGGAACTGAGAAGGCTTTACAGTGATGATGAGCTTATATCAATAATAAAAAACTCAAGGAACATAAAAAAGAAGACAGCAATTTTTTGGGCTATTTATTTTAATATACCTCAAGAGGAGATAAGGTGTTTGAGGAAGTCGTTACAGGTCAGGCTTTAGAGGTGATAGAAGATCTAAAAATCCTTCTTGAGCCCTTCTATCTCGGAGTTGGCACAGGCCTTGCTCTTCAGCTCGGACACAGAATATCCTATGACCTTGATTTTTTTACTCCAGAAGTTTTTATCCCGGAGATAATACTTAACGATTTGAAACCCCATAAGATTCATTCTATAGAAAAACAGGGCATCTATTGTGAATTTAAGGGAGTAAGGCTTTCCTTTCTTTATTATGACCTTCCACTTATATTTAAACCAGTAACATGGCGTAATATCAAAGTTGCCCATTGGCTTGATATTGCAGCTGAAAAATTCAAGACAGTAAGTCAGAGGGGCTCAAAAAAAGATTTTTATGATATTTACTTTTCTATAAAGAATTCCTCCATAGAAGAGGTCTGTAAGGCCTTTGTAGAAAGATTCAAAAACACAGGCATCAATAAATATCATGTCTTGAAGAGCCTTGTCTATTTTGAAGATGCCGAAGATGAACCTGACCCATTTCTTTTAAAAGAAAAACTTAACTGGTCTGAACTAAAGGAATTTTTTAAAAATAACATAAAGGAATTTGAAAGATTTATACTCTAATCTCCTCTTCTGTTACCTCAATATGGGATCCCCATGTCCTTAGAACCTTCCCTGCAAGATAGCTTCCAATAAACCCACATTGAGAAATATCAAAACCCTTAATCAATCCATAAAGCACACCCGCTGAAAAGGCATCTCCTGCACCAGTGGTATCAATGACCTCTTTTGCAAGGCTTTCCTGATAATGAAACCTTCCTTTAAAACTTAACAGGGCTCCTTCTCCACCAAGGGTTACAGAGATAAACTCAGGGCCAAGACCATGGAGTTTTTTAATAGCCTCTTTAATATCCTCTGAAGGAAATAACAGACCAAGCTCATCTTTATTAAGAAATAATATATAGGTTCTTTTCAGGAGTGGTTCAATGGTTCTCAGGCCGTATCTTGCATAGATCATCCCGGGTGAAAAACTGAGCCTTATATCCTCTGGAAGTTTTAATAACCATCCTGCCTGCCTGTGGAAGGCCTCCTCTCCCACAAGGCTTGTTACATGAACCCATTGAAAATCATATAACCCTGGATAATCAATATCCTTAAGACAGATATTCACACCTGGCAATACATAGATAGAACGCCTCCCCAGTCTATCAACAAAGATAAAGGCCCTTCCAGTGGCTCCCTCAAGTCTCTGGATATATAACTTAACTCCCTTTGCCCTCAGTGATTCTTCAATAAGATCTCCATCCTGGTCTTTGCCTGTTACACCAAAAAAAGAAGAGGGAATACCAAGCTGTGAAAGTATTGCTATTGTATTCGCTGCGCTACCTCCAGGTGATTTATAAAACTCCTTTATAAAGGTCTCACCATCACGGAGAAATTCCTCTACCCTGAATAGATAATCCATATTGAGGGCACCAAGACCCAATATCACAGATCTGTTATCCAAGCTGGGCTGCCCTTCCACGGATCTTTTTCCTCATTAATTTATGGATTGCTATGAGGCTATCCATATCCTCTGCCTCACATATAAGGGAATATTCTGCATGGTAAGGCACAGGATTGATATTTTTAAGGCCCTCATATCCGTATTTGTAAAAGTTCTCAATTACCGGGATAACTGCCTCAAGTGTATCTGAGGCCACTCCAACTGTCCCGTAGGGAAGGGAATATTCATTTCCATTAAAGACAATGGCGAGGCCACCACCTTTGTTTATATAATCAAGCATCCTGAAATCAGTGATACTGTCACCAATACACACGGTCTCTGAAGGCTGGGCATTAAACCTTTCCATGAATTTCCTCAATGCCTCTACCTTTCTTCTTCCTCCTACGACCTTTATCTTTTTTATATCTTTATAGATTTCAAGTGAAGGCAGTTTTTCAAGATAAAATCTGTCAAGCTCCTTTTTAAGTCTTTCATCATCATCAAGGTGTATATTCAGTATCTTTTTCTTCTCTGAAATAATAAGTTCTCTTTCATGAGGACTAAGCAGGTAATTGTCTGCCCCCAGGTGCCACAAAGGTGTACAGGCAATGAATTCTTCTGAGATACCAAGCCTTGAGCCTATATGCCGGGCATGGGGTTCATAACTTGTTGAGATAATCACTATCTGAAATCCCTTTTCCTTTAAGGTCTTAATGGTCTCTTTTGCCCCAGGGGTAAGCCCTGCCTTTTTAGAGACTTTTAATATATCTTCTTCGTTAATTCCATCTGCAATTAAGAAGGGAATGATGAGATAAAGTGTATCACCCGGCTCATAATCAGGTCTTTGCTCAAGTGTGAGTATGTCATCATATCTTGAAAGTCTTTCAAAAAGCTCATAACCCCTTTCTGCGAGTCCCATCACCTCGTAGGCATTGTCCTGGGGTGAAAGGGGACCTTCAAGGTCAAAGGCTATGAGTTTTGAGGTATTCATTGACCTCTTCACTTAAGTCTAAGCCTCCTTTTATAATCGAGAATCCCTTTTCAGAAAGGATCTTTAATGTCATGATGATAAGGGGTATTTCCCTCAAGAATTCTTCCTCCCTTATCTTTTTAAAAAGGGGATATTCTTCTTTGTATCTACTCTGGAGATATTTAAAGGACATGGTTAAAAGGTCTTCTTCAAGCCTCCTCCAGAGAGGCTCAAAATCCGTTGTCTTTATGCTGAATTTGCAGAAGCTCACAGCAGGGCCTTCATCAAGCTCAGCAGTTACAAGATGTATCTGTGCACCTGCGTAATCAGCCTTTGTCCTTATTAATTCCCACATGACCTCCTGCCAGGAGCCCTTTGGACCTCCAGGGATTGCTGGATGAAGATTAAGCATCCTATGTTTCTCTGTTAATGTCCTGCCAGCAATAAGCATATACCCAGCAAGAAAGGAGAATTCTACATTATAGTCCTTAATTAACTTCCAGACCTCTTTATGATATTCTTCCCTCCATAGTTCCCTGTTATGGGTTCTTAGCTCAGGCATGAAGTTTCGGGATGAAAAGGTTATGGTCTTCAATCCCTGAGATTCTGCATAATCAAGAAATCTATCTGTAAAAGGGGATTCCCCCCTTTGTCTGTTACAGAATACAAAGGCTATATCCACTTTGAGGCCAGATTTTCTTTCTTCAAGGACTACCTCAAGGAGCCTCCGTGCCTCCTCATCCCTTCCTGTGGAAAACCATCCAATAAGCATGTAAAATAATACCAGAATCTTGAGGCATTAGGCGATAGGCTTACGTTGGTGAAGCGGTGAAGAGGCCCTTTCACCCATTCACCCATTCACCCATCTAATGCATCTTTCTATCGGCAATTTACAGGCAATTTGGAATATTGCTCTACCATTGTCATAATGGTATAATGAAAACAATGAATAAGAAACCCTCTTTAATAGTCAGGCTGCTGGCAAAGTCAATAGATCTTATTATTATTCTTATCTTTGTAGAGTTTCTGAAAGCAACAGGTTTTTTTGCTGGGCTGCTGTATGTCTTGATAGCCGATGGACTTTTTGAGGGTAGAAGCATAGGAAAATATTTAACGCACCTCAGAGTGGTAAAAAAAGACAATTTGCCTGCAACAACGAGGGAATCAATTATCAGAAATAGCCCCTTGTTTTTTGCCTTAATACTCATTAAAATACCTTTTCTGGGATTGTTCTTAGGAGGTGCTATCATCCTTCTGGAATTAATAATGCTTATCGGGAGTCCAAAGACAACGAGGCTCGGCGATGAACTTGCCGGTACAGAGGTAGTAGAAATAGAATAATTAAGGAGGAAAAAGTGTTTAGCCAGTTACTTGGATGGTTTTCAAAGGATCTTTCTATTGACCTCGGCACAGCAAATACCCTTGTATATATAAAGGGTAAAGGGATAGTCTGTAATGAACCTTCTGTAGTTGTTTATAGAAGGGATGACAGGAAGATTATAGCGGTTGGCGCTGAAGCAAAGAGGATGCTCGGAAAGACCCCTCAGAATGTGATAGCAATAAGACCTGTAAAAGATGGTGTCATTGCAGACTTTGATGCTACAGGTGAGATGCTTAAATATTTCATTAAAAAGGTTCACGACCGAAAGAGTTTTATAGCACCAAGGATTATCATAGGAGTTCCTTCTGGTATCACACAGGTTGAGCAAAGGGCTGTAAAGGATGCTGCAGAGGCATCTGGTGCAAGAGAGGTTTATCTTATAGAAGAACCAATGGCAGCTGCGATAGGTGTGGGTCTACCTGTAAATGAACCATCAGGCAATATCATCGTCGACATAGGTGGGGGGACAACAGATGTAGCTGTCATTTCCCTTGGAGGTATTGTTTACAGTAAGGCTGTTCGTGTAGCAGGAGACAAGATGGACGAGGCAATAATAGCTTATCTTAAAAGAAAATATAATATCCTTATTGGAGAAAGAACAGCTGAACAGATAAAGATAGAGATAGGTTCTGCCCACAAGATTGACTCTCAAAACAGGACAATGGAGATCAAGGGAAGAGACCTTCTTTCAGGTGTCCCGAGGTCTGTTGTGATAACAGAGGATGAAATAAGGGAAGCCCTCAAGGAACCTGTCAGCATAATACTTGATACTGTCAAGACAACTCTTGAAAACACACCTCCTGAACTGGCAGCTGATATTGTTGATAGGGGAATAGTCCTTGCAGGAGGGGGAGCCCTTTTAAGTGGTCTTGACAGACTAATTGCAGAAGAGACAGGAGTCCCTGTCATTGTTGCTGACGACCCACTTACAGCAGTTGTCAGAGGTGCAGGCAAAATGCTTGATGACCTGGAGCTTCTTAAAAGAGTTGCCCTTACGAGATGAAATTTAAGCCAGTATTTTTTTTAATCCTCCTTGTCATTTTTATTTCCTTTTTAAGTTCAAAGGTCTTCGGTCCTTTAAAATATATCTCCTATCCTTACGACCTTTTGAGCCTGTCAATCTCAAAGGGCTTTCATGTGCTATCTGATCAATGGCAACTTCTAAGCTGGAAAAAAGAGAAAATAGAATCCATTAAAAAGGAGATGGATCTCCTTACAGAAAGGCTTGCTGAATATGAAAACATTAAAAGAGAAAATATTCTTCTTAAAGAACTACTCAGCCTGAGAGAAAGTCAAAAAAAGACTGTTACCTTTGCAAGTGTGATAAGGAGAGGACTTGCAAGATGGTCAGATGCTATAGTAATTGATAAAGGAGAATCAGATGGAATAAAAAAGGATATGGTCGTAATTACACCAAGGGGCCTTGTTGGGAAGGTTCTTGTAGCAAATAATGATTTCTCTGAGGTTCTTCTGCTTGATGATTCAAATTTCAGGGTTGCTGTCAGATTCCTTGGAACCCGCACAGAAGGTATTGCCACTGGTACAGGGCATGGTGTGGTCATTAAATATGTACCAAAAGATGCAGAGGTGATAAAGGGTGACTGGGTTATCACTTCTGGACTTGATGGAATATTTCCAGAAGGAATTCTTGTAGGCTATGTCGCGGATATAAGGGAAAAAGAAGTATTTAAAGAAGTAATTCTCAGAACAGCTCAGGATCTTAGAAGTCTTGAATATGTTGCTATTGTTACAAGGTAATTTAAATAGAGTCCTTATTTAGGAGAATAGAAGTTCCAGAATCAGCCTGTATCATGCATCGTGAATAAATAGCTCGGAGGATCGATGGCGAAAGTAACTATTATGGTCAGGAGCGGAAAAGGCTATTTTAAATGGTATATATGGATAATTCTTCTTTTTATTGCGCTTTTCTTACAATCAAAACTCGTTGTCTTTGGGATCAAACCTGAATTTCTATCAGCCCTCGTATTCATATTTGGTATGAGGACAAAGGAAGAGCTTAAGGCAGCAGGATTCGGGGCATTTGCTGGTTTAGTTGAGGATATCTTTTCAGATTTCTGGGGACCCAATATGGTCTCAAAGTGTCTTATCGGCTATCTCTCAGCAAACATACTTGGAGGGTTTTTTGTCTGGAGCCCTTTACTCGGGATTATAGGTATTTTCTTTATTACTCTCATTGATAGTTTCCTTGCCATACTGGTCATGGCACTCAAAGATGTACCAATTCCTATCTCTGGATGGGTGATATATACTATATTCATACAGGCATTGATCAATGTACCTCTTGGATATTTTGCTGGTGAATCAAAATTCTGCAAGGAAAATAAAATAGGTGAACCGTTGAAGGGGTGAATCGGTGAACAGTTTAAATGAAAAAATAATGGCTGAAGCCCTCCATAGAAGAATCAGAATTGCAACTGTGGTTGCTTTTATCCTTTCTATCGTTATGTTTGTAAGACTCTTTCAGCTCTCCATTATTGAAGGTAAGACCTACAAGCTCCTTGCTGAAAATAATAGGCAGAGAATACTCTTTGTGGAACCTGAAAGAGGCATTATTTATGACAGAAATGGCATCCCCCTTGTAAAAAATGAACCTTATTTTGTAGCCGCCATTACCGCTGAAGAAATTAATGAAAAGGAACTTTCAGCAATAGCAGAATTTCTTGGTATATCTAAAGAAGAGATTAAAGAGAAGCTCGAAAAAAGAAAATCCCAGATTGAACCCGTGGTGATAAAAGAAGGCCTTTCTTTTGAAGAGGTTGCACACCTTGAGGCAAGGCAGTCCGATTTCCCTGAGCTTTCCATCTTAACAACTACAATCAGAAGATATCTCTATGGCACAGTTGGAGCCCATCTGTTAGGTTATCTTGGCAGGCCTACAGAGACTCAGTGGAATAGCCTCAAATCTGAAGGTATCCCCCCGAATGCCTTCATAGGACAGTGGGGAGTGGAAAAGATTTATGATAGTGTTTTGAGGGGAAAGTTCGGCAGAAAGATTGTGGAAGTTGATGCCCTTGGCCATGAGATAAGGATGCTTGGAGAGATACCTCCTGAAATGGGTCAGGATATTCATCTCAGCATAGATATAAATGTTCAAAAGGCCATGGAAGAGGCTTACGGCACAAGAAGAGGTGCCTTTGTAGCCTTAAGGCCTGACACAGGAGAGGTACTTGCCCTTGGAAGTCTTCCGTCCTTTGATCCAAATAAATTTGCAAGGGGAGCAGCATCAGATTACTGGAATAAACTTTCAGAGGATGAAGGTCATCCCCTACTTAACAGGGCCTTCCAGTCCCGGTATCCGCCTGGCTCTGTTTATAAAATTGTAACAGCAATAGCCGGTCTTGAAGAAGGAATTATTAAACCCACAACTACCTTTCATTGTTCAGGAGGCATACCTTTTGGCAACAGGTTCTTCAGGTGCTGGAAAAAAGAAGGGCATGGTACAGTGAATCTTAAAAGGGCAATTATTGAGTCCTGCGATGTGTACTTTTATGAGGTGGGCAAACGCGTTGGAATTGACAGAATTGCAGAGTATGCCAGAAGACTCGGTCTCGGAGATATATCAGGAATAAATCTTGTGAGCGAAAAAAGGGGCATAGTACCTTCTTCAGAATGGAAGCTTAAGTCACTCGGTCAACCCTGGTATCCAGGAGAAACCCTTTCTGTCTCTATAGGACAGGGATATGTTTCGGTAAC
>JBKBPW010000071.1:0-9007 GCA_046292975.1 Thermodesulfovibrionales bacterium
CCCTTTTTCAAGGGCCTCATAGACCTCTAATGGAAGTATTACCGGCATCTTGACTTAATTATATTAAAACCTGTGAAGGGTGTCAACCTCCCGCGTTTCCTCAAAAATAATCTCTCTCAGGCTGAAGGCTGAAGCCTAACGCCTTAAGCCTTAAGCCTTCAGCCTTAAGCCTAAAATCCTATCGCCTTAAGCCTTTCGGCAAGTTTCGGTTACCTGTTCTCTTTTAAAAGGACAAAAGGGCATGGTATTATATTATTAAAACAAATTTGTCTTTTAGACAGCCCTTAGTGTATGAGTATAAAAGGCTTGTAAATTATGGAAAGCACCATTTATACAATAGGACACTCAAATATGGATGCAAGTAGTTTTACAAAACTACTTCGTTCTGTGGGTATCACCCTACTCATTGATGTTAGAAGCTCACCTTACAGCAAATATGTTCCTCAATTTAATAAAGAAGAGTTGATGAAGATTGTATTAGAAAGTGGCATCAAATATCTCTTTATGGGAAATCTTCTTGGAGGAAAACCTAAAGATAAAAGCTGCTATCTAAATGGCAAACCTGATTATGATTTAATACGGCAAAAAAATTTTTATCAAGAAGGTCTTAAAAGGCTTATGAATGCTGCTACACAGTATCGGGTGGCAATTATGTGTTCTGAAGAAGACCCATTAAAGTGCCACAGGAGAAATTTAATTGCAAAAGACCTAAATAAAAGAGGATTTAAGATTTTACATATCAGAAGTGATAACAAAATTGAACAGGATGACTTCTTCCTTGAAAGCAAGGAAGTTTTACAGGGCTCGCTTTTTTGACAGCTATGAAGATATATACAATAGGTTATACAAAGAAGACTGCCGAAGAGTTTTTTAATACTTTAAGAAAACATAAAATTTGTCAGATTGTGGATATCCGAGAAAATAATACATCTCAGCTGGCAGGTTTTACAAAAAGAGATGATCTTAGATTCTTTGCCAAGGAAATCCTTCAAGCCTCTTATATTCATTTACCAGAGCTTGCCCCTGATAAAGAGATAAGACGGTTTTATAAAAGAAACAAAAATTGGCAGGAATATGTAGAGAATTTTTTAAAGCTCATGGGGAATAGGCATATCCCTGAAAAGTTTAAAGACAGAGAGGTATTTATTTTTCCTTTTGTTTTACTATGCTCTGAGTCCTCTCCTGATAATTGTCATAGAAGGCTTATTGCAGAGCTTTTAAAAAAGGTTCTCTATCCAGAGGCAGAGATTATTCATCTATAGGTAGAAATGATGGAGATAGTAATAACTGACCTTACATATATGCGTAAAGGATTTTGCATCGCAGGTATTAATACAAAAACAGGCAAAAATATCCGTCCTGTGTTGCCTTTTGGACAGATACAGGAAGAATTTATCAACAAAAATAAAATTTATCCAGGATCTGTAATAAAATTTTTATTTTCAGATACAAAAGTAAATCCTCCACATGTAGAGGATTATATTTTCAAACCAGATACTACAGAGTTTGTAAGATGTCTCACCATCTTAGAATGGGTGGATATCCTTGAATCGCATGCCAGTTCCTCATTAGCTTCTGCATTTAATAATTTGATAATTGATCAAAAAAAAGTAGCTCCTAATGCTAACACATCCTCACTTGCCTTAATTAAGATTGAGAGGATAAGATTTACTTTTTTTGACAGGGATCGTGATGATTCAACCTTGCCTTTTAAGATAAGGGCATCCTTTACATCAGAAGACAAAGATCACTTTTACCATCTTACTGTAACGGACAAGCAGTTCTTTGATTATTGTAAAAAAAGATTTGATGAAGGACTTTCAAAAGATAAATTAAAGACTGAGCTTGATGAATGTATTAACAGCAGTACATATATCTACTTGCGTATTGGTCTGTCGAGGCCTTATAAAAAGCCCGGTGATAAAGAACAATGGTGTTATCTTCAGGTAAACGGTATTTATTCTGAAAGACTTGACAAAAAAATCAGATATATTCTTCATCAATAAAACAAATGCTGTCTCTCAATAGACTTAACATAGCATGCACTCTATGTTTATGCATCTTCCTTTATCTCCATAACAAATAACCTGTACCTTCCGAAACTTGCCGTTTACTGGTGAAGAGGTGAATTGGTGAAGAGGTGAAGCGGCCTATTCACCCATTCACCTATTCATTTCATTGTTGATGGACATATATCTCCCTTTGCGGGAAGGGAATCTTTATTCCTTTTTCATTGAATTTTTTATAAATCTCTCTATTTATTGAATCCATGACCTTAAATCTCAAGGTCGGTTCCTGTATCCAGAAGAAGAGCTCAAGATTAAGGGCAGAGTCTCCAAAGGACAGGAATAATAATTTTGGCGCTGGCTCTTTAAGGACATCAGGATTATTATTTAATATTTCCATAACTACCCTTTCTACCAGTTCAATATCGCTGCCGTAGGCAACTGTAACAGGTAATCCCAATCTCATTTTCGGGCTGGGTGCACTTTCATTGACAATCTTTGAGTTTACCATTAATGAATTCGGAATAGTTATGAGTATATCATCAGGTGTCTTAATCCTTGTACTCCTTATGCCTATATCAACCACCTCACCCCTTAATTTTTCATCTACAACAATAAAATCTCCGAGTTTGAAGGGTTTGTCTACAAAAAGACTCAGACCACCAAAGAAATTCGCAAGGGTGTCTTTTGCTGCAATGGCAACAGCCACACCTGCTATACCAGCAGAGGCCAGCACAGGGGCGATATTTATCTTCCAGATGGATAGTATGACCATCAAGCCAAGGACAATTATTACAATCTTTGAGAAGTTCTCAATGAGGGGGATGATTTCTTTTCCAAGGCCAGTAACATCAGCTATTTTGTGAACAGCATCTTCAATTACAGCATTGCTTATCTTGATAACTGTGATGATCCAGATGACAGCAATAACAGAATAGAGTATCCCATTACCATAAAAGAGAAGCCTCTCTGAGGATTTGAGATAAATAATGGCAAGGCTTATACCTACAATGATGATAGTATAATATATTGGTCTATGAATCAGGTCAATTATCCTGTCATCAAGGTCACTCTCTGTAAAGCTCGCAAATTTCCTGAGGACTTTGTCAATTAAGAGGTCAACTATCTTTGCCAGGATTATGAAAGCAACTATGCTTAAAAGGGCATTAATGTAAGGTGAAGATGATATCCTGAGTGATTCAATCAGTCCTGTCATTAAAACCTCCTGCTTTCACAGTATCAATAGGCCAGCATAACCCACAACATGGTCATAATCTCCGCTGACCTCTCCTGAGGTCATGTATTTTACAAGCTTCGCCTCTTTTGCTCCAAGCCTCTTTGAGGCAAAAAGTGTAGTGGTCGTAGGTATATAACCACACATGGAGATTCTTTCTTCCTTGACAATGTGGTAAAGTCCTTCGGGATCAAGGGCCACTATCCTGTCAATAGCCTTTCTGTCCTTCTGTCTTGCTGTAGTGTCTGAGACATAATGGCTCATATCAGTGGAGGCCACAATAACTGAGTTCAGTTTTAGGTCATTGACAGCCTCTGCAATAACCTCACCAAGTGTTCTACATTCATCAAGTGTAAGCGGACCAAGCACAAGAGGCACTATCTCGGGATTTTCCCTTCCCTCCTGATGTGCCCTATAGGCTATAAAGGGAAGCTGAACCTCAAGGGAATGTTCAAAGAGGTGCGCCTTAGTGTCAGGGCTCACAAGATCAGTCCTTCTTATTATCTCACGGGCAAGCTCTGCATTTATCTTGAATCTTCCAGTTGGGATTATCCATTCACCCTCAGCCATTATAGAAGCAACAGGACCAAGCCCTGTATGATTCGGGCCAAGAAGAATGAAGATATCGGGTATATTCATGTGAGAATAGACAGCACCGGCAACATAACCCGAATACATAAGACCTGCATGAGGAGCAACAGCAGCGAGGATATTCTGAGAAAGGGCCTTTACCATCATGGATTCCACCATGGAGTTTAATCTTGACGGACTATCAGGATAGAACTGCCCTGAAACCGCAGGAGACCGTATCATCAGAAATCTTCCCCCTCTTCAACAATTGTTCTGTCTGTAAACGGGAAGAACCGGGTGCAATGGGAAAGGAATGTAAGCTTTACAGTCACGCCAGCTGGCCCATTTCTCTGCTTTGCTATATTTACCTCAGCGATGCCCTTTTCTGGTGAATTTTTATTATATTGATCGTCTCTGTACAGGAAAAGTATAACATCAGCATCCTGTTCAATGGCACCGGATTCCCTGAGGTCTGCAAGGGTTGGTCTTTTGTCAATCCTCTGTTCCACCGCCCTGTTTAACTGACTCAATGCAATAACAGGGACATCCAGTTCCTTTGCAAGTGCCTTGAGCCCCCTGGATATTTCGGATATTTCCTGTTCCCTCCTCTCAAAATTCCCCCTGCCACGCATGAGCTGTAGATAATCAACAATTATAAGACTTAAGCCTTTTTCCATCTTGAGTCTTCTTGCCTTTGCCCTCATCTCCAGTACCGTTGTATCAGAGGCATCATCTATAAATATAGGTGCCTCGGCAAGCCTTCCTGCTGCAGAAGTAAGCCTGTGCCAGTCTTCCTTCCTTATCATGCCCTTTTTAAGATGGGATGAGTCAACCATTGCCTCTGAGCAAAGTAGCCTGAAGGCAATCTGCTGATTGGACATCTCAAGGCTGAAGATAGCCACAGGGGATCTCAGCTCAACTCCTACATGCCTTGCAATATTGAGACCAAAAGCTGTCTTTCCCATGGAGGGTCTGCCACCTATGATTATGAGGTCTCCATTCTGGAAACCAGAGGTATACTCATCAAGGTCTTTAAAACCAGAAGGTATCCCGGTGATTGCCTCCTTTCTATCATAAAGTCTTTCAATAGTGGAGAAGGTATCAGCCATGAGGCTTTTCAAGGATACAAAAGAACCCCTTACCTTTTTTGCTGATATATCAAAGATCACCTTTTCAGCAAAATCAACAAGCTCATCAGGGTCAGAGGGATCATCAAAAACCCTTTTTACAATCTCTGTTCCGGAGCGTATAAGCCCCCTCAGAATAGCCTTTTCTTTTACAATCTTTGCATGCTGACGGATATTTGCAGAGGTGGGTACTGCTGTGGCAAGCAGTGCCATGTACTGCTCACCGCCGACCTCATCAAGAAGACCTGTAGACCTGAGATAGTCTGTGAGGGTAATAAGGTCAATAGGCTCATGCCTCTCAAAGAGTTCTATCATGGCATTGAATATCTTTTTGTGATTATCCTTGTAAAAATCAGAGGGCTCAAGGATCTCAAGGGCACTTGAGATGGCCTCATTATCAATGAGTATTGAGCCAAGAACTGACTGTTCTGCCTCTATATTCTGAGGAAGAACCTTATCATAGGAGACATCAATCTTCATTAACAACCCTCAATGTAAATTCTGAGGTTATGTCATGAGGAAGCTTCACAGGTATCCTGTATTCGCCTGTTCTCTTAATCGGCTCCTGAAGGATGATCTTCTTTCTGTCAAGCTCTATACCTTCCCTTCTGAGGGCCTCGCTTATATCCATGGTTGTTATTGAGCCAAAGAGTTTACCCTCCTCCCCGGCCTTTGCCTTTATGGTAAGGCTTATATTCTTTAAACGCTCCGCAAAGTCTCTTGTTGTGGACTTCTCCTTCTCTATACTCTCAAGGAGCCTTTTTCTCTGAAGCTCAAAGGCCTTTATGTTCTTTTCATCAGCAATCAGGGCTATGCCTTTAGGAATAAGATAATTCCTCGCATATCCATCAGAGACATTGACTATCTCTCCTGCCTTTCCAAGAGATTTTACATCTTCCTTAAGAATTACCTTCATATAACACCTCCCATTTCATCTATCAATAGATTAACCTCTTCAGGTTTAAATATATCAATTTTAAGAATATTTTTCATGAAGGTAAAGATATTCTTTCTCCTTTCAGGGCTTACATCTGGATAAAAGATAGGATTCCCAACAACTGCTGCCCTGAAGGCATAAAAGGGCTGTACCACCTGAAGGAGTTCCCTATCTCCAGTAATTTTCATATATTCATTGTAAAAGAATATAAGGGCATCAGTATAGGGTCTTTTTATAGTTCCATGATATCTTATTGAAAAAAATATATAATTGATCGTAAGTGCAGTAATATCATCAGCAGCCTCACCCCAGGGCCCCCTTGACCTATCAAGAAGTCTGAAATCTCCATCCTTAAACCATATATTGCCGGGATGAAAATCACCATGTATCTGGCAGAGCCTTGAAGTCTTATCTCTCAATTTATATCTCCATCTTATAGAAAGCTCCTCTGTTTCCTGCATCTCCTTAAAGGAAAGTGTTCCATCAGGATAGGTATCAAAGACTCCCATCAGGCATTCTCCATGTCCTATTGTATCCCTTAATTTTCTTAAATATAAAGACCTCTTGAGGGATGGCTCAATCTCAGGCTTCACTGAATGTATCCGTGCAAGGTATCCTGCCATTGCCCTGATCTTATCTTTATCACCTTCATCAAGAGAGACCCTCTCTTTCATTTTCTCAAGGTCAGTGAAGTAATTTATACCTTCTGCCTCTTCCATAAGCAGGAAGTATTCCACTCCATCCTTGATAGAGTTCAGGGTTCCGTCCTTCCTTAATTGAAGGACATCTACTGCCCTTATATGACCTGGAAGCTGGTTATAGCTATCATAGGCAAGCAAGAATACACCTGCCCTGTCTGAGGGATAATCATGTCCAAGGTCGTGGGGCACAAGGTCCTTGAGGACATATCTCTTAATTCCAGAGAGATCCTCTATCTTTAATAAAAAACCCTCTCCATGGACACCACTTCCCAGTCTCCTGAATTCGAGGACCTCTGCATGCAAGTTTTTTTTAACATAGTCTTTAATAACCTCAAGTTCAATCATATTGTCCTCCTCGGGCCTAAGTTGGTAAATAGGCTATCGCCTTAAGGTATAGTAACACAGGCGTCTGGGCTGTGGAAAAGGCTGACCCCGCACCCACTGCAGACGGAACGGCCTTGTGACAGGGTATACTTTACCATCTGCAGTGGGTGCGGGGAGGCTGAAGGCTATAGGCTGAAGCCTAACGCCTTAAGCCTTAAGCCTTAAGCCTAAAATCCTCTTCACCACTTCACCAACTTCAGCCTATCGCCTTAAGCCTTAAGCCTATTATCATTAAGTCTCTCAAGAATTACCTCTGCAGTCCTGATCCCTATACCTGGGACCTTCTTATGTATCTCTTCAGCTGTTGCCTTTCTTATATTATCAAGGCTTCCAAAGGCCCTGAGAAGCTCAAGTCTTCTTTTTGGACCAATCCCGGGTATCTGTTCAAGTTTTGATTCCCTGAGCCTCTTGTCCCTTATCTTTCTGTGATACATTATAGCAAATCTATGAACTTCATCCCTTATCCTTCTGAGAAGAAGTCCTGCCTCCTCTTCAGGTCCTTTGAGGGATTCAAGATTGATTATCTTTCCACTTAATAAAAAGACCCTGTCGGGGTCCTTTGCAATTGAGATCAGTAAAGGAGTCTTATTTAAGATATCTCTTTTCTGCTGAACAGCCCTTTTAAGGACTTCAAGCTGGCCCTGACCACCATCCACCATGAGTATATCAGGGATATCTCCACTGAGGTTATCTATAACCCTTCCTATTACCTCCTCAAGCATTCCATAATCATTTATTCCTTCTTCATATCTCACCCTCACATGTCTGTATTTATCCTTAATAAAGTGATCTGCCTGCCACCATACAAATCCGCCTGTTGATTCCTTTCCAAAGGTTGTGGATATATCAAAGGCACCAATGCTCTCAGGAGTTTGATGAATCTCAAGAAGCTCCTTTAAAAGCTCAAGGACCCTTTCTGATTTTATTGCCTTCTCATCAAAATAGACCCTTGCATTCTCCAGTGCTATCCTGTAGAGGTCCTCTTCATCTTTATCTTCTACCCTTTTTATCCGTACCGTTTGACCTCTTTTTTCTGAGAGCCACTTTTCAAGCATCTCTTTATTGTCAGGCTCTTCAGACAGGAGAATTACTTCTGGTGGTATAATCTCTTTTGAATAAAAGACCTCGAGGAATTCCTCAACGAGTTCTTTAAGGGGTATATGTTTTTTTATAAAAAATTCCTTTTTACCGATAATCAATCCATTTCTCAAAAAGAGAATGGCAACACTGAATCCAGCCTGGACTTCATAGACTCCAACAATATCTACATCCTCTTCTTTCATTGTAACAGCCCTCTGAGTCTCCCACAATCTCTTTAAGGCATTTATCCTGTCGCGTACCTTTGCTGCCTCCTCATATCGCATCTCTTCTGCATATTTATTCATTTTCTCTTCAAGACCCTGAAGGAGATCTTTTCTCTGACCTTTAAGAAAAAGTATTACCTCTGAAAGGGCCTTTTTATAATCTTCCTCTGATATAAGGTCTGCACAGGGACCGGGACACCTCCCCATCTGATACTGAATACAGGGCTTCATGGGCTTGTCAAGTTTATATTTACAGGGCCTTATATTAAAATTTCTTCTTATAAATGAAAGTGCCTCCCACATTACACCAGCAGGGACATAGGGGCCAAAATATAATGAACCATCATGCTTGATCCTTCTTGCCACATCCAGATGGGGAAACCTTTCATTCATCACAATCTTTATATAAGGATAATTTTTGTCATCCCTGAGAATCACATTGTACCTTGGTTTATACTGTTTTATCAGATTTGCCTCAAGAATAAGTGCCTCCAGTTCATTCTGTGTAATAATAAAGGATATATCTTGAACCTCCTTCATGAGCCTTGATCTTCTGATATCAAGTTCCTCTTGAAAGTAATACCTGAGCCTCTGCCTGAGGTTTTTTGCCTTGCCAACATAAAGCACCTTTCCTGTCTTTGACTTCATGATATATACACCGGGAAGTTCAGGCACATTAGGAGTGCCTGCCTGACCTGTGGTGGGTAATTCATAATGAATAGCTGTAAGTTTATTGCCTTCTTT
>JBKBPW010000072.1:0-8938 GCA_046292975.1 Thermodesulfovibrionales bacterium
AAGCGGGCACCAGAACTTGGTAAAGATAAAATTATTATTGTCAACCTCTCAGGAAGGGGAGACAAGGATGTTGAACAGGTATCAAGACTGAGACCAAGATAGTAATAATAGGCTGAAGGCGTCAGGCTGAAGGCTGAAGTAATAGTGCGACAGAGCGACCGTGCGACCGTGCGACTGTCGCACTGTAGCACTATAGTATTGTAAAGGCATTGCGCAGCCTGGCCTTTTTGTATCGGCAATTTACAGTGAAGTGCGAAAGATTGACAAAAGGGATGGAGTGTGATAAAAATAGAAACATGAAGCCAGTGGCAAAAGGAAGAGTCATGTTTTTATTTTATTTTCTGGCAGTTTCTGTTTTTTTGATAGCAAATCCTATTTACGCTAAAGAGATCTCCTATACTCAAGAGGATAGAGACAGACTTATAAGACTTGAAGAGGGACAGAAGGCAATTAATCAGAGGATTGATGACCTGGGGAAAAGAATTGATGACTTGGGGAAAAGGATTGATGACCTCAGGGATTTAGTTTATGTAGTCCTTGGAGGTATCATAGCCTTAATTGGTTTTGTTATATGGGACAGACGCACAGCCCTCGCACCAACAATCAGGAAATATAAAGAGCTTGAGGAACGAGAAGAGAGGATAGAGAAGGTTTTAAAGGAACTCGCAAGGCAAGACCCAAAGATTGCTGAAATCCTAAGGCAAATAGGAATTATATAATAGAGAAAGCCTTTTATAAGATTTTCACCGGTTCACCTTATTTTTTAAAGCTTATAAAAAAATGAAAATACTTAAAAACAGGGCTGAGATTGAAGATTTTATCTTAAGGCTTCAGGAAAGGATACTTGAGCCACCAGAGGAAATCGTAAGAACTGTAAGGTCTATATTAGAGGATGTAAAGAAAAATGGCAACAGGGCACTTCTTGAATATACAAAAAAGTTTGACAGGATAGAATTAAATACCCCACTGCTTCCACACAAAAAGATAAAAGAGGCTGCCAGTAAAGTACAAAGGCCTGTGATAAAGGCACTGAAACTTGCGGCAAAGAGGATAAGAAGATTTCATGAAAAACAAAAGGAGAGGTCATGGTCATACAGAGAAGGAGGCATCCTTCTTGGTCAGATAATAAGACCCATTGAAAGGGTTGGTGTCTATGTACCAGGGGGCAGGGCGGCCTACCCTTCCACTGTCTTAATGAATGTAATACCAGCACAGGTAGCTGGTGTTAAGGAGATAGCAGTTGTTACTCCCGCACCTGATGGAATACTCAATCCCTATGTGATGGCTGCTATAGAGATGCTCGGAATAAATGAAGTCTATTCTATAGGTGGTGCACAGGCAATAGCTGCCCTTGCCTTTGGAACAGAGACAATAAAAAGAGTTGATAAGATTGTTGGACCTGGAAATATCTATGTGGCACTGGCAAAGAAGGCAGTCTTTGGAATTGTTGATATTGATATGATAGCTGGCCCAAGTGAGGTGCTTATAATAGCAGACAGGGTGGCAAGACCGGAGTTTATCGCAGCAGACCTCTTAAGCCAGGCAGAACATGATGAAAATGCCTCTGCCATAGTGCTAACAGACTCCTTATCCCTTGCAGAAAAGATAAGGTCCGAGATTGAAAGACAATTAAGGGAATTAAAAAGAAAGGATATAGCCTTAAGCTCTCTGAACAATTATGGTGCAATTATACTTACAAAAAATTTAGAGGAGGCTGCCAGGATTGCAAACAGGATTGCACCGGAGCATCTTGAATTAATGGTAAAAAAACCCGGGGCATTGCTTCCTTATATAAGGAATGCTGGTGCCCTATTCCTTGGAGAATGGACACCAGAACCCCTGGGTGATTATATAGCAGGACCAAATCATACCCTCCCAACAGGAGGCACAGCAAGGTTCTCATCACCGCTTGGGGTTTATGATTTTATAAAAAGGTCAAGCCTCATTCAATTCTCAGAGAAGGGATTCAAGAAACTCGCTCCTTTTGTGGAAACCATTGCAGACATTGAAGGTCTTGAGGCCCATGCAAGGAGTGTGAGAGTTAGAGGCTTTGAAAACAAAGGTTTTAAAAAAGACAGACAACAAAAAAAAGACTGAAGAACCCTCCATCTGTTTTAACAGAGATTGCCTCCTAAGAAAAAAGGCTCCCTGTAAAGGATGGGAAGGCTGTCCAGGGTTCAAAGGGAAACCTTGAGTAGGGGCGGGTTTTGAACCTGGCCTTGCCCCTTCTTGCTCTGCAGGCAGTGAAGGACGGGACAGTTTTCGCAGTTTTCTTCATCCACTATCTCAAAACCTGCAGGAATCCACTCTCCACATTCACAGAGCCATCCTTCTTTATCTGTGACCTTTCCTTCAAGGCTGCTGTTACAAAAAGGACATTTAGGCATAAGAGATAATAACTATGTGGGACAAAACACTATGTCGGGGGTTCGTCGCTGTAAGGCCTAACGAGCAGGCACCTCAAGGGGTTATGATCTTAATCATGCTTTTTAAGAAGCAATGATTCGCTAAGTCTTAAATAGGGATATCTGAGTATTGCCTCCACTATATCTCTCAGGGGATAATCTTCAAAAGTTCCATCAGGTTTGATGATTCTCATATAGCGTCTCTTAAGAAGGTATATTCTCCTTGCCTTACCACGACTATTTTTGAGATTGATGATTACATATTCCTCATCTTCTTCAAGGCCATATTCTTTGATAAGTTCTTTTATCTCTTCTGCATCTTCATGAATGTCTTCCATAAGGAATATTATATAACTCAAGGCGTGAGAAGGGGGATTCAGGACAAATACTAATACCAGAGTCTGCCAAAATTAACATTGAATTTGCATACTGTTTCAAATTCAAAGTTCTGGTCTATACAATCAGCAATCTTTTCATACTTATTATTTTTTAATTTGAATATCCTTGCCTTTTTGAGTTCTGGATAAATAAGCACATAAAACGAGACCTTTTCGCTCTGATAGATACCAAATTTTAGAACTTCATCCTTCTGCACAGTTGCTTTTGAGACAATCTCAAATATAACCTCTGGCGGGCTCTTTATATAATCCTTTACTTCTTTGCATATAACTACTACATCAGGTCTCAAGACAGTATCTTCTGAAATTATCCAGTCCAGATCAGTCACCACAAAGCATTTCTCAGGACAGTTTTCTATCTGCTGTCCTATTTGTATTAATAACTGCGTAATAATATACTGATGTGTAAATAACGGCGAAGGAGCCATTGCATAGGGTATGCCCTCTACAAGTTCCCAGTTCCCCTCCCATTGTCTATAATCATCGTAAGTATAATAAGGAAGAGGCTTTGTCTTATGACCTCTTTTCATACCCACAATTTTTTAAAATCAAGCAAGATATTGCAACCCTTTATTTGAAAACCCTGGAGCACCTCTGATTCCTTCTGGATATCCCCCTTTTCTTCCATCACGAATACTTTATCCTCTGTTCCTCGGGATAGATAAGCACATAATAAGGAATCTGGCAGGATTCATAGAGGTCTAATTTAATTATCTCATCTATCTCATCTATCTCATCTATCTCATCTATTTTTCGGGAGGATTCTGAAACTATCTCAAAAAGGACCTCAGGCCTTTCAGTAAGTCTATTACCTGGCTCACCACAGAAAACCAAGGCATCAGGTCTTACCACTGTATCCTCTGAGATATAATAATCAAGTTCTGTATAGACAGCACAATCACTGCAGTTCTTCAGTGCTTCAATAAGGAGCCAGCCCAATCTTGAGAGGATCTTTTTATTTAACGGAACAGGAGAGGCAAGGGCGTAGGGAATACCCTTTATCAATTCCCGGTCACCTTCCCACCTGTCTCTTTCTTTAGTTGAATAATGGGGAAGGTATTTTATTGCTGAGCCCATAAAATTAATTTGCAGCAGGTAATGGATATACGCTTACCTTAAGTCTTTCTCTATCCTTGCGCTCAAATTTAACAATACCATCTATCAGGGCAAAGAGTGTATCATCTCCACCCCTGCCGACATTCAAACCAGGGTGAAATTTTGTTCCCCTCTGTCTGACGATTATATTGCCTGCCTTAACAATCTGTCCGCCGAATATCTTTACACCAAGCCTCTTTGCCTGACTGTCACGGCCATTTCTTGAACTGCCAACTCCCTTTTTATGTGCCATGGATTAACCTCCTATTATCTCCTTGATTTTAATAAGTGTATAGAGCTGTCTGTGTCCTCTCAACTTTTTGTGATATTTTCTCGGTATCTTTTTGAATACGAGTATCTTTTTGTCCTTTTTTGTATCAATAACCTCTGCCTTTACAGAGGCCCCCTCTATATAAGGTTTTCCAATGATTACCTCACCATTGTCCTTTGATATGGCAAGGACTTTATCAATGGTGATCTCCTGAGCCTTTTCAGCATTCAGTTTCTCCACCTTTATGGTCATATTGGGAGAAACCCTGAATTGATGTCCTCCTGTCTCTACTATTGCGTACACCGAAACCTCCTTAAAAAATAACTACCAGCTAAAGGCTATTAGCCTTAAGCAGCTTGGCGCAATTACTGGGGATGTATTATTAAAAAACATTGACTCTCAAAATGTCAAGTTTTTATACTCCTTTATGAACCTTTATCGTGTCAGGTTATTCATAGAAAAGAACTGTAAGGGCTTTGATTATTCAAAAAGGCTTCTCAACGACCCTGTAGAATTCCCTCATAGATATGAGAAGAAAGAAGATATTGAGATCGCAGGATTTATTGCAGCATTATTTGCTTATGGTAGGGTTGAGCTCTTTAAACCGGTGATAGAAAAGATATTAAGCAGGATGGGAAAAAGTCCTTGTGATTTTCTTCTTAATTTTAAACCATCAAGACATAGAAGGCTCTTTGATGGCCTCTATTATAGATTCCAAAAAGAAGAGGACATAATTAAACTCCTAAGCATACTGAATCTATTGCTTCAAAAAGACAGCAGTATTGAAAAGGCCTTCTGCAGGTTTTACAGTCATGAGGATGAAGATACCTTCAGTGCAATAGATGGATTCTCAAGATACTGCCTGAGTCTTTTAAAAAACACAGAAGGTTTAAGACAGCTTTTCCCCCTTCCATCAGGTGGGAGTGCCTGTAAGAGGATGAACCTCTTTTTAAGGTGGATGGTGAGAAAGGATGAGATAGACCTCGGGATATGGAAAGGCATTCCAAAAAATAAATTGATAATTCCACTTGATATTCACATTGCAAAGATCGGAATGAGATTAGGTCTAACAACAAGAAGGACACCTGACATAAAGATGGCAAAGGAGATAACCAGTGCCTTAAAGAGGCTTGATCCTGAAGATCCTTTGAAGTATGACTTTGTGCTCTGTCATACTGGCATGATGAATCATAGAAGTAGATAAAGGTTTCCGAGCCTCACATTCTTTAGACCCTGCTCCTGAGCTATCCTTAAAAAACTCCAGGCATCTTCTTTTTTGAGAAGGGGAAGGTCTTTCATGTAAAAATGGGGATAAAAGGCAAGGAGGCTATAGGGAATCTCTGGATTCAATGAGGCGATAAATCTTGCGATTTCCCTTATCTCTTTTTCATCTATATATCCCGGCACCATGAGCGTGCTTGCAATTAAAAGGGGTGGTTCAGGTCTAAGGTGAATATATCCTGATGCCTCCTTAAAATTTTCCAGTGTCCTCTTATTTGTAACTCCTGCTAATGCAATGTGGAGGTTCTCATCCCATGCCTTGAGGTCAAATTTTATGCAACCACCTGACTGCAAGGATAGATCGATCATGGCTTTAAGAAGACCTCTATTCATTGAGCCATTGGTTTCAAAACAGATTCTTAATATCCTTCCCCTATTTTCTTTAATTGCAAGTCTTGAGGCATTTATTGCAAAAGGTAACTGTGGTGCCGGATCACCACCAAAATAACATATGCAGGATGTCCGTGAATTGATGGCTGAAACCAGTTCTTCTACTGACCTTGTTTCAGGCATTAAGGTCTCTTCCCTGAAATGCCAGTTCTGGCAGTAAAGGCAATTAAAAGAATAGGCATGAAAGAAGACAGCAAGATTATTAAATCCATATTCAGGGCCTCTGCAATGGGCATACACAGGATAACCTGAGCCAGTGCCACCAGGGCACACCCAGTCTGCAACACAGTTTGTTGGAAGAGGGTCATGATACCATGAAAGTTTACCTGCCATTGTTGTAACACCTGTAAGTCTACCTTTTACATTTCGTCTCAAACCACAATAACCCAGTTCACCTTCACCAATTATGCATTCATTCACACATAGCCTGCAGGATATACCATCTGGGCTCTTCGGTGGATGCTCAGGAAGACCGAATTGCCTTCTGCTTTCCCTGTGAACCTCCATTGCTAAAGGGATTGCTCGAGCTGGATTCTTCCTTATGCAATTAAGGCAGAGCGATAGCTCTCCTGATATAGAGGTTGAGATGGCATTACAGAGTTTGCATCTACCCATGATGATTAAATTATATCAGGATATGATATTATTAAATATGCCCCTCCTCCAGCTTGCCATAGACCTGGTAGTGGCTGAGAGGGCTATGGATATAGCCAGAAAGGCAGGGGGCTATTTTGATATCCTTGAAGCAGGCACACCCCTTATCAAATCCGCAGGTATAGAGATCGTTAAAAGATTGAAAAAGGAATTCCCTCAAAAAATAATATTTGCTGACCTAAAGATAATGGATGCAGGTGCCCTTGAGGCAGCCATAGCCTTTGAAGCTGGAGCTGATATTATAAGTGTCTGCGGACAGGCATCAGCTGTAAAAAAGGAATATGATTTCTATAAATTTACAGAGAGATTTCCGAAGGAGAGATTCGGCAATGGCATAGACTGGGAAAAGGCTGAGGCAGATGGACTTGTTAAGCCAGTGGATTTCATTGAAGGTGTATCCATTAAAAAGACACAGCTACAGAGACCACAGGACTTTGCACTTGAATCAAAGGTAAGCGGACTTCCAGACATAATCTTCTCCCACAAAAAACACACAGTATGGATGGGCTGTGAGGGATGCCATCCTGAGATATTCCTTGGGGTTAAGAAAGGAACTACAAAATACACAATGGTTGATATCTTCCAGGGTAAGTACTGTGGTGTATGCCACAATTCAGTAGCCTTTCCACTTCTGGATTGCCAGCGATGCCATACAAAACAGGTTTAGTAGTATTAATACTCCTTACCCTGCTTGTATTGCCTCAATTAATGGAGGCTTATTTTGATCTTCCACCACTCCCCCCACCAGAGGAATATGGCAACATATTAATAAACAGGACTTCAGAGAAAAATAATGTGAAGGCAGTAAGCTTCTCCCACTGGATACACAGGAGAAAACATACATGCAGGGTATGCCATTTTGAGCTTGAATTCAACATGAAGGCAAATACTACTGAAATCACAGAGGCCTTGAACAGGAGTGGCAGGTTCTGCGGAACCTGCCACAATGGTAAAGACCTCTTCGGACATGAGAATCCTGCTGATTGTGAAAGGTGTCACAATGGAAAGAGGGATTCTGGAAAAGAGAAGTTTGCTGAACTTTCAAAATTTCCAAAGACAAAATTTGGAAATGGTATAGACTGTGTTGCTGCCATGAGGGATGGATTTATCAAGCCTGTTAATTACCTCACGATAAAACCACCTGAGGAAATTACATTTAATAAAAGGATTTTCCTTGAAGCAGAATGGACCAATATACCTGCTGCTGTTTTCCCTCACAAGCCTCACAATGAATGGCTTGAATGCAACATGTGTCATCCAGATATATTCAATATCAAGAAAAAGACTACAAAGCATTTCTATATGACAAGGATACTTCAGGGAGAATTCTGCGGTGTCTGTCATCTTACGGTAGCATTTCCTATGAATGACTGTAAGAGATGCCATCCAGGGATGGGACATTAGGAGGAACAATGAAGATAAAAATTTGGAGAAAGAAGGGAATATCTATTTCCCTGCTGATTTTCTTAATTTCCTTTCTTTTAATCGCTCCCCTGCTCCACGCACAGGACTGGAAAAAGGAATATGAGGATATATGCTCAAAGACTGCTGATGTCATGGCACTTGGTGTTGATGAATTGAGGGAATTAATATCAAGGTGTGATAAACTCAAGGCTGTTATAGAAGGACTTGAAGATGAGAGTACAAGGAGGGTCTATTTAAAAAGGCTCCAGATGTGCAGGGACTTATACAACTTTGCCCTTGAGCAGAAGCTCCAGAAATAACTAATCCTCAAGTGTGATTGCCTCCACAGGGCAGTTCTCTGCTGCTGCCTCACAACATCCAGCATAATCACAACCATCAGGGTCAATAACCCTCGATTTCCCTATGGTTTCATCAACAAAGAATACTGCAGGACATATCTCCTGACAGGTGCCACAGCCTATGCACTTTTCCTCATCAACCCTTGGGGTCATCTAAAAGGTACTCCTTTCTAACAGCCACAGATTTCCTCAAATTACTAATTCACTTGCATACCAACTCACTACTTTAACCTATTCACCAATTCTCAATTATCATTGCTGCAAGTAATGGAAATACTATCTCATGATGACCTGTAATGGCAAAATATCTTCCACCAAGATTTGTTGGTCTTATAAGGACATTCTCACGGGGTCTGTAATGCTGTATAAAGTCCATATTTGCAGTGGTAATATTTTCCACCCTGTGTCCGAGATTTCTTGCAATTGCAAGTGCCTTCAAAAAGACCTCTGGCATAATTACTGCTGAACCGAGATTTATATAGACACCTCCTTCAAGTTCTGAAATTACTGAGCTAAAAAGTCTGAAGTCCAGGAGGCTTGCCTTTCCTATAGCAGCACCATCAGCAGAGGGATGCATGTGAATTATATCTGTTCCTATGGCAACATGGACAGTTGCCGGTATATCCCTTATAAAGGCAGCCCTGAATATGCTCAATTCTCTGTAAGGGAATTTCTCCTTTT
>JBKBPW010000073.1:0-8917 GCA_046292975.1 Thermodesulfovibrionales bacterium
GTGATGTGGTGGATTTGATATTTAATGAATATGAAAAACTTATATGGATGTAAAGGAGGCAGCTATGGGAACATTAACTATAGGATTATTTTCTGCCCTTGTTGGTTCAATGAATTATGACTTTGCCTTAAAGCTTGCAGAGGCAGCAGCTGCTAAAGGACATAAGGTCAATATCTGGTTTTCAAGTAATGCGGCAGGCTCTCCTTTAAAGGGTCAAAAACATCTAAAAGATTATTCCCATGGAGAAACACCATTAAGAAAGTTAATTGAAAAAGGTGTGGAGGTATGTACCTGTGAGGCCTGTTCTCTTGCAAGGGGTGTAAATAAAACAAATTCTATTGAAGGTGTGCAGTGGAGTGCCATGCACTGGTATCTTGCAAAGATTCATGGATCCGACAGGGTCCTTCATATAGGAGGTGAGTGATGGCAGATGTAAAACTTGCCTTTATAGTGACAAAGCCCCCATATAAATCAGAAGTCCCAAAACTTGGTGCCACTCATGCAATGGCCTATCAGACAGTTGAGATACTTCTTGAAGAAGGTGATACAGTTACGCCAGTGCTTTGTTATGTTGGTGACGGCGTGTTAAACTGTTTAAAGGGTCAGAAGGCGATGGATATATATGGAATAACAAGTACAGAGACCCATCTAAAAAATTGCCTTCTTGTTGACCTTGATGTTTATGTCTGCAAGGAAGACATGGAGAAATTTGGAATTAAGGAAGACCAGATTGTTGATGCCGAAGATATGGGTGCTGAAAAGAAGCTCCAGGTTGTGCCTTTTGAGACAATTAAAAAGACTATAGAAGAGGCAAAACATATCTTATATTTTTAAAAACTCTTAGCTTCAGCCTTGTTTTAAATGATGGCTGGGATAAAACTTAGAAAGGAGGAGAAACTATGGCATTAAAAGACCAAACACCCACAGAGACACTGGATGTCCTTGGGAGGGTATGCCCCTATCCACTTGTGATGACAAAAAAGGCGCTTGAAAAACTCCCTTCTGGTGCGATCCTCAAGATACTCTGTGATGCCCCTGCCTCAGCAGAGGACTCGATACCAAGGTTTGCCGAAAAACAGGGATATGCCTTTGAATCAGTAAAACTTGAGGATAAGGGATACTGGGAACTCTATATTCAAAAGAAGTAAGATTTTATACAGGGGGTTGAGAAAGTCAACCCCTTGTGAGATAGTAGGGCCGTATTGCAATAGCTCCTACTTATACAGGGCAGATAATTGAGCCGAGTCTTTCTGTAAGCTTAAGATTTTCCCTGTAATCTACAGGACAATCAATGAGGACAGATTCTTTATGCCCGAAGGAATTTCTCAGTATAAGGGAAAGGTCATCCTCTTTTTCCACTCTGTATCCCTCCATACCGAAGGCATGGGCAAGTTTCACAAAATCAGGATTTTCAAAGTCAACATAGAAGGTCCTTCCATATTTTATAAGTTCTTTCCAGGATATTAATCCATAACCTGAATCATTAAATAAAACAATTGTAAGCTTCACCCCGAGTCTCTTTGCTGTCTCAAGTTCAGCAAGACTCATCAGAAGACCACCGTCGCCAACTGCTGCTATCACATTTCTTTCCGGATTGAGCATCTTTGCCACAATGGCTGCTGGAATTGCAAAGCCCATTGAAGAAAGACCATTTGAAATAATGAGTGTATCAGGTTCATAAACCCTGTAGAATCTTCCTATCCATATCTTATGAGCACCCACATCACTTATAAGGATATCTTTCCTTCCAAGAACATTCCTTATCTCATTAACAATCCTCAAAGGTTTAAGGGGAAAGCCTCTATCATCAAATTCCTGATATGAAAGCTCTCTGAGCCTTAGATAATAATAAGGATCTTTGGTAGAAATTATGCTCTCAGCCAGTTGAGAAAGTGTGTTTTTTATGTCTCCGCAAAGGTCAATCTGAACTTTATAGTGAGAACTTATCTCAGCAGGAACAGTTGATATATGAATCACCTTTGCATCATGCCAGAACTCGGGGCTGAACTCTACAGGATCAAATCCAATAGCCATTATGAGATCCGCCCTCTCTATCCCGCAGTTCACATAATCTTTACTCTGAAGTCCTATTGGAGAAATAAAAAGTTCCGAATCTGCTGGCATAGCTCCAGCGCCCATAAAGGTTGTAAAAACAGGTATTCCTGCCTTCTCAGCAAAACCTTTTAATTCCTGAGTTGCCTGTGCCCTTATAACACCATTGCCAGCAATAATGACAGGTTGATGGGCCTCCTCAAGCATCCTTATTGCCTTCTTAATCAATTCAGGTGAGACTTCAGGGTATTTATATTCTATGGGTTCAAGGGGCTGTCCTTCTACCTTTGATTCAGCTATGTCCTCATTGAGCTCAAGATGACAGGGTCCCCACTTTTCGGTCATGGAAATCCTGAAGGCCTTGCTCACGATCTCAGAAACAGAATGAGGTTCAATGCGAGCGTTCCATTTGGTAATCTGTTTCATAAGAGAAAGGACATCAATATATTGATGATATTCTTCATGGATCTTTGAGAGAGGCACCTGCGCTGTGATTGCTACAAGGGGAGAAAAATCAAGCAGGGCATCAGCTATACCAGTCATCATATTTGTTGCACCAGGACCAAGGGTTGAAAGGCATACACCTGGTTTCTTTCTGAGCCGTCCCCAGGCATTAGCCATAAAAGAAGCCCCTCTCTCATCTCTTGTGGTTATGAATTTAATGCTGGAGTGAGTGAGGGCCTCAAGAAGTGGAAGGTTTTCCTCTCCTGGGATACCGAAGATGGTGTCTACGCCTTCCTTTTCAAGGCATCTAACAAAAAGCTCCGAGACATTCATGGGAGATTAATTATCAAGAAGTTCGCTGAAGTCATGGATGCTCAGGAATTCATATGAAGGTTGAGCCTCAACCTTTGAATTTGACTTAGCCTTATGAATAAGATACTTTATTCCAAAAGACCTCGCTGTCTTCAGCACATCTACAGTATCATCTATGAAGAGAGAATGTCCTTTTTTGAAGCCTATCTTTTTTTCTGCCCTCTGCCAGAATTCAATATACTCCTTTGGTATCCCCATATCAAAAGAGGTTATGGCACCATCAAGATATCTGCCCAGTTCTGTCTTTTTTAATTTCATGCTGAGGACCTTATAATGGGCATTTGTTACAATCCATACATGTTTCTTCCTGAGTCTCATCTCCTTTAGGAAATCCTCCACATGGGGATGAACCTCTATAAGATGTCTTATCTGCTCCTTGAGGGCTATAATGTCAAGTTTTAATTCTCCTGACCAGTAATCTACATCTGTCCAGTTTAATGTGCCTTCCTGTGACCTGTATTTTTTAAAAAGTTCTTCTTTAGCCCTTCCGAAGGTTATGTTATGTTTCTCTGCATATCTTTCAGGAACGAGATGGCACCAGAAATAATCATCAAAATATTTATCAAGAAGTGTGCCATCCATATCAAGGAGGATATGGGTAATCTCTCTGGATTTAAGGGCTGATTTTATGTCCTCCAGTGTAAGATTAACAAGTCCACTCTCTTCTGACATATTAATCACAATCTTCCTTTTGTGCTTGGTGCCTCCTTTAGCCCGGGGTCTATGGTTACTGCCTCACGAAGGGCCCTTCCAAAGGCCTTGAATATTGCCTCATACATATGATGGGGATCCCTTCCGTAGTGTATCCTTATATGGAGATTCATCAAACTATTGTTTGACAGTGCCCTGAAGAAATCCTCAAAGAGTGATACCTCAAGATCTCTGAGTCGCAATCTCTTGTTTTGAACCCTGTAAACAAGATAGGGTCTTCCACTCAGGTCAATGGTGACCTCTGCAAGGCTCTCATCCATCGGGATAATGGCATTACCATATCTTCTTATTCCTTTTTTTTCACCCAGTGCCTCTTTTATTGCCTCACCAATGACAATCCCGAGGTCTTCTATAAGATGATGAAAATCCACATCTATGTCACCAGCTGCATTTATCTTAAGGTCAAATCTACCATGATATGCCATAAGTCCAAGCATGTGATTCAAAAATGGTAGAGGTGTATTTATTTCGTATTTTCCACTGCCATCAAGAGCTAACTCAATAGATATATCTGTCTCTTTTGTCTTTCTCTTCACATTTGCCTTTCTCATTTAATCTCCTCCTCGTGCTACAGTGCGACAGTGCTACAGTGCGACCGTCGCACTATCGCTCTATCGCACGGTCGCACTAAATACTATCGCACGGTCGCACTCTGTCGCACGGTCGCTCTATCGCACTACTGCTCTGAGATAATAGACTTCAGTGCCCTTATAAAGGCCCTGTTCTCTGCTTTCTTTCCCACTGTTACCCTCAGGCAATCAGGTATCACATTACTTAGATTTTTAATCAGTATGTCTCTTTTTAAAAGTGCTTTATGAATCCTTCCAGCATCCCTTACCTTGAATAATATAAAATTTGCATCCGATGGATAGACTGTTATCTGGTCTATACTTTTCAACTCCTTAGTAAGCCATTCCCTCTCAGAAAGCACCTTCTTTACTGCATTCTCAAAAAAACTCCTTTTCCTCAATGCCTCAAGGGCTATATTCTGGGTTAATAAATTTACATTATAGGGTAATCTTGCCTTGTTAATCTCATTGAGAATCCTGCTGTTGCCAATTAAAAAACCAAGCCTTATTCCGGCAAATCCTATTTTTGAAAATGTCCTCATAACAAGGAGGTTCTTATATTTCTTTGTATATGGAATAAAGCCATTATTATTTCTGGCATAGGGCTGATAGGCCTCATCCACTACAACGATGCAGTTGCTTTGTTTTATCACATCAATAATCCGTTCCTTTGAAAACATATTACCTGTCGGATTGTTTGGAGAGCTTAAAAAGATAATCCCAGGTTTTTGTTTTTTTATAACATTAATAAAATTATCAACAGGGAGGTCAAATTTTTCATCAAGGGGTATCTCGATAATCTTCTGACCCAGTATCCTTCCGATAATACCATACATTGAAAAGGTAGGCACTGGATAAAGGACAGGCCCACCTGTAACAGAGATAAGATAATATATCAGTTCATCTGAACCATTTCCCTGAAGTATATCTTGAGGGCCTGTATCCCAGAGTTCGGAAAGGCATTTTTTCAAAGCCTTTGCCTCTGGATCAGGATATCTATTTAGCTTAAGAGATCTCAGATTAAGAGTCACAGGTGGACTGTAAGGGCATTCATTGGCATCAAGTTTTATGTTTGCCTTGATAGTTTCAGGTCTGTATCCCTCGAGGCTTAGAATCTCCTTGCGTATAAGGGAACTTAACATCTGATCACCATTCAGGGTATTACTTTATTGAGCTGATACTCAACTATCCCTGTTGCGCCAGCCTTCTTGAGTCTTGGAATAAGGTCACGGACGAGTTTTTCATCAATCACCACATCAAGGTCATACCATCCAGCTTCTGTAAGCTGCGCAATAGTTGGTGAATGCATAGCTGGTAATTGAGACAGAACTGCCTTCAGGTCTTTTTCATGGACATTCATCTTTAATCCAACCTTGTCCTCTGCAGCAAGGGCTCCTCGAAGAAGAAGACAGATATTTTCCATCTTTTCACGCTTCCAGGGGTCTTTCCATGCCTCTTTATTTGCAATAAACCTTGTTGTTGATTCAAGGATGGTATCAATAATCCTGAGGTTGTTTGCCCTGAGGGATGTGCCTGTCTCTGTTAGCTCTACAATAGCATCAGCAAGATAGGGTGGCTTTACCTCTGTAGCACCCCAGGAGAAATCAACATTTGCATCAATACCCTTTGACTTGAGAAATTTTCTGGTAAAATTTACAAGCTCTGTGGCAATCCTTTTACCATTCAGGTCTTTTAAGGTCTTTATCTTTGAGTCCATGGGTACAGCCACTACCCATCTTACAGGTCTGAAACCCTCCTTTGCATATCTTAGTTCAGCAACCTCTTTGACATTAGCATTGCTGTCAAGGATCCAGTCAAGGCCAGTAAGTCCGCAATCAAGTACTCCATCTTCAACATATCTTGCCATCTCCTGTGCCCTTATAAGCATGGATTCTATCTCGGGGTCATCAAACTGGGGATAGTAGGACCTTGGAGAGACATCTATCCTGTAGCCAGCCTTTCTGAATAACTTTAATGTGGATTCCTGAAGACTTCCCTTTGGAAGGCCAAGTTTTAATACCTTCTTTTTTGATGGTGAGGGTGAATTCATGATACCTCCCTGCCAGTTTTCTTGAGCACCCTGTCAATTATTATGGATGCAATTTCCTCTTTTGGCATCAACTCTGTTGACTCCACAGAGTCTCTATCAATAATAAAGACCCTGTTTGTGTCAGACTCAAAACCTGCCCCTGGCTCTGCTATATTATTAAGAACAATCATATCAAGCCCTTTTTGAAGGAGCTTCTGTCTTGCACCCTCAATGTCTTCTGAGGTTTCTGCTGCAAAGCCCACAAGAAAAGGTCTCTTTGAGAGTCTTCCAGCCTGGCCTATTATATCAACGGTAGGTTGAAGCTCAAGACTGATGGGTTGAGTCCTCTTGATCTTGCCTGTCTCTTTTTTACAGGTAAAATCAGCAGGTGCTGCTGCCATGAAAACTATATCAATATTAGAAATAAGGGACATAACTGCCTCCTTCATCTCACTGGTAGTTTCAACCTTTATTACCTTTACTCCAGAGGGAGGCCTCAATGAAACAGGACCACTTACTAAGGTAACATCTGCCCCGCGTTGCCTTGCAATTTTTGCAAGGGCAAACCCCATCTTTCCCGTTGATCTGTTTGAAATAAACCTTACAGAATCAATATATTCCCTTGTAGGTCCTGCTGTGACAAGGACCCTCAATCCTTTCATGCTTTTATCTGAAAGCAGATTTTCAATCTCCTGAAGTATGTCCTCAATATCTGAGAGTCTTCCATAGCCTTCTTCACCACAGCAAAGGGGCCCTTTTTCAGGTCCTATGAAATTGACTCCCCTTGCCTTGAGTCTATTTATATTTTCCTGAACAGCAGTATTTTCATACATCCTCCAGTTCATGGCTGGAGCTATAAGGACTTTACCCGGGGACATGGCAAGAAAGGCTGTACTCAGGAGATTATCAGCAATACCTGATGCAAACTTTCCTATAATATTTGCTGTGGCTGGTGCAACAACCATAATATCTGAGTTCTGTGAAAGTTCAATATGGGACATGGGAAACTGAAAGGTATCACTGTAAGGCCTTCTGCCGGTGACAGATTCTATTAGAAGTGGATTTAGAAACCTCAGGGCTGATTCAGTAAAGATAGTCTCTACTGCTGCACCTGCCTCACTAAGCCTTCTTGCAAGCTCTACTGCCCTGTAGATTGCTACACTACCTGTGAGACCAAGAAGGACATTCTTATTCTTCAATATCCTTCTGTCTCTCATTGGAGAAGAGTTCTGAGAGATCCCTGCTCTCTTCCTCCTTTCCGTGAAGATAAACCTTGAGATCCTTTTCAAGCTCTCTTATGTCAGCTGGAACCCTTCTGCGGTCCTCAAGAAGTTTTCTGTAATCAAACTTCTTCTCCTCTTCTCTTGCCTTAACAGCCTCTTCACCGACAATATATTCAAGTTTTCCTGCCAGTGCCTCTTCAATGGCAATAGTAGTTACCTTTTTTGATTTCGTTTCAATCTTCTTCTTTGCACCATAGGACAGTTCCTTTGCCCTCTGGGCAGCAATATTAACGAGCCTGTAACGGCTGTCAATCTTCTGCTTGTCTATTTCAATTGGTAATGAAATTATGTCCATCTCTCTTCCTCCTTTTTATACGATTGGATAAAATCTATCAATAAATCCCGGGTCAAACCTTTTTGACCTCAACCTTTCACTGATTATTATGGATTTAAGGTCACCTATTGCCTTTTCAAGATTATCATTTATTATAACATAATCATAAAAGGAATATTCCCTCATCTCCTCAAAGGCCCTCTTAAGCCTCAGGTCAAGATTTTCAGCTCCTCTTTTAAGGAGTCTTTTCTTTAATTCATCGAAAGAGGGAGGCATTATAAATACAAGCACAGCCTCTGGATAAAGCGCCTTTATCTGCTTAGCACCCTGCACATCTATGTCAAGAAGGACATCTATATTCCTATCCATGAGATTATTCAGGGTCTTTTTTGCCGTTCCATAGAGATTGCCATGGACCATTGCCCATTCCGCAAATTCTTCCTTTTCTATCATTTCTCTGAATCTCTTCTCATCAACAAAGTAGTAATCAACTCCGTCTATTTCTCCCTCCCTTGGCTTTCTTGTTGTGTAGGATACAGAAAAGGCTATCCTGTCAAAGTCCTTCACAATAGCATTGCAGAGCGTTGTTTTACCAGCACCAGAGGGTGCCGAGACTACTATCAGACTACCTTTCATCTTGCTCCTTTAAGCTCATTTCCTCTGAATGCTCACCGCTAAACCTCTGGGTGATAGTCTCTGTTTGCAGTGCTGAGAGTATGACATGGTCACTATCTGTTATTATAATTGCCCTTGTCTTTCTTCCTTCAGTGGCATCAATAAGTTTTCCTTTACGCTTTGCCTCTTCCCTTAGTCTCTTCATAGGTGAAGAGTCAGGAGAGACAATCGCTACCACCCTGTGGGCAGAGACAACATTACCAAAGCCGATATTAATTAGCATCTGTCCTGGAAATCTTTTCATGTCCCGTCCTTGCACCAGAAAATTTTAGTGCAACAGTCGCTCTGTATATATGAGTTCCCATCTTTACCCATTACATCACTCTACATTCTGTATCTGCTCTCTGAGGGCATCAAGCTCGGTCTTTGCCTCTATAACAAGGTTCCTTATATCAAGATTCATTGATTTAGCTCCTATGGTATTAAACTCCCTTAATATCTCCTGAACGAGAAAATCAAGCCTTTTGCCTGTAGGTCCTGATTGTTCCAGTAATGTTTTAAACTGACT
>JBKBPW010000074.1:0-8770 GCA_046292975.1 Thermodesulfovibrionales bacterium
AAATTCTTAAAAGACATTAAGAAGGCGAATAAAAGAGGTTTAACCTCTTGGGTAAGTCTTCTATCGGCAAATTACAGCTCTTGAAGATATTAAAGAGGCAGCAAAAAGGATCGGCCCATACATCCACAGAACACCTTTAATCCATTCCCATTCCTTGAAGATGATGGAAGATTCAATGCCGGCACTGGCTCTATCCTGAGGATAGATGGAAAGACCATAGAGATGGATGCCTCTATCATGGATTCTTCAGGAAGGCTTGCTATGGTCATGGCGGTCAGAAATGTAAAGAATCCTGTGCTTCTTGCACAGGCACTTTTAAACACACCACATGTGGCAATAGCTGGTGAAGGAGCAGAAAAACTGGCTGCGAGATTCGGGCTTGAACCCCATCCAGGACCTTCTGGACAGGCCCTGAAACAATATGAAAGGATTAAAAACCTCATCTTAAATAAGAGACCTGAAGAAATAAACCCTCTATGGAAAGGTTTTGGGCATCTTTTGACTGACACTGTTGGTGCAGTGGCAATGGATAGATACAGAGTCTTTGCAGTTGCCTCCTCCACCGGGGGTGCCTCTCCAATGCTTATTGGAAGGGTCGGTGATACCCCGATTATTGGAGCTGGCTTTTATGCCGGCAAAGAGGGTGCAATAGCTGTAACAGGAATCGGTGAGGAGATAATAAAAAGGAGCGTGGCAAGGGCTGTATATGACAGGATTGAAAAGGGAATAGATTTAGAGAGTGCTGTTAGAGATACAATTTATTCCTTTCCAGATGATATCCCGATAGGGATAATAGCAATAACAAAGGACTCAGCAATGGCATCATCAAACAGAAACATGGCCTGGGCCCAGAGCTTTGAATAAAAAATCAGCAACAACCAATTCTGCAAGTTCTGTGTCATCATAAATATAAATGACATTAGCCTCTATGCCCTGAAGTATAAAGGGATTACCGAAGGATATAATTAATCTTGCCCTTTCTGCTAAAAGATTCAGGATATCTTTGAAATCCTTTAGAGGCCTTTTAAAGGCCCCTGGCCTTGAAAAGACAGCAAGGAGCAGGTCTTTCCCCTTGGGAATCTTATCAATATCTTTACTGGAATTTATGTAAAAAAGATCTTCAGGTGCAAACCTCTTTGCAAAGATAGCTCCCTTCTTTTTAAGCCCTGATATCTCATCATTTATAATCACCAGAGCAGAACTGGATATATCAGGAATATCACCAGAAACTGTAAGTGCCTTTTCATATATCTTTCTTGCAATAATCCTTGCATGACCAAAATCAGGTAGCAGATCTTCTCCTTTTGAGAGAAGGGGATACAATCTTTCAAGCCTTCTGTTTTCTGATACAACAATCCTTCTTGCTACACCGTGAGGGTCTTCAGGATGAAGAATCAGGTCAACACCAGCAGCCATTGCCAGCTCACTGGAGTCAAGCTCACCATAATCTGATAGTGCACCCATATTCATGGCATCAGTTATAATAAGACCTTCAAAGCCCATATCCCTTAAAAACCTGACAGCCTTTTCTGATATAGAGACAGGCCTCTCGGTGTCTATCCCTGTAGCAAGGATATGGCCCATCATAATCATGGAGACTCCTGATTCAATTGCCCTTTTAAAGGGAATGAGTTCAAAGGCTGAAAGTCTCTCCACTGATTTTCTTATCACTGGTAATGCATGATGAGAATCAATGACTGTATCTCCATGACCTGGAAAATGCTTTGCACAACTGAGAACACCCTCTTCATTAAAGACCCTTATCATCAATGTGCCAAGAAGTGAAACAATCTCAGGCTCAACTCCAAAAGAACGAATAGAGATAATGGGATTTAAAGGGTTATTCTGGATATCCATGACAGGTGCGAGTATTGTATTGATACCTGTATAAAGGGCCTCTCTTGCAATATGTCTGAAGGCAGACTCAATAAGGGAGATTGAATAGGGATCATTCCTGTAGGCATATCCCATTGCCATGGCTGATGGAAATATAGAACCACCCTTTACCTGCTGACCCAGTCCCTGCTCGAGGTCTGAACAAATAATAAGGGGCTTTTCTGAAAGCCCTTGAAGAAATCTCAGTCCTTCTCTGAGTTTTTCAATATCTCCACCAAAGACTATAAATCCACCGATACCTTTTTTAACAAGCTCTGCGTATAGCTCTGGTGACTCAGAAAGCCTCCTGCCATCAAGCCTGACTATGAGTCTTGAGTAGGGATTATTCATTTCTTATCACTATGTATTATAATTAATTATGCGCCTGTAGCTCAGTGGATTAGAGCATCGGCCTCCGGAGCCGAGGGTCGGAGGTTCAAATCCTCTCAGGCGCGCCAGAAAGACCCTGGTAGCAGTGGGGGTTCAAAATTTTGAATCCCTACCTCACCAACTCACACTAACTCATGATAAAGGAGATAATCAATCTGGTCTAAAAGTTCCTTAAACTGACCGCCATAGCTCTTAGAACTTCCAAATAACTCCTTTCTAAGGCTCTGTATCTCTGGATCATCAGAATATTCATAAGTGATCACGCCTCTTTGCATAGCCTTTCTTTCAAGCATAAGAAGCCTGAGGGCCTTTTCTTTGAAGATAAAGAAGTCCTCAGGATTAAGATGTGATACAGACGACCGCTCAACTGTAGTGCGGCAGGATGTCGGACTGTTGCTCTGTCGCTCTGTCGCAGAGTGGTCAGCCTCGGTTATCTCCTTTGCCATTACATAAAGCGTATTATACTCAAGCCCCCTTACCCCTCGCCTCCACTGTAAAAGCATGGGTGTCCTCCAGAACCAAAGAAAATTGCGAATACCAAAGTCAATTATCTCAGAGCAGTAGTGCGATAGAGCGACCGAATAGGCTGAAGGCTGAAGGCTGAAGAAATTAGGCTGAAGGCTGAAGTTTCTCCTTAAGCCTATAGCCTTAAGCCTTAAGCCTTTGTAGACGGTCGCACTGCCGCACTGTAGCACTGTCGCACTAAGAGCGACAGAGCGACCGTGCGACTGTCGCAATAGGCTGCCTCCAAGATATTCCCATATATTTCTCAAAACCACTGCTCCATTTTCATCTTCAGGTGTATCAAAGTGAATAAGAGAGAGCAAGACCTTTCCTTTGCCGAAACTCCCCTCAACAACTGCTGGCTCATCCTTTAATCTTTCAGGATCAAGGTTTATTCCATATAGTTCCTCAAGCTCTTTCCAGTTTCCATTCTTTCTTACATCACCTACATTTAAGTCAGAGCTATAAGAATCAGGTAGTGCCTCCTGAAAGGTAGCAAGGATCTTTATATCCTTATCATTGACCATAAACTGAGAGGGCCACCAGGCGTGAAAAACTGGTGAATTGGTAAATTGGTGAATTGGTGAAGAGGTGAAAATAGGATGTTCCGAAATATTTAAATATATCCTTCCGCTAAAGCTCGGTACCCTCTGCTTAGTGGGTTTTCTTTTAATGTTCAAAAGTCCCAGTCCATCCATTGTGGCAAGGCCTGCTCCACCACATATGCCAAAGTAATTTCCACCTTCATAAACAAACCTCTTTATCTCCTCAGCACCTTTGTCACCAAGGGCCTTTAGTTTATTTGAGGCCCATCCACCAGGGACAAAGAGCATCCTGTAATTCTTCAGAATCCCCCTTCTGATATCTTCAGAACGAACAAGGTCAAAGGAAAGACCAATGGCCTTTAATGACTTATAAGCCATTAATCCCCATAGAAAGGATTCATCCCAGAGAAAGGCTATGTTAGACAAGGTTTTTATCTGACCCTCAGATCTTTATCTCTGCCAAAGGCAAGAGCGTTTCCCATAGGCCCTTACCACCATGCCTGTATCGTTCCTTTAGTTCCTTTGTGTCTCTGAAACCATGGTCTGAGAGGAGATAGAATGAACCTACCTCTTTTAAGATCGGCAGTATGCCAGCTATAAATTCTTTCTTTATTAATTCATAAAGAGGATAAAGGTCAATGGTGGAGCCATGAACCCTCGTATCTATAAAATTGAAATGGAGGAATTTGAGCGCAGCATCTGCCTTAAGAAATCTCCTCAGATTTCTTTTTCCTATCTCCTTTTCTGCTACTCTGAGGAGTAAATAGCTCCTGCCATTGATCGTCCCTGTCTCATCTATTATCCCTAAGGCCTCTCTGAAATCAGGAGTTGTTGTGGGTGAGTCAATCCTGAAGACCTCTTCCTTTATCCTCCAGCCTTCAAGAAGCATTATATCCTTGAAGATAAGCCAGAGGTCATATCTCAGGCCATCCATAACCACGACATTCCCTTCAAGTCTCTCCTTCACATATTCAATATCCCTTGCACCATCATATTTGTCATGCCTTTCTTCATATTCCCTGATAATAGATGTATAAAGATTGTAAAGCCTCTCCAATAATTCCTGATCAAAAAACTTATCATTTATATTCTTATAGAGAAGACCCTCAATGATCTTTGAAAGTGGTGCTATTATCTCTACAAAGACCTGAATTCCCTTGAATCTCTGGTAATTCCTTATAAGAGATATAGCCTTTAATACCTCAGAGAGCAACTCATCCATAACCTCATCGGGCCTTGGCTCAATGTGATCGCTATTTAAAAATCTCTCAAATAACTCATTTCTTAACCTCTTCTTCATATAATCATTCTTTTCTTTCTCAAGGAGGTTTATTAACTCTGGTGTCTTAAAGTTTCTTAGATTAATACTATCAAAGACCCTGTTGAGTTCCTCACCTTCAAGGACACCCCTACTTCTCAATTCAATCTCTGCCTTCTTCCCTTCCACACCATAGATGGAAAGGTCTTCTCCTATGAATCCACCTTTATTCAGGCCTATCACATGGATGATAGATTCCCTATCCTCTCCAATCCAGTCTAAGATAAGCCTCCTTAAGTCTTCATATCTGAATCTCCTGTCCTTTAGCTTCTCGATCAGGTCATCAAGCCTTACCTCCTTGACCTTCCATCTTCCCTTAAAGGCATTCTCTATCTCCTGAAGGACCTCTTCATCAAGGAGGGATAATATCTGATTTATATTAGCCTTATCTGCCTTTATGCTGAGAAGATGGAGAAGCCTCTGGGAGAGGTCCTTCTTTTCTGAAAGGCTCAAACCCATTATTGTTGAATCAATCTTCTCCCTGTTTTCAGGAGACTGAAGCGTCTTGAGGAAATTCCTCAGGCCCTCCTCACAGGCCCTTGATATATCCATCTCCAGAACAGGTGGCTTCATCCCTATCTGAAAACCGCATCTGCAGACTGGATTGATGAATAGCTCCTGATTGAGGTCTGCATTACATCTTTCTGGCAGGCCCTCTATGATCCTCTTTATCTCCCACCATTCCATCTGAAAGGTTACTGTTGAGACAAGGTGGGCTATCTTCCTTAATGTCCGTGCAGTTTGTAAGCCCTCAACCTCTTGCTTTAAACCAAAGATAGATGACCTGTAATAATTATCATGGCTATCTTTATAGCTCGTGGTATATAGCTCATAGAATCTTGTCCATTCCCTTCGTAAATGGTCAAGCTGAGAAAGCTCCTTAAGGGTTTCCTGAATCTCTGTGAGGATGGATTCCCTGAGGTGCTCTATCTCACCATCTATCTTCAGTGATGGATGGGTAAGATAGAGATAATATTTATTGATGAGCTGAAATTCCTCATCAAAAAACTTATAGAGTCTCTCAAGGTATGAGACATCTCTTTGTAAATCTTCCTCCTCTTTTAAAAACAGAAGAAACCTCTCTATGCCCTCTTCAGGAGAGATATTAAGTCCTATAGAATGAACAAACATTGATATCCTGTTCAGGAGGGATGTATCTATCCTGAGCAGTTTGAATATTGAATACTCACGGTATCTGTTTATCATGGACTGGAGTTCATCTATCAGTTTTCTGTATCTGCGGATAAATTGCGATGCCTCTTTCCACATCGCCTTTATCGTGATAGGTGTTGGAACGGTCTCTATATCTCCCCATATAAACCTGCCCTTTGGTATTGCCATAAGCAGTTCAGGTTCAATAGCCTTTCCCTGCCTGAGGTTTATAATCTCTCCTGATGAAAGCTGGCTAATATCCTTCAATTCTATTGCCCCTTCCCTTCCATAAGGGATAAGGTAGCCTGATGAAATCAGAGATGAGAGGATCAGGTCTATCTGGTCATCCATAAGTCCCCATTGTGACCTTTTGAGTTGAAGCTTTATGTTATAAAGGTTGTGTTCATGAGAACAGGTTTCAAGTATCCAGGAAATCAACTCATTCTCAGGTGTGATATGGAGTGTATAGTTACTACCCCTTTTTATCACAAGTCCAAGGGGCTCAAGAAGACCTTTGATATAAGGCACAAGGGCCTTCTTCTCTGCCTCCTCAATAGTAAGCCTTCCCTGTTTTATAAAGTGGTTAAAGAGGTTGGTTATATGATGGGTTGAATATATCTCTATGCGCGGCATGATCCTTTCATGCTCTGGATAGAGACCCTTAAGGGGTGCATCAAAGAGATGGCTTAAGAGTCTTTCAATAGGAAGATAACCTATCTCATTTATATTTAATAATTCCCTGCCTTCTGCTGAAAAGACCTTGCCTTCAAAATATGCCTTTGTGATGGTATCCCTGAAGAAGGCATCTGTTCTCCTCAGTTCCTCCTTTAGAGAGGGAAATTCATTTATAAGCATATTTTTGGCGATGTATTCTTCTATGAATAGGAATTCTTCCTCTGTAAGGGTTCTTGGCTGCCAGAAGACTATCAAGGAGAGATACGATGAGGTATTAAAAAGGTGCTGAGGCAGTGGTGTAAATGTATGAAATGGAGAAAGGAGCACGAGGTAGCAATCTACCCTTTTCTTTACACCATCAATAAATCCATCAATATGCTCTTTGCAGACCTCTGTCAGGGAAAGGACAGTACATTCCCTCAGGCTATTCTGCCACTTAAACCTGTATCTTCTTGCCTCCTTGATCTCTTTAAGAGGTAGATATGGAAGGGATATAAGATTTGCGACCTCACTGAATAGGTAATTCCTGTCACTAAACCTCTCACGAAAGGCCTTAACCCTTGCCTTAAGCCTTATGCCCTCGTCCTGAGATACATCTACAAAATAGGCATCCCCCTCCTTCATGATATACATCTGAACTGCCACAAGGGGTTCAAGGATGCCATTTCTTATGTAGTCATAATTTATACTGTCTCTAATGGTGCTTATCTTCTTGAGGAGGATCTCTGCGATATCCTTTGCAGTCTTTCTCTTTTCAAGGGGAGAGAGTTCTGTCAGGATCAATAGCTTAATCACAGCCTCTGCAATCTCCCTCTGCACAGGATTTTTAAAGATAGAAGGAAGATTATTCCTGTAATATTCATAGACAACCCTTACAAGGGAGGAGGTCTCTGGCATCTCCCTTATCCTGTCAATGAAATGGTCAAAGATTGCATCTGGTGTTATGAGTGAATCAGCTGGCTCATCAAGCCTCTTAAGGACCTCTGATTGCACAAACTGAATAACACCCCTGTGCTGCGAAAAGACCCTTGTAAGGCCTGAAAGGAATCGGGTTGTAAAGGGATGAAGCGGATAGGTCTTTTTGAACCTATCAAACCTGAGCTCAAGATGCGGATAAAATCTCTTCAATTCATCAAAGACAGACCTTATTATCCCTTCTGAACCTTCCTTCTTTTTAATAAGCCTCTGGTCAATAATATCCTCAATGTGAGAGGAACTGAGGTTTATCCTCAATGGATACCTGTCCTTAATCCTCTGGAATATACTTGATGATATATGACCCGTCTCCTCTATCCATTCCTGAAGGGATGCAATCACCCATAATGGATGCCTCATTGAAAATTCACCGAGGAATTGAAGGAATCTTACATCCTCATAAAACTGCGGCGAAGAGGGTTTAGACCTCAAAAACTCTGATAGCTCATCAATGATTATGACCGTGGGTTCTTTGAAGAGGTTTTTGAATAACTCCTCCCTGTCAATGACCTTTTCTTTATAATTGAGGCATTGTAGCAGGATACCTTCAAGGCTCAATGAGGCAGGATAACGGACAAGGGATATCTTAATGAGCTGAAAAGGCTTAGTCTGAAGGCCTTTATAATCCTTCAGTAATGGATGGGCCTTGTCCCTGAGGAGGAGATACAGGAAGGATAGGAAATGTGATTTTCCACTTCCAAAATTACCTTTAATAAAGGCGCCACAGCCTTTACCATGAGCTATCCTGTGAAGTATTGCCTTAAGACCCCTTTCAACCTCATCAGTAATGATAAAAGAATTAAGGATACCTTCAGGGTCTCTCTCAGCATCATCAAGTTCAATAACGAGCCTGACATCAGAAAGTTCAATAATATCGCGGAGCTTCACAATAAAATCCTAACATTCGGAAGGCTCTGATTTCAATCAGGAATTTTCTCTTGCCATCCCCAGTAGGGGCAATTCATGAATTGCCCCTACTGCTTTACAAGATTTGCGATCGCATCCTCAATAGTATATTCCTACTTGCTGTGCCAACAAATATTCTTACAGGCATCTTACACCTTCTTAGGTCTTCCCTCTCTACGATTTTAACATTTTCAAGCTGTTTTAGGCTTGCATCCATCTCCAGATGATCTATTAGTGCGGGCATAATATTAATAATTTTATTTCAGGGTTCGTTATTTTTACCACGAATTCGAACTTTAGTTTCCTCTATAATCCATAAATGTTGGTTAAGAGGCTCTTTCTCAAGAAGAGGAATAATGTGTTGAAAGACTTTTATAACATAGTGTTTTGCTTGGCTACCAACTCTTAAAACAATAATTCCTGAAAAATC
>JBKBPW010000075.1:0-8745 GCA_046292975.1 Thermodesulfovibrionales bacterium
ACCCCCGCGCTGTAGGGCCTCACGATTTGGCAACTCAAACCCCCTATCTCTATCGGCAGATTACAGTTTACGGTCATTATTGAACTGTTTTTAAAAATGATATATTATTAAATCATGAAGGCCCTCTGGAGCGGAAACATAACCTTTGGCCTTGTGAGCATCCCTGTAAAGCTCTATGGAGCAATTCATAGGGCAGATATATCTTTTCATTTTCTTCATAAAAGGTGTTCAACACCTATAAACTATGAAAAACATTGTCCCACCTGTAACATCCATCTTGAAATTGAGGACATAGTAAGGGGCTATGAATATGAAAAGGGAAAATTTGTTATCCTTACAGAGGATGAAATAGAATTTCCTTATAAGGATTTTAAAAATATAGAGATACTGAAATTTGTTGAGCTTAAGGATATTGATCCAGTATATCTTGAAAAGTCCTATTATCTTCAGCCTGCAGAAGGTGCTGAAAGGGCCTATGCCCTGCTAAGAACAGTAATGAAAAAGACAGCAAAGGTTGGGGTTGTCAGATTTGTTCTCAGGGAAAGGGAGCGTATAGGAATTTTGAAGATATTCAATGATATTCTTACAATCCAGTCACTCTTTTATGCTGATGAGATTGTGAAACCTGATTTTTTAAATATACCTGAAAGAGTCCATCTTGATGAAAAGGAGATAGAGCTTGCTGAGGAACTTCTCAGACATTACATCGGAAAATTTAATATAAATGATTACAAGGACGAATACAGGGAAAAGCTCATGAAGATAATAAAATCAAAGATAACAGGAAAAGAAATAAAGATAGCACCCCAAAAAGAGGTTGAAAAGGTCGTGGATCTTATGGATGCCCTAAAAAAGAGCCTTGAACGAAAAAAGAAGGCCGTTTAATCTTCAAACTCACACTCAAGAGGTGATTTATCAAATCTGAAGTTCAGAAAAACAGGTGACCTTAATTTCTTATCTTTAGTCCATTCAAGGAACCTGACCCTTACTACAATCTCTGGTCTGAGCCACCAGACTTCTCTTTTTAAAGAAGGTATTTCTTTAAAAGGAGTTTTTGATGTATGGAACTTTTCTGCCATTTTTAGAAGTTGCTGGATCTGCCTTTCACTAAATCCTGTACCAACCTGACCTATATGAAGAAGTTTGCCCTTTCTATATAGACCCAGAATTAGAGAACCCACCTGAATGGTTTCTGTTTTTCCTTTCATAATACCGCAGACAACAGCATCCAGGTCATTGAACCTTTTTATTTTGAGCCAGTAAGGAGATCTCCTTTGTAAATAAGGACTTTCTTTGTCCTTTGCCATTATGCCTTCAAAGCCCTTTTCAAGAGCTAAATTATAAAGCTCCAGGCCTTTTTCATAATATTCAGAAATTATAATATGTTCAGAAGGAGTTAAGTTTTCACTCAGTATGCTTTTTCGTTTGATGAGGGGAAGGGCCATCAGAGATTTATCTCTTAGATAAAGAATATCAAATACTATATATGTAGCTGGCATAGTCTCGGAAAGGAGTTTTATCCTGAACCTGTCCTCTATCTGTTCCCTTTGTTGAAGTCTTTCAAAATCTGGTCTGCCTTTATAGAGAAGTACTATTTCTCCATCCAGAACAGCAGACCCACCTTTTATTACATCTCTGAAGTCTTTAAATTCTGGATACCTATAAGATATATCCATGAGGCGTCTATTCTGGAGTCTTACACCATATCTATCAATAAAGGCGATACACCTTGTACCATCCCATTTGAGTTCAAAGGCATGTTTATCAGAATCAAACGGCCTGGAGGATATTGCAAGCATTGGCTTTATTGTAAGCCCCCTATAATCCATTTAATTAATATAACCTATTTACTCTCGTAAGGCAAATAAATTAAAATATCAAATATGACAAAACTAACTGGTGCAGAGATAGTAATAGAATCCCTTAAAAGAGAAGGGGTGAGACACATCTTTGGTTATCCTGGTGGTGTGGTGCTTAATATCTTTGACTATCTCTATCAGGACAAGGATATTCAGCTTATTCTTACCCGACACGAGCAGGGTGCTGTCCATGCAGCAGATGGCTATGCAAGGTCAACAGGAAAACCAGGGGTAGTACTTGTTACCTCAGGTCCCGGTGCTACAAATACAGTTACAGGTATAGCAACTGCTTATATGGATTCTGTGCCACTGATAGTTCTTACAGGCCAGGTGCCTACAGCCCTTATAGGGAATGATGCCTTCCAGGAAGCTGATATAGTTGGCATCACAAGGCCCTGTACAAAATATAACTATCTTGTTAAAAAAACTGAAGACCTTGCTCAGGTAATAAGGGAGGCCTTTTATATTGCATCCACAGGAAGACCTGGGCCTGTTTTAATTGATCTTCCAAAGGATGTAACAGCAGGGAAGGCTGACTTTATTTGGCCTGAAGAGGTAAAGATAAGAAGCTATAACCCAAAGTATGAGGGCAATAAATGGATGATAAACCAAGCTGCCCATGAAATAGCCAGGTCTAAAAGGCCTGTTATAATTGCAGGCGGTGGGATAATCATATCAGGTGCAAGTAAGGAATTAAAAGAACTCGCTGAGCATAATCATATACCTGTTACAAACACGCTTATGGGTCTCGGTGGATTCCCTGGCACTCACAAACTTTTTATGGGTATGCTGGGGATGCATGGAACCTATTGTGCTAATATGGCTGTGCAGAACTCAGATCTTATTATAGGACTTGGTATCAGGTTTGATGATAGGGTAACAGGTAAGGTAAGCACCTTTGCGCCTCATGCCAAGATTATACATGTGGATATAGACCCAACCTCAATAAGAAAGAGTGTAAGGGTAGATATCCCTGTAGTTGGAGACCTTAAGAGGGTTTTGATTGTTCTTAACAAGATCCTCAAGGAAGAAATAAAGGGTCAGTGGAGTGAGGTTAGAAAGGCCTGGCTCAAACAAATAGACTCCTGGAAGGCCGAGAGACCTCTTTCATATGAACATAGCACAGAGGTGATCAAGCCCCAATATGTGGTTGAAAAGATTTATGAACTTACTGGTGGAGAGGCTATTATAACAACAGAGGTAGGCCAGAACCAAATGTGGGCTGCTCAATTCTTTAAATTTGATCGGCCAAGGACATTTATAACATCAGGTGGTCTGGGTACGATGGGATTTGGTTTTCCTGCTGCAATAGGTGCCCAGCTTGCCCACCCAAATAGGCTTGTGATTGATATTGCTGGAGATGGAAGCATCCAGATGAATATTCAAGAACTTGCAACAGCAGTATTAAATAAACTTCCTGTAAAGGTAGCCATCTTAAATAACAGGTATCTTGGCATGGTAAGGCAGTGGCAGGAATTATTTTTCGGAGAGCGCTATTCTCATAGTTATCTTGATGTGGCTCCTGATTTTGTTAAGGTGGCTGAGGCCTATGGAGCAGTGGGACTCAGGGCAACAAAGCCTTCAGAGGTGGAGCCAGTATTAAAAGAGGCCTTTAAGGTAAAGATGCCTGTTTTAATGGACTTTATTGTTGACTGGAAGGAAAAGGTATTTCCAATGGTTCCAGCAGGAGCCTCTATTGATGAGATGATCTTTGGAGAAGAAAAGAAGGAGAAGAAACTGAAGGTAGTAAAATGAGACACACGATTTCATTACTTGTAGAGAACAAATTTGGAGTTCTTTCAAGGATCGCAGGACTTTTCAGTGGCAGGGGCTATAACATAGAGAGCCTTTCTGTAGGTGAGACCATTGACCCGAGTGTCTCTATAATGACTATAGTTACCAGTGGAGATGACCAGATAATTGAACAGATCACCAAACAGCTTAATAAACTCATTGATGTCATAAAGGTTGTTGACCTTACTGAATTTGACCATGTAGAAAGGGAGATGATCCTTATAAAAGTTGCACCACCAAAACAGGAAGATAAGGCAGAGGTGCTCAGACTTGCTGAGATATTCAGGGGAAGGGTTGTTGATTCCAGTCCTTCAACATATACCATAGAGATAACCGGGGACGAAAAGAAGATAGAGGCATTCATAGAACTGATGAAACCATTCAGGATAAAGGAGTTTGTCAGAACCGGTAAGATAGCCATTGCAAGGGAGGGAGTCAAGAAGGCTACTAAATCATCTCAGGAAGAATAGCGGCGACCTCTTTTTTATTTATTTAAAAAATTTAACATAATATTTCTTATCAGACATAACATATTAAACACCCCCTGTTTATAAGATGTTAATAAGATTGTAAAAACCGCGAATAATGAGTTGAAAAATAAGGAATTTTTCTGGTTATGCTCAAAAGGCATGCAGGTTAAAAATAGCGAAACTTCAAGGGGTTATAAACTTAATAAAGGCTCTCCTATCAGGCCTTCATCAGCTATCTCTTTTATAATAATAAGCAATGTATCAGACCTGGTGATATTTAAGCCCATTTTAGATACTGATACATCAAGATAATTATCAGTCTTACCTTGAACAGTGCTACCTTCAATCTTTTCAACTACTATCTGAAGTTGTTTGCCAAGTTGAGAAGCCTTGAAGGAATTTCTCAATCTTCTATCAAGATTCTTAAGAAGTTCAAAGCGGTGTGACTTGACCTTACTGTCAATCTGTTCAGGCATCTCCGAAGCCGGAGTGCCCGGTCTTTTTGAATAAGGGAAGATATGGAGATAACCAATAGCTACTTTTTCAATAACCCTGTAGGTATTTTCAAAATTGCTATCCTTTTCACCAGGAAAGCCTACAATCACATCAGCCCCAATGTTTATATCCTCTATTTTGGTTTTTAAATCATCTACAAGACGGATAAAATCTTCAGCCCTATAGTTTCTATTCATTATTTTTAGGACTATATCATCTCCGCTTTGAAGTGATAGATGAATATGCCTGCATATCCTTCCTGATTCTTTAATAAGATCTATAAGTCTTGAGGAGACCTCTTTTATACCAAGTGAACTAAGCCTGATCCTTATCTTTTTTGTCGCTGAGATAATCTCTTTAAGTAGATCTTCAAGTTTTAATGGAGGTCTTAGGTCTAAACCATATGAACCCAAATTAATTCCTGTCAAAACTACTTCATTAAAACCTGTGTCTTCAAGTCTCTTTATCTCATCTATTATGTCAAAGGGTTTCCTTGACCTTGACCTTCCCCTTACAGATGGGATTATGCAGTATGAACACTTCTTATTACAGCCATCCTGTATTTTTATTATTGGTCTTGAGCGATGAGGAAGATATAATGTATTACTTGAAGTTCTATGACTTAACATATTGAAAATAATATTCTTTTTATCATTAGCCACAATGACACAATCATGACTGATCTCATTAATCTCCTCAGGGGCCCTCTGGGCATAACAGCCGGTGACAATCACCTTTGCGCCAGTTCTGAGGGCCCTTCTTATGAGCTGCCTTGACTGATAATCAGTTTTTGCTGTAACTGTGCAGGTATTTATAATGCAGATATCAGGTCTGTCTTTAAGTTCTACTTCTTCGTAACCCCTTTCAAGCAAACTTGAAAGAAGGTGCTCACTTTCAGCCTGATTGGTCTTGCATCCGAGGGTGAGGATAGAAAATCTCATAGAAGTTCAGCCAGAAGACTGTGAATCCTTGCCTGTGTAATCCTTGCCTTTACTATTAAACCTGATGGGATGTCCTCATTAAACAGGACAATTTTATTCGTCCGTGTCCTGGCCATAGTTTGTCCTGTTTCAGCCTTTCCTTCTATTAAGACCTCCTGGATTGTTCCAATTAATCCTGTATTTTTTTTGAGGGTTATAGTATCCTGGAGTTTAAGTATTTCTGAAAGTCTCCTTGATTTAATATCTTCTGGCACCTGTTCAGGCATCTCTGCTGCCTTTGTCCCTGGTCTCCTGGAGTATTTAAAGGCAAAGATTCCATCATATTGAATCTCCTCAAGTGCCTTTAATGTGCAATAATGGTCCTCCTCTGTCTCGGAGGGGAATCCAGCTATTATATCAGTGGTTATTGCAATATCTGGAATATAGGTTCTTAAAAGTTCAACCTTTCCTTTATATTCTTCATAAGAATATCCCCTATTCATAAGCTTGAGAATCCTGTCAGAACCAGATTGAATGGGCAGATGAAGATGCTCACAGACCTTTTCAAGATCAGCCATGGTCCTGATAAGTTTTTCTGTGAGGTCCCTTGGATGGGATGTTATAAACCTTATCCTTTCAATGCCCTGAATATCATTGATCCTCTTCAATAGTTCAGAAAAATCCCGTTCACCATCCCTGTAGGAATTTACATTCTGGCCGAGGAGCTGTATCTCCTTATAACCCTGGGCTGCCAGTCCTTTGACCTCATCAATAATCTTATCAAGGGGCCTGCTTTTCTCCCTCCCCCTTGTAAAGGGCACAACACAGTAAGAACAGAAATTATTGCATCCATACATTACTGTTACGGAGGCCCTTACGCCATCAATCCTCTCTGCAGGTAGTTCTTCATATTGTATCTCGGGATTCTCCTCCAAAAAGACCCCCTTTTCAAAAGTAAGGATTGAAGGAAGTTTACTGATATTCTGAGGACCAAAGATATAATCCACATGGGAAGCCCTTTTAAAAAGCTCCTCACCCTTTTGCTGGGCAATACAGCCACAGACAGCAATCTTTAATAAAGGTTTCTGTTTTTTAAGGGATTTAAGCCTTCCAAGGCTGCTAAAAAGCTTTTCCTCTGGCTTTTTTCTGATGCTGCAGGTATTGAAGATTATAAGGTCAGCCTTTTTAGGTTCATCAGTGGGTAGATAACCCTCTCTTTTCAGAATTCCCATGATCTTTTCAGAATCATGGAAATTCATCTGGCATCCGCGGGTTTCTATATAAAAAAACTTCTGAAGCATATTATATTATACTACAATTTCATCCTATAGGGCTCCTCTATTTCAAAGATGAAGTTACACAGAGATAAACTGATTACCAGTAAATTCTAAAAAATCTATCGATTAAAATCTTGAGATAGACCTTGTGCATCACTCAGGGGCATCAGGCAAAGAGGAATTCATTTATACCCTTGCAGCAACGGAGGTTTCAACTGGATGGACAGAGCTAAGGCCAATACGGAATAAAGCGATGGTATGAACAAAACAGGCCCTTGAGGATATCTTCAAGGCAATGCAATGCCAATAAGGGGTCCCCCAAAATTGAAAATTTTTTGGGGACAGGTAAGGAAGATACCTTCAGACAATGGCTCTGAATTCTTAAATGCCTAAGTGTAAAGGTTTTGTAAGGAAAAGAGGATAGAATTCCCAACTCAAGACGTGAATGGCATTCTTCGCTATCAGTTAGGAATACCCTCTGAGGATTAAAACAACGTTCATATTATGTTTGCGGCTCTTCCATTGGAAGAGCCGCATTTTTAATCCTTTTTAATGATGCGTTGATTCACCAACCTCTTGCTTTACTGTGGTGGCAATCTTGTACAGAAGTGTGAGTATCAGAAAACCTGTTGCCCATACTCCAATAGTAATTATGGTCTCAGGAACTGTTGGCCAGTATTCAAAGACCCTTTCAAAGGGATTCGGAACAAAACCGCCTATGATAAGCCCAAAGCCCTTTTCCAACCATAATGAGATAAATACTGCAGCAGCTGCAACAGCGAGTGTCCTTTCATTCTTCCTGGTGGCAGGATTAACCAGTAATATCAGGGAGAATATTGCGAGTATTGCAGATGTCCACATAAGTGGGACAAGTCTTCCATGTCCCTCAAGACCTGTAAAGAGGTACTTGAATGGATGCTGATGACCGGGAATTCCACTATAAAATGCTGTGAAGAGCTCAAGGCCCATGAAGAATACATTTGTAAGCATAAAGTATGTGACTATCTTCCCAAGTGCCTGTATTGCCTCCTTACCGGGGTCAAACTTTGTGTACCTCCTGATTATCATGGCAAGGATTATTAATAAGGCTGGGCCAGATGAAAAAGCTGATGCCAGGAATCGCGCAGCCATTATAGCAGTGAGCCAGAAATGTCTTCCAGGCAATCCTGCGTAAATAAAGGCTGTGACTGTATGTATTGAGGGTGCCCAGATGATAGATAGATAGATAAAAGGTTTTATCCATTTTGGTGGTGCTATCTCTTTCTTTTCTGCATGAAGTACTGTCCAACCAACAAGGAGATTAAGAAATAGATAGCCACCAAGGACAACAGAATCCCAGAAGAGGACAGATCTTGGTGTTGGATGAAGAAGGACATTCAGTATTCTTGTGGGCTGGCCCATATCAACAAAGATAAAGAGCATGCACATTATAACAGATGGTATAGCGAGAAACTCACCAAGTATGGTTATCCTTCCAAAGACCTTGTAGTTATGAAGATAATAGGGAAGCACCACCATAACAGCAGAGGCAGCAACTCCAACCAGGAAGGTGAACTGCCCAATATACAGACCCCAGGATACATCCCTGCTTAAACCGGTAAGTCCTAATCCATACTGAAACTGTTTAAGGTAATAAAGGGTGCCTATCCCTGATATAGCAGCAAGTATAATAAGCCATGTCCAGTATCTTTTGCTTCCTTCAAGGGCCTTTTCAAACATTTTCACTACCTCCTATTATGTAGAAGACACTGGGCTGAGTCCCCAGTTCTGCCTTCCTCCTTATAGTGAATTCCTTTCTTAATACCTGCCTGACCTCTGAATCTGGATCCATGAGGTCTCCAAATATCAAGGCACCGTTTGATTCCTCAACACAGGCAGGTTTCAAACCCTTTGCAAGCCTCTCTGTGCAGAAGTTGCATTTCTCCACAAC
>JBKBPW010000076.1:0-8683 GCA_046292975.1 Thermodesulfovibrionales bacterium
AGGTAAAGCCATTTCGGCAACCTGCCCTTTTTTATTTAAGGTCTGTTGTAGATATTCTATCGGCAATTTCCAGATTTACTCTCCCTTATATAAATCCTTATAGGGCTTCCTCTAAAACCAAACCTCTCCCTCAAGAGATTTTCTATATATTTTTTATGTTCTTCTTTGATTGCCTGAGGGAAATTCACAAAGAGGACAAATCCAGGTGGTTCTGTCTCTGCCTGAGTGAGGTAATAGATCTTTATTTCCCTGCCACGATAGGCTGGTATCATGAGTTCTTCCTTTATCCTTTTTAAGAGCCTGTTTAATTCTCCGGTGTGAATCCTCTTTTTTCTCCCAGAAAGTATCTCGTCAACAAGAGGAAATAATTTTGTTACCCTTTTCCTCTCCAGCCCTGAAATTGTAAGCACAGGTGCATAGCTCAGATGTGGTAACTTTATCTGAAATTCAGAGAGAAGATATTTCAGTCTTTTGTCAGGCTCTTCAACCTTATCCCATTTGTTAAAGCATACAATTGCAGATTTATAATTTTCTCTTATCATTCCTGCTATCTTCTGATCCTGATCAGTAATCCCTTCTATTGCATCTATTAATAGTATTACCACATCAGCCCTCTCTATACTCTTCATCGCCCTTGTGATAGAATAGTATTCAATATTGTCCTCAATTTTTGCCTTTTTCCTTATGCCAGCAGTATCAATGAGCACATATTGCTTACCATAATATTTACAAATAGAATCCACGGAGTCCCTTGTTGTCCCTGGCAGGGGACTCACAATCATTCTTTCCTTTCCAAGCAGTGTATTTATAAGGGTTGATTTTCCTGTGTTTGGCCTGCCTACTATGGCAATCTTTGGAAGGCCCAGGGATTCCCTTTGCTCTTTCTGTGGTATGAGTGATAAGACTTTATCCATGAGTTCTTCAATTCCATAGCCTGTCTGTGCTGAGACAGGCAAGGGTTCATCACCTAATTTGTAGAATTCGTATATTAAATTCATTTTTGATGGTATATCTATCTTGTTTACTGCAAATATCACTTTTTTGTTTTTTTCTTTAAGCAGTCTCATGAGTTCCATATCCTCTGGAGTTACACCAATCTTTGCATCCAGCAGATGGATCACCATATCTGCCTCATCAATTGCATAGAGTGCCTGTTTCCTGACCTGTGTCATTATGGTGTCTTCCATATCTGTGAATCCACCTGTATCAACAAGGATGAATCTCTTTCCTTCCCATTCTGCCTCTGCTTCTATCCTGTCACGGGTTACACCAGGTGTTTTTTCTGTGATTGCCTTTTTCTGCCTGATGAGGCGATTAAAAAGGGTGGATTTACCTGCATTTGGTCTTCCAACTATTGCAATAAGAGGTTTCTTCATAGCTCTCTTTTGAAGTCTATCCTAAAATATCCAGGAGAGACCATAGAGCCTGGCATTAAAAGCATAAGTGTATTGTTTAGTTCCTTTTCTGGCATGAGTTCAATGATAAGCTCAGCCCTGTTATCCTTTATCTTACCTTTAACCCTTCCATAGATATCCCTGCCAGAAAGGGTCATGGATTCAATGATAATATCTCTTCCATCAATATCCAGTCTGGCCTTTATTGTATCTATAAGATTTAAAGGCAGGTATATGCCACTGTCATTAAAGGGCTCAAGCCTTGCATCAGTTAGTGAAAAATCTATCTTTCCTTTTTTGTCGATTATTTCTGATTCTACATTAATAGAACCACTACCCCTTAGAAAAAGATTTTTGACCTGAGATAGATCGTAGCCCTTTATCTTTATAGCCATATCCCCTGATGGACTAAGGAGTCCGTTAATTATCCCATCCTCTGCCCTTAGAGTCAGCATCAGTTTTCCTTTTAACAGGGAAGGGTAGTGAATAGATGTCTTGATATCATTAATAGTAATCTCTAAATCCCTTTTTCTGACTTTAAGATGGGGAATATATAAAGAAGAAAAGAGATTTTTTTTAATCTCCTTTATTTCAATATCAACTCCAGCAGGGACATGAGAAAAGAGCCTTTCTTTTATAAGATCCTCAGGTATGGCAATCAGCCAGAGGCCCTCTATAAATAAAAGAAGCACAACAGGAATCAGTGCCAGGTATTTCAGCCACCTGATGGCGATATTCATTTTTCTTTCAGGGAAGAAAGCATTATAGTAAGATTTAAGAGTTCAGGGGCATCAAAGGCCCTTTTAATATTTAATCTGCTGATTGTAATTGAATGCCTCTGGTCTATCTGGTAGAGGAGATTTGCCAGCTCATTCATTGTGAGTTTTTCCATAACAACTTCTGCCTCTTCAATAGTCCCAAAGGAGGTTTCTTTTTTATTGGGATTCTGTTTCAATGCCTTCATCTTTTCCTTAAGACCTGTTGTGCTGAGCACATAATTAATCTCCTCTATGAGGGCTTTATTTTTTAACCCTGCCTGTGTTTTTGAGAGCTCCTCTTTAATTCCCCTGTATTCATTTATAATGCTCTGGAATTCCCTGAGCCTCTTTTTCTGATATTCCAGTTCCCTTTCTGAACCTGCTTTTATAAAAAGACCGGCTATTAATACTGTTAGAACAAGGAGGGTCAGTATGAGCACTGGCACCCCAAAAAATCCGTAGATTTTTTGGGGACCCTGTGTTATATAGAACTTCTTTATCATCTTTCTGCCTTTATGGTGAATCTTATATTGCCTGAAAACTGGCCACTTTCCACAATGGATGGATTCTTAAAATTTTCTCTCAGTTTTTCCTTGAAGGCCTCAATGCCACTGAGCTGTCTTGATTCCCCTTTAAGGGTAATGCCTCTGGTATCCATATCCACTGACTCAATAATTATCCCCTCACCAGGCTTGATCTTTTTAAGGGTTTCAAGAACAGGTATTCCCATAAGGATATCCCTTTTGTCCTTTGCCTCTTTTAAGTGGGATTTTAGCTGAAGTAATTCATCCTTTATCTTTTCTCCTAAAAATTCTTTTCTATATTCATCATTAATCCATTTGATGATCTTTGATGCCTCTGAGTAATTTCTTCTTATTGATATACCAAAGGACAGGCTAAGGATCAATGCTATACAGAGAAGGAGGATATTTGTTATCTTTGTTTTTTTTAGGAGGGCTTCTCTTTCTATACTCAGGCCCAGGCCTCTGCGAAGGTTTATCACAGGTCTTTCTGCCTCTTTTTTGAGGAGCTCTAAAAGATGAGATTCATATTCAGGTGGATTCAGCAGGGCTTCAGCCTTAAAGCCTTTGTCAATTATATCTCTAAGAGAAAGTGAACCTATAACATCAGGCTCTATGCCAGCCTCTGAAAATATTTTAATAAGACCGCTCAATTCATCCTTTCCTGTATAAACAGCCAGTACCTTTTGAGTGTTATTGTCTGAGGGAAGTATTACAAAATCATAAACAATGTCTTCAATTCGCTCCATTATCTTTTCCTTTAATTCAAAGGGAAGCACCTCCCTTATCTTATTTTCTTCTTTAAAGGGAAGTTCTATTATCCTGTATCCAAACATACTGGCTGGAAGGCTCATATAACAGAGGGGTGCTTTAAGCCAGGATGCACCAGAATTTAATTCAGCCTTTATCCTTGAAGGCTGAGCCCTGTTGATCTTTGCTGTCTTTAATATTTTAAAGACCTCTTTCTTTTTTTCAGAAAGGATTATATTGAACTCTTTATCAATATCAATGAATAGAAATCTTGCCATCTCATTCTTCCCTGTAATATTTTAATCTTAATGTCTCTGGATTAACAACTCCATGGATATATCTCCTTATCCCTGATTGCTCAGCCTTTATAGTTATTCCATAAATGAGTGCCTTTACAGTGTATCTTCCCTGAAGGGACTGGTAAAGCCCGGGACTTATGCCAGGGACATTCTTCAGGTCCTCAGGCCTTTCAAAGGGCCTTTCTATCCTGTAATTTATGATTGCCTCAGCTATATCTTCTGTTATTCCTTCCATGGTGAGAAGGACTTCCAGGGGTGCAGTATTTATATTTATCCTCCCATCAGTATAACAGGTCACATAGGGCTTGAGCTTTTCAAAGCTCTCTTCAGTTATCCCTGGTATCTGGAGAAGCTCTTCAATGCTGTAGAGTCCCCTATTTTTGGAATTCCTCTCTCCTCCTGGATAATCTTCATCACTATCCCTGTCTATCCAGTCAGAGACCATAAGGCCAATATCCTCATTAAGCTTGAGTTTTCTTAAAAGCCTTTTAAAACCATCAAGTGCCTTTATCTTATCTGTAAGACTCAGTGTGTAAAAGGAATTGAGATTGAATTTTCCATTCTCATCACTCAGGATAACAGTTAGGCTTGGGTCCTTCTCCTTTGATTCCTCAGGTAATGAAATAAAACTGGAGAGGTCAAGGAGGAATTCTCTCTGATCTGTATAGTTAAGACCTCTGAGATAATTACTTATATGCTCTCTGGCAAAGTCCATTGCCGAGCCTCCGAGCATCGAGAGCCTCTGGGATATGACATAGTTTTTTAAACTTCCTGTATCGACAAATACCTCATAGGAAAAGTCTCCAATCATTGCTATTACAATGGCAAACACAATCAGCACTGGCAAAAGTATAAATCCCCTTTTATCTTTGACTCTTTTCATCTGAGTCTTGGTATCACTATCTCAGTTAGATTAATCTTTTTTTGATTTATATTCATGCTAAGGGTTATCCTTAGCCTTTCAGGGATAGTTCCTGTGAGGTCTGTATCCCATGTCCTCAGGGAACTTTCTCCCTTTGGAATTTCCACGAGAAAACCCTCAATATCCTCAATAAGTTCTGCCTCTAATCTTTCTTCCCTGAAGGCAGGTCCTTCTTTTTTTATAAGAATTAGTTTTTTGTCCTTTTCTTCTTTGACCTCGTAGTTAATATTCATAAGCCCCCTGTCTCTGAAGGCTGTGAAACTCAGGATTGAGGCTGGTCTTCCATAAATGTCCCTGTCTTTTATGATAAAGAATGTCATTTTATCATCTTTATTAAAATAAGCAGAGGAGATTTCCCTTGAGAGCATATCAAGTAAATTCCTTGCCTCCTGAAGTCTGAGGGCCCTGCCTTCTATAGCAAAAAGGGTATTCTGTACAGATATATATATGCTGAATAATGCTCCTACAACAATTGAGGCAATGGCAATGGTTATTAGGACCTCTATAAGTGTAAAACCTTTTACTTTCTTCATCATCCCTTCACCCTTATTAATCTCTCCATTGTTATAAGGTCTCTTTCTGAGCCAACAGTAATCCTTAATAACCTTATTCCTTGAAAGGGTGTATCAATAAGGCTCTTTCTGTAATAGAATCTATCATCAGGAGAGGGGAATCTGGCCTCATTAGGTCCTTTCTCAGGTGGCTCTTCATAAAGCTTTTCCCTTGCAAGAAGTGTGGCCTTAAGGAGGTCTTCATGTTCAATATAGAGATTTATGTGATAAAGAAGGCTGTGAAGGGCAATTACAAGTGAGCCTACCACTGCAAGACTCACAAGCACCTCTATGAGGGTAAAGCCCTGCGGTAGGACCTTACAATTTGGTAACTCAGACCCTTTCAATCTTCACCCTGTTGCTTACTGGATTTATTTTTACCTCATATCTTTCTTTTTTATCCTGAAATATAAAGACAAAGCCCTCCCTTACACCAGAGGGATAAAAAAATATGGTCAGGCTTGAGTCTTTAAGACTTCCCCTTGAAGAGGAGCTTATCTCTACAAGATGAGGCAAAGACCCTTCTTTTTTACCTTCTGATACCTCATAGATAATCCTTTTTTCTGGTATCTTTATAGTGAGATAGAGGGTCTCTTTTTTTGTTGCTGCCTCATCAAGGAGATACCTGAGCACAGAGGCAAATCTCTTTACCTCAGAACCAAGAGACCTTTCAATATTAATTGATGGAATGACAATGCCAAGGGTTATGGAAATAATGAAAAGGACAACAATAATCTCAAGGAGAGTAAAACCTCTACTGGATATTCCAGTTCGTGATATCAGCGTCCTTTCCCTCTCCTCCCTCTTTTCCATCAGCACCATAGGAGATTATATCATAGTCTCCCTGAATGCCAGGGCATAGATAAACATAGGGATTTCCCCAGGGATCAAGGGGTATCTTTTTCTGCTCAAGATAACCGCCTTCCCTGTAATTGGGTGGTATCCTTCCAGTGGAGGGTTTTGTTATCAATGCCTCAAGACCCTGTTCTGTTGATGGATAAAAGCCATTGTCAAGTTTAAAGAGCTTGAGGGCTGTCTCAAAATTTTTTATCTGAAGTTTTGCCTCTGCAATCCTTGCATCATCCGTCCTGCCTATGATCTTTGGTGCCACAATTGCAGCAAGGATGCTCAGGATGAATATAACAACAAGGACCTCAATCAGGGTGAAACCCCTTACTCGGTGAATTGGTGAATTGGTGAATTGGTGAATTGGTGAAGCTGAAGGCTGAAGGCTGAAGAAATTAGGCTGAAGGCTATAGGCTGAAGGCTGAAGAAAGTAGGCTATAGGCTGAAGGCTGAAGACATGAGGATATTGCCAATGGGAAATTGGAGATTGGGATTTCCCTATCTCCCATCTCCTATTTCCTATCTCCCGCACAGATCGCCTTAAGCCTAAAATCCTATTCACCCATTCACCCATTCACCTATTCACCCATTCACCTATTCACCCATTTCAGATAAGACTATTTTAATCCATCAGGATTATGTATAGCAATAGCCTTTATAACATTAGGTTTGAGCCTTTCTTTTATGCCAAGCCTTTCTTTTAGTAGGGCTACAGGAGTCTTTCTTATCTCCTCATCAAGCCTGAGATATCTTTTATATTTTTTCTGGTCTGTCTTGATTGAAAAGTCTCCTTTTATATGCCATTTATCTTTGAGATAGAGCCATGAGGCAAAGTCCTCAAGCCTGTAACCCTCAAGGAGCCTTATGGGAGTTATGTTCTTCATATCCTCTATCCTTAAACTATTTTTATCAGCAATTATCCTGTATGAACCCTTAAAGGGCTCTGCACCCTGGTCATCCTGAAATTCCCAGTTTGATATGGAGACCTGTCTTTCTTTATGGCAATCTTCACACCTGCGGGACTTCTCAAAGGGATGGCTTATTTCCTCTATCTCAAGCCATAGCAGATGTTTATTTGCGCCTGGAAGGTCATCAAAGGTCCCCATAATTGCATACATATCCCTTGTGCTTCCATCAGGCCAGCGGAATTTCAAGCCAGAGGGTTTTACCTCTACTTTTATATTTCCCACTGCATGAGGCCATATCTTTACAGGAAACCATTTGCCCTTTTGATCTTTCATTAATATAGGTGGTGACTGTATTCCGTAATAAAGGGAATATTTCTTAAAGGGATTCTCCCTTCCACCAACAAGCCCCTTACCCCATATGGTTATCTGATAACCACCTGCCTTACGGATATGGCAGGCTGTGCATGTAAGATTTTTGTGAATTGATTTTTCCTGGGCCTCTTCTATCTCTACATGACAATCCTGACAGGTTGCCTTTCGTTCCATATCGCCCATACCAAATTCTCCTGTCTGATGACAATCCCTACAATGGATATCTTTCTTAAAATGTATATCTGGCTCCATTCCTCTGGGGATTGAATAGTCCTTTCCAATATATGTCTCTCCCCTGCGGGATTGCATTGCACCTGGATGGCATATGCTATTTCCCCTGCCCCATCCAGCACAGGAATAAGAATCAGGCCTTTTTGTAAAGGAATGGACCTTTCCATCCTTTCCAGGTGTGTAGTGGCAATCAAGGCATCCTGCATGACAGACATTACAGAACTTTTGTTTTACTGTTGCCTGTTCCTTTGAGAATTCTATATTTAATTCTTTCTGTATCTTCACTGTATTATTAAAATCAAACTCAGCACCTTCAAGGACCTCAGGAGGTGGTGGGTCTGCAAAGGAAGGCCCGCAATTGTGGGGTCCGTAGGGCTCAAGCCATGTCCTCATCGTCCTCTGTCTGAAGTTCCTCGCCATTATGCTCTTTTTGAACTGTCTTAATTCCTCCACATGACAGCCTGATTTTGAACAGGTCTTTTCTGCAATCTCAGGGTCAAAATTCAGTGTCTCAGGGTCTCTGTCATGCCAGAGGAGATTTCTGACCTCAGGATGGATATAGAGATTGCCCTTTTCATCCCTCTTCTTTGGAAGCATCTCAAAGAGTCTGTCATTTCCACTGGGAAGAAGCCTGTTCAGTTCTGTCTCCTTTTTATCATAGAGCCTTTTTCTATCAAGGACCTCTCCAGCATCACTCACAAATAATGCTTTTAATAGTCCTCTGTGTGCCTTCTGAGAATCCATTGTCCTTCCATTTCCAAGATGACAGTCCCTGCATCTTGCATATTTATGGCCTGTCTCTTTTTTTACTTCTTCTTCAGGCATATAAAACTGGGGATAACCGAGTTCCTCCATCCTTTTTTTATCTCCATGGCATTTAATACATGTCTCTGAGGAGTCCCTGTAGGAGCGATAGCCCAGAAATCCAATTACAAGAAAAAATTGTAAAAGGAAGAGTGTAACAGTCTTTGGGTTTGCAAGGTCACTTATTTTACCAAGGCCCATGAAATATTTTAACAGGTCACTCAGACTATTAGCGAGAGGCTGATATAGGCTGTAAATTGCCGATAGAAACATGTATTAAGATAGGGAGTATGCCTCACGGCCTTTATAAGGGCGACAAAAATTTAT
>JBKBPW010000077.1:0-8627 GCA_046292975.1 Thermodesulfovibrionales bacterium
AATACGGCCACGCTGTAGGACTTAACGAGCAGGCACCTCAAGAGTTTTCACCAAAAAGGTGAAGGAGGTTATGTTCGGTAATGTTGATTAAAAAGCTTACATTAAGGTGTGCCAATGCCTGAAAAAGAACCTTACACTATTTCGGGGGTTCGTGGGGGTATTGCTTTGCAATACCCCCACGCTGTGGGACTTTCTGAGTTAGTACCTCAAGCCATTTCGGCATACCCCCTATCTCTATCAGCAAATTTCGGAAATATAATCTCAAGGAGAGACAATGGAAAAAGACCTTAATACAGATGAGATAAACCTTCTTGACCTTTTCGTTGTCCTCTTAAAACATAAGAGGCTTATAATAACTATTACCACCGGGATTGCCTTAATCACTGCTATTATAAGCCTGATATTGCCACCTATCTACAGGGCTGAAACGAGAATCCTTCCTCCTCAAACCTCATCAACCTCAGCACTGGGAATGCTATCAGCACTTGGAGGTGAAGCTGGTCTTGCAGGTTCACTTCTTGGTATTAAGACACCCTCAGACCTTTACGCAGGGCTTTTAAAGAGTAACAGTGTTGTTGACAGGATTATAGAGAGGTTTAAATTAAAGGAGATTTATGATAAAGAATACCTGATTGATACAAGGAAAGAGCTACTTGATAATATAGATATAACAGTAGATACCAAAAGTAGCATTATAACACTCTCTGTTGATGATAAAGACCCTGTGAGGGCTGCTGAGATTGCAAATGCCTTTGTTGAGGAATTAAAGAATCTTACAAGGGGTCTTGCTATTACAGAGGCCTCTCAGAGGAGATTGTTCTTCGAGGAGGAGTTAAAAAATACAAAACTTAATCTCGCCAGGACAGAAGAAGAATTCAGAAGGCTTCAGGAAAGGACAGGTGCCATAAAGGTAGAAGAACAGGCAAAGGCTATTATTGAAGGTATAGCTGAACTCAGGGCGCAGATTGCAGCAAAAGAGGTAGAACTCAGGGTTATGAGAACCTACTCAACACCTAATAATCCTGATCTTCAGAAGGCAGAAGAGGCATTGAGGGCAATGAAGGCAGAGCTTCAAAAACTTGAGGAAAGAGGAGGAAAGAACCCTGATCCTCTTATACCCACTGGAAGGCTTCCTGAGGTTGGCATAGAATATATAAGAAAACTAAGAGACCTCAAATTCAATGAAACTCTTTATGAACTTCTCACAAAGGCCTATGAGACAGCAAGGCTTGACGAGGCAAGGGATGCAGTGGTTATACAGGTTATTGATAAGGCAATACCGCCTGATAAGAGGGCAAGGCCAAAGAGGACCCTTATGGTTATTATAGCCACATTCACAGGATTCTTTATTTCTGTATTCCTTGCTTTTATTGCGAACTACAAGGACAGGATGTTAGAGGACCCAGAAAATAGAAAAAGGCTTGAGACCATAAAGGGATATATAAGCTTCAGACTACCTTTCAGGAAACGATAATATATAATATAAAATGCACAAGTTGTTGAGGATAAAAGGTAAGGTTTTGTTTTTACTTTTGCTATTAGATATTCATGATAGTTCCTATGCTTCTGAGTTTTCAGCAGAACTTGGTGCACTGAGAACTAATTACAAGGATTTTTATCTTAGTAAAGAAAATCTCTTTCATCTTTCAGCAGGTATAGGAGTTGCTGCCATACTTGCCCATACATCCATTGATAAAGAGGTGCAAGGCTATTATCAGGAAAACATTCGAGGCGAAACCACAAATTATATTTCAAGACCTGGAAATATTCTGGGTACTTCCTATATAACAGTGCCCCTTCTTTTTATAACAAAAGTTTTTACTGACATCCGTACAAAAGAATGGGCTGATAAATCTCTCAGAGCGATTCTTGTTGGAGCACCAGCAGGGCTTATAATACAGTCAGTAACAGGCGCATCCAGACCTGAGGAGGGCGATTCAAGATGGCATCCCTTTAAAGACAGTAACGGCCTTAGTGGTCATGCCTTTATAGGCTCAGTCCCCTTCATTACCGCTGCTATAAGCTCAAATGACATCAGGACAAAGATTGTCTTTTATACCCTGTCCACTTTGCCAGGACTTTCAAGGATAAATGATAATAAACATTATCTTTCACAGTCTTTTCTGGGCTGGTATCTTGGATACTTAAGCTGCCAGGTAGTTGATAAAAAGAAAGAGGAGCCATTAAATATTGTGATTTTACCTTCTAATAAAGGAGCTTATGTGGTATTAAGTTACATAATTCGGTAAATAAAACAGGGTCTCTTAATGAATTTTTTATTGTTGTTTTTATAACTTTTGTATTGGATCTTATTACTCTGTCTTTTGTAAAGGGTATAGGAAAAATATTGTGGATTCTTATGTCCAAAGACGCTCTATTGTGAAAATTACCTTGATATTTAACTTTATTGTGATATAACTTAATTAAAAGGAGTTGTGATGAATTTTTTTATATTATTTTTAGTACCATTTATATTCTCTCTGATATTCTGGCCTGCTGCGAGGATTGCAGGCACGAGATTTGGACTTATTGACTATCCTGACCATAGAAAGATACATTCTGTTCCAACCCTCAAGATAGGTGGGTTTTTGATATTTGCTGGTTATGTGATTGGAATCCTGATATACCAAAAATTCTGGTTCCCCCTCCATTTGAGTATCCTTTTAATCTTTCTCACGGGCGTTTTTGGAGATAAAGACCTTATCCCTGCAAGACAGAGATTGCTTGTGCAGGCATTAATCGCCCTAACTTTTATTCTTATCAGTGATTCAGTAGTTACTGACCTCGGGATTATTGAGCTTCCTTATTTCCTCCAGATACCCTTTACATTAATAGGCATAGTTGGTCTTGTAAATGCATATAATATTGTAGATGGGATGAATGGACTTTGTTCTGGTTTGGGGATAATATCACTTTTTACTATAGCGATTCTTGGTCATCTTTATGGAAATACAGAAATTGCCATGCAGGCACTTTTATTTTCCGGCGGGATCTGTGGTTTTTTAATATTTAATCTCATGGGAAGGTGCTTTATGGGTGATGCAGGTAGTTATATGATAGGGTTTATGGTTTCTTCCCTTTCAGTTAATCTTGCCAGTAATGTGAAGGAAATCTCAGCCTTTGCCTTTTTATTGAATGTCTATATTCCTTTTTTTGATACACTCTTTACTATATGGCGACGGAAGAGATTACATAAAGACCCTCTTAAACCAGATAAAAGGCATCTTCATCATATACTTTCAAGGAGGTATCATAGCAAATCAAGGTCATTGATTGTGATTTTATCTATACAGCTTATCCTATCAGGCTTTGCTATCTTATTCCGTGGATATACCTCTGTCTTGATTATACTAATAATTTTGTCAACACTATTTTTAATAAGACTGTGGTTCAGGAGGTTAAGATTGTTTAAAATTTCTCTGTGATAAGACGGAGCTTGTTATTCATGATGTAAATTGTATTACAAAAAGTAAAATATCAAGCAGATAGAGGATATAGAGTTCAAAGAATTTAGCCAATTGCCTATCATGGACACTTAATATAATCAGAAGCCCTGAAGAGGAAGTAATACAGAGTGTATAAGGGGGTGGCTGTTAACTGAACACTGGATTGTAGAAGGAATAGCAATGCAATAATAGGAAATAAAAAACTCTGCTCTTTTCCTGTTATCTAAAACAAGTTCAAAAATACATTGTGTTATAATGCAAGACCTGACAGACTTTGTTTATAGATCCAAGTAATTTTTAATAAAACTACAATAAAAAATTTTGAAGCTTAAAGTAAATTGCCAGAGAAATGATAAACAAACTTCCATTTTAATATGAACTCAAATTTCTTTTTTTATAGATTGGTAAGATAATGCATTGTAAATACTGTGTTTAAAACATTGTATAGGTGAAAGAAGGATATTCAATTAAAGCAAAAATCATTCTGAATAAAATAGCAGTTTATTTTTATTGTGATGTTCTTTAAATTCATAATTTATCGTTCGCTCTAAGCCTTCTATTAAAGAAACAGGTGGTTTGAAGTTTGTTTTTTCGTATATTGAAGTACCAAATTGCGTGGTGGAACAGAATTTCTTAACGCGAATACGGCTCACAGGATATTTTCTACCAGTTATCGCAGCAAGAACATCAAAAACAAAGCCGACCAAGTAGCCAGTCCAGTAAGGCCAGTGAAAACCCACATTCGGTCTTAACCCCATTTTTTCTTTTACCAAACTAACTAATTCGTTCATAGTAAGATCAGGTTTATCAACATAATTATATACCTCGTAGCCTTTTGCATTTGTAATCATATATTCTATAAACGCCGCCACATTCTCTACATAAGCCATAGACTTAATATTGTTACCTGAACCTATCATAGGAAAGAAACCCGTGGCAATTTGTTTCAAAAGATTATATACATTACCTCTATTGCGTTCCCCAAAGACGACAGTGGGTCTTATGATCGTAAGCTTTCTTGTATCTGGACTTTCTTCATACCAATGCCGATATAATTTTTCCGCTTCCCATTTTGTCCGACCATAATCATTAAAATACCTGATTGGACCATCTTCCTTTGTGTTAGGAGGTGCAAAACCATAGACAGCAACAGAACTTGTAAAAATTATATGGTTTATCTTCTTTTTTTTGCATATCTGGATAATATTTTTTGAACCTTCTACATTAACCTCATCATATAAACTTTTTGGAGTAACATCATCGCGATGCTCAGCGGCAAGGTTAATAACTATATCGCATTTGTCAATCGCTTTACGTAGTGCATCTATGTCTCGAATATCAGCAATCTTTGTTTTTTCAGGGAAATAATATGATTGCTTTTTATCTATGATATAAAAATCCACTTTTGCATTTTCCAGACGATTGCAAAGACGAGATCCAATAAATCCTGAACCACCAATGATGGCTATATTCATTACATACCTCCATTATAGATTTCAATATATTTATTAAACATCTTTTTATGATACATTTTTTTAAAGGCACTTATTAATAAAAACCTTTTTTATAACTACCCGCTTCCCTTCTGTTGTGTATATTCAATAGAATCCATATTCCATATTCTTTTCTTTTTGAAACATGGATTACCCCACAAAAATTATAGTCATATAATATTTTATAACATATTTATGTTTCAAGATGAAAAGAGTTCAAGGTTACTGTCGTTTTTAGAAGGTATTGTAGTATTATATTTTAAGATCTTTCATAAAAATTCTCAATAACTTCTTGAATAGCTTTTATTAACCTATCTTCACAAATACTCCATGTAAAATTGTTTCTTATATGAGTTTTACTTTCACTCTTAATATGCTCAAATTTTTCTGGGTGTTGATAAATAGTATTAATAGTCTTCGCCATTTCCTCTGGATCGTCTATGACCAAAAAGTGTTTTCCATGGGTTCCCTTGATTGCCACTGCAGCCAAAGAAGAAACTATGTTTATGGAACCTAAAGCCATGCTCTCTAAAATTTTATTTTGAATCCCTCCCCCGGTCTGCATTGGTGCCACATTACAGAGGGATGATTTTATAATCTCATATGGATCTTCTATAAAGCCAGTGACAACAATATTTTTGTATTTATTTTCTAAACTCTTAATAAGATTTGAAGGAGAGGTCCCTAATATGTAGAACTTTAGATTTTTGTTTAAACGAGGTAATACATTCCTAACAAACCAAATTACTGCATCTATGTTAGGCTGATAATCCATCTTACCAAAAAAAGTAATACAATCTTTATATTTTGGATTAACCTTATTGTAAGAAATTAGTTCCTCTTTTACACCATTTGGAAGCCATACTGTTTTTGGGGCTTTATTAAAATAATTCATTTCTTCTTCATTCACAAAAAGGGTTTTATCAAACTGGTCTATACATAACTCCTCATATTCCAATAGCCTTTTAGTTTCAATTTTGTAGATGATTCTCCATTTGAAAGAAGTAGAATTATTCTGTGAATGGAGATAATTCAATCCTATGGAATCTATTATGTCAAGTATCTTCGGTTTATTTATGCGCATTACATATTGTGATGTTCGAATTAAGATAGAAAAAATCAAGTCAAAATCCTTATAGATAGAGTCTATGTAATTTTGAACATCCTTAAAGTAGTAATAGTTCACTTGAAGCGGGAGACTATTGAATAGGAATTTCAGTGTATTAATGTAATTATCCAATTTTCTTTTTTTGAAAATCTTATAAGTGATCCCCAGTCCAGATGCCCAATCATAAAATTCAGATGGAACATCATCCGTTATGATAGAGACCAAATGAACTTGGAAATACTTTATCAATATTTTTAAGATCCCAAAAATTCTAAGTTGAATTCCTGAAATTGGAGGATAAGGTAATCTTGAAGTTAGAAAAAGGATATTTCTATCTTTCATTGATTCTCTTATCATCTATCTTCACCTAACCTAAAATTTAAAACTATTTCCTCAATCTTTTTAAATTTGTATCCTCTAAAGTAAGCCCGAAGAAAAAATTCATAATCACCAGCAATTTTGTATGATATATCATAAACTCCTAATTGGAGGATAAAAAGGTGTCCGTTCATTTTGTGGTGGAGGAGCGGCTCCAAACACTTCTGACGAAGATGCCTGGTAAAACTTTGTCTTTATTCCACTCCTTCTTATAGCTTCAAGGATTCGAGTTGTGCCAAGACCGGTAATATCTCCTGTATATTCTGGCATGTTAAAACTAACTCTCACATGACTTTGAGCTCCAAGATGGTATATTTCATCAGGTTTAATATTATAAATGAGACTGATTAGCTGGCCAGAATCTGAAAGGTCTCCATAGTGTAAAAAGAGCCTTACTCCTGGTGTGTGGGGATCTACATATATGTGGTCTATTCTCTGAGTGTTAAATGTACTTGCCCTACGGATAAGACCATAAACCTCATAACCCTTCGAAAGTAAAAGTTCACCGAGATATGAGCCATCCTGCCCTGTTATACCTGTTATTAATGCCCTTTTCATTATTTTAAAACCCTCTGTTTAGTTTAATGCTCACCTTCCATATGGATCATCGATCCTCTCAATATCATCTTCACCAGTATACTCTCCATTCTGAACCTCAATGATCTCAAGAGGGATTTTTCCTGGATTTTCAAGTCTGTGTGGTGTTGATTTTGGAACATAGGCTGATTCATTTTCATGAATAAATATAATTTTTTCACCTATTGTGATCTTCGCTGTTCCTCTTACAACCACCCAGTGTTCTGATCGGTGGTGATGTAACTGAAGGCTTAAACTCTGTTTCGGATTCACAACTATCCTCTTTATTTTGTAACGCGGTCCTTCCTCAAGAACAGTGTAACTTCCCCAGGGTTTGTATGTGGTTACATGTTCTTCTACCTCTTTTCTTGATCGCATTTTGAGTCTGTTAACTATTTCCTTTACTTTCTGTGTCTCGCCCTTTTTTGCTATAAGTATGGCATCGGCAGTCTCAACAACAAGCATATCTTCAAGACCTATGGTTGATACGAGCCTTCTGTCTCCAAATATAAGTGAATTCTTTGTATCTATTGATATTATGTTTCCTGAAAGGGCATTACCATTTTCATCCCTTTCCATTGCCTCATAAAGGGAGTCCCATGAACCAACATCATTCCAGTAGATATCAACAGGAACAAGTGCAATTCTTTTTGACCTTTCCATAACTGCGTAGTCAATGGATATCTCCGGCATACTTTCAAAATGGGAAAGGATATTTTCAAGATCCATCTGAAGGATTTCAAATATATCAGGTGCATGCCTTTTCATTTCATCCATAATTACATCGATTCTAAACATAAACATACCTGAATTCCAGAAATAACAGCCCTCATCAATAAATCTTTTTGCTAAATTCTCATTAGGTTTTTCTACAAACCTCTCTATATCAAAGTATGTCCTGTTTTGTGATCTTAAACCTTTAGAGTTAATCTTAATGTAGCCGTATCCTGTGTCAGGTCTATTCGGCTTAATTCCAAAGGTAATGATATATCCCTCCTTTGCAACCCCCTTTGCCATTTCTATATATTCCTTAAATTTCTCAACAGGTCTTATTATATGATCAGAAGGACAGACGAAAATTATATCTTCGCCGGAACATCCGGATCTCTCCATACAGTATTTTACTGCAAGGGCTATTGCTGGGGCGGTATTTCTGCTCACCGGTTCAATGATGATCTCTGGATTCTGGGTTATATCTTTATGTCCAAGGGATTTTATGTCATCAATAATATGAAATTTGTAATCACGGTTTGTCATTATTATGATATCCTCAGGCCGACTGATATGAAGAATCCTTTCTACTGTTTGCTGAAAAAGGGATTTCGCACCGTTGATTTTGAGAAACTGCTTTGGATAGCTCTTTCTGGAAAGTGGCCAGAGCCTGGTTCCGCTTCCTCCTGCAAGGATTACCGTTTTCATCCTATCTTTCTGATTGAATCATGCGCCCATATGGTTTTAAAATTTATCAAATATAATAAAACAAAGTCTTTTACCATGTCAATACGGCGCGTTTCCTTGCCATCCCCCAGTTTTTATGTCCTGTTTTAAGATTTTGTAAATTCAATGTTGATTATAGATGATGTCTTCCCTGAGGTGAAAGAAAAATATCGGCACTGTTACTTTCGC
>JBKBPW010000078.1:0-8590 GCA_046292975.1 Thermodesulfovibrionales bacterium
ATTGCGACCAATAACAAAATTGATCTAAATCTTGATTCTGTCATAGTATCCTCCGTATCTCGTTTTTCATCTTTTTATTTTGGTGGCCATTGTAAGACCAGTTCATATTTCAGTTGTTCATCCACAACTTTGATTTCATATAACCATAGACCTGCCTCTTTCTTCTCTGCTCCTTTTATCTCTTCTCCTATTCTCTTTTCTCCTAAAAATTGCAACGGTTTAATTGCTTCGCTGATGGCCTTAATGATCTCAGATGTTTTTGCATCAGCCTCAAGATTTAGACCGACAAACTTCCAGCCGTCAATCAATGTTATATTTGTTTTTACCTCTCCAGTCCGGGATAAAATTTTTAAAGAATATTTTTGAGTAAGATCAGGCAGATAAATAACTTGAAAAGAATAGGAATCTCCTTTTGTATTACTTATTGAAACAGGCTCTACTGTATGCTCAATAGCTATTGTGTTACCTTTGTCATCTTTCTTTTCTATAATTTTCTCTGTAAGCGGAGTGAGATTCTTTGTTATTAAGAGATACGGTTTTGGAAGATAATAAGGAATCCCGGTCTCTCCGCCTGGCCTTGCCGTAATAGTAGAAGCACATCCCGATAGAATAAAAACACCTACTACTAAAACAACTCCAATAACAAGTCTTAAGGTCTTCATTTTTCTTTACCTCTTTGAATCTATTTTATCTCCCTGGCTCAATGCAGATATCTGGTCATTTATTGACTTGATTTCGTCTGCCTTCTGCTTCGCTATTTCAAGGAGCTTCTGTTCGTTTTCCTTTGCCGCATTTAAATCCCTTTCTGCTTGCTGTTTTGCAGCCATTGCCTGAGAAAGAAGGTCATCAAGTTGTGCCTTTTCCTCAGGTTTGCTCACTGCAGTTAATTTTGTTTGAAGTTCTTCTATTTTAGTGTCAGCTTCTTTTATTCTGGTCTCTGCCTCTAATTTCTGCTTTCTTGCTTCGTTTACCTTTGTCTGAATTTCCTCAAACTCCTTTAGCTTTGCCTGATAGGTATTTATAAATGCCTTTATCTCTTCATGTTTCGCATAAGATTCCTTAGGCAAAGGGACCTCGGGCATTTTTTCAATCTCACATGGATAATCTGTAGGCATACCCTGCATGACCTTTTCTGCCTGAAGACTTAAAAATTTGGCACCTTCCTGGTCTTTAGTATTCTTTGCCAGTTTTGAAAAATAAGCAGCACATCGGGCTTTATCAATCTCACTTTTCGGCGCAGGGTAGCCGAATGAAGAAATGGAACCTGCCTCAAGTTTTGCCTGGTAGGTTCCAAACAATGAAGGTTCAAGCTTTATATCTTCACCAATATGACTCTGAGCAAGTATCAGCTGTCCTGCCTCTTTTCTCTGAGCCTCTTGCCGTGCCATTTCTGCCTCCATCTCTTTTTGTGCCTTCTGCCACGCCTCAAGCGCCTTTCTTTTCATTTCTTCCTGTTGCCTTCTTATCTCTTCCTGCTTTCTTGCCAGTTCCTCCTGCCTTGAGGTATCAGGAGGTGAAAATATATCTTGAGCTATTGAGGTAAACAAAGACTGAAGGAAACTTTGCATTATTTGCAAGGTCATCTGCTGTGATGGGCTCAGCCTGCCCGAACGTACAAAGGATTTTGAACTGCCACCTATCGGTTTACATACTGGACTTTGATTAGGATCAGGACAACTACAAACATGAGTGCTCATAAAGTCTTTTAAGTGTACATCATGGCTCCATGCCTCTATAGTTTCTTCACAATCGATTACTGCATGTGGCTCAGGTAGTTCTGCATATGGCTCAGGTATTTGATAAAAGAGAATGACCCATTTCGTAAGGAATGCTATTATAATTATTCTCCAACAATTGTTTTTAAAAACATCTTTGACAAACATTGTTATTACCTCCTAATGTAGGATATGTCTCATTATTTGGTAATCATATTATTCACAGACCGTCCTTGTGCATATTTTATCAATGCAGTATCCCATGCCCTGCCTGCTCCTATCACCATCATAACTACCATCCCAGCAGGTCTGTCCACAGACATATTCCTCAGTATGACAATTTCTCTGAGAACCTTCAAAACTCGGTGTAGGTGTAGATATAGAGTAATGATGTTCTTCACTTCCACCACATCCCGGACAGTACTCATAATAGTAAGCTGAACCTGCGTAAAGATTTGCTGAAATAAGGGTCAATTGGAGAAGTAAGTTTAATGAAATTAAAAATCTAAGCATACTTTTACCTCCTACTAAGAATTTGCGTTAAATTTATTAAAGGAGTCTGTCTCCTGCCTCCCAGAGCCATTATAGCTTGATTGGTGCATTGAATCCTTGTAACAGATGGAGGATTGGCGGGGAGGCGTCTTCTGTATTGAAAGCTTTCTAATCACACTTGCCTCCTATAGATAAAAAATAGCATTATATTTATAGATTGTCAAGGTAAAATTACCAACCGAAACTTGCCGATAGAGATAGGGGGTATGCCGAAATGGCTTGAGGTGCCAGATCGGAAAGCCCCGCGAACCTCTGATATCGTGTAAGGTTCTTTTTCAGACATTGGCGCACCTTAATGTAAGCGAGGTGCCAGTTCCTATGGCCCTACAGCGTGGTAGTAAAGCTTTGCAATATGGCCACGGACTCCGCGAAATAGTGTGAGGTTAAATAACCCTATGACTTCGGGGGTTCACGGGGAATTGCTTGTCAAATCCCTGTGCTGGAAAACTATCGAACAGGCAACATTGAGGCATACTTCCTATTTAATGCATACTTCTATTTGCAAATCCCAAAGTATTCTTTAATTGAAACTCAATGCTCTTAAATATTATAATTATTAATTCATCTTTCAAATCCTGAGGAGGTGTCTGTGAAGCATCCTTTGAATATTGAGCTTGCTGATCGGGTGCGTAATCTTCCACCCTATCTTTTTGCCCGTATTGATGCAATGAAGAGGAAGGCCATTCAGGAAGGTGCTGACCTTATTGACTTGAGCATCGGAGATCCTGATATACCAACGCCACCCCATATCGTTGAGGCAATGAAAAGGGCAGTGGAAAAACCAGAGCATCATCGCTATCCATCTTATGAGGGAATGTATGCCTACAGGGCTGCAGTTAGTAATTGGTACAAAAGGAGATTCAATGTAGATCTTGATCCAGATATAGAGGTCTTATCACTTATTGGTTCAAAGGAGGGCATCGGTCATATACCCCTTGCTTTTGTTAATCCAGGGGATATAGTTCTTGTACCATCACCTGGCTATCCAGTTTATTCAATCGGGACACTTTTTGCAGGTGGGCTGAGTTATTTTATGCCACTTAAGGAGGAGAATGGTTTTTTACCCGATCTTGACTCCATACCCGAGGAGGTGGCAAGAAGGGCAAAGCTCATGTTTATAAACTATCCAAACAATCCAACAGCCGCTACTGCAAAGGAAGATTTCTTTAAGAAAGTGATAGAGTTTGCAGTAAAATACAATATCATAGTCTGTCATGATGCTGCCTATTCAGAGATATATTTTGATAATAAGAGACCTATAAGTTTTTTGAGCGTTGACGGAGCAAAGGAAGTGGGAATAGAATTCCATTCCCTTTCAAAGACCTATTGTATGACAGGCTGGAGGATAGGTTTTGCTGCTGGCAACAGGGATGTTATAGCAGGTCTCGGAAAGATAAAGACAAATCTTGACTCAGGGGTATTTCAAGCAATTCAGGAGGCTGCAGTTGTTGCCCTGAATACAGATGAAAAAATTCTTTCTGAACTGAGATGGAGATTCCAGGAAAGAAGGGATGCCTTGATTGAAGGTCTTTCTCATACACGTCTGAGGGCAATAAAATCCGAGGCAACCTTTTATGTATGGGCAAAGGTGCCTGATGGATATGATTCAACGGCCCTCGTTAAAGAGATGCTTGAAAAGGCCCATGTCCTTGCTACTCCTGGTGTTGGTTTTGGTGATGCCGGTGAAGGATATGTGAGATTTGCCCTCACGGCAGAGGTAAAAAGAATTAAGGAAGCAGCTGATAGAATAAGAAAGATATGGAGGTAATCAGTTAATGGCAGAGATTGAAGACATAAGTGGTACCAAAAAGAGACTCAGGATAGAGATACCCGCAGTTGCAATTGAGGAGAAGATAAAAAAGGCACTCCTCGATACCCAGAAGAAGTTAAAGATGCCAGGTTTCAGGCCAGGAAAGGTGCCTCTTGATATTATTGAGAAAAAATATGGCAAGGAGATAGAACAGGAGGTTATAGAGGAGATCGTTACTGAATATTATGCACGGGCTGTTCAGGAAACCGCTATCAGGCCTGTCAGTATGCCTGTTCTTGAGGAGGAGTTTAAATTTGAAAGAAAGGCTCCCCTTAAACTTTCCTTTCTTGTAGAGGTAAGACCTGATATAAAGGATATAAATTATGAGGGTATAGCAATAGAAAAAAGAGAGGTTAAGGTGGAGGATTCTGAGATTGAAGAAACCCTGAAAGGCCTTCAGGAAAGCAGGGCTGTTTATGAACCTGTTGAGGAGCCGGTAAGGGAAGATGATCTTGTAATTATGGATTATGAAATACCTGAGTTTAACATAAGTTATTCAGACCAGGTCTTCAAGATAGGGACAGACCTTTTTCCTGAAGAATTTTCAAGAAAACTTACAGGTCTAAAAAAATCAGATTCTGTAGAATTTGAGGCTCAGTTCCCTGATGATTTCAGGAATGAGGTCCTTTCTGGCAAAAAGGTAAATGTCAGGGTTACTATCAAGGAGATTAAAAGAAGAGAGCTTCCAGAGATAGATGATGAGCTGGCAAAGGATGTGGGCTTTGATAATATTGAGGCCCTGAAGGCAAGGATAAGAGAGAATCTTTTAAAGAAAAAGGAGAAAGAAGAAAGTTTCAGACAGAAGGGTGAGCTTCTTAATAAACTTGTGGATGCTGTTGATTTTGAGATTCCTGAACAGCTTCTTCAGGATCAGCTCATGGCAGACCTTGAAGACCTGAGAAGGCAGTTCCCGGATGATCAGAGAAAGGATGAAGAGATCATAGAAGAATTAAGGCCCCAGTCTATAAGAAAGGTGAAGGCCTCCATTCTTCTTGAGGTGATTGGGGAAAGAGAAAATGTTGAGATTAATGAACAGGATATAAAATCCTATATAATTGACCTGAGTCAGAGGTTGCTTGTGAGCCCTGAGTTTATTGTAAAATATTATATGAGTGATAAAGAAAAGAGAGATGCCTTAAGAAGGGCTGTTTACGAAGAAAAGGTCCTTGACACCATTCACAAAAAAATAATAGAGAAAGGTTAAGAGAATGAGCATAATACCAATCGTAATAGAACAGACAGGCAGGACAGAGCGTGCCTATGACATCTATTCAAGGCTTTTAAAGGACAGGATAATCTTTATTGGTGCACCAATAGATGACTACATAGCAAACCTTGTTATTGCACAACTATTGTTCCTTCAATCAGAGGATCCTGAAAGAGATATCCATGTATATATCAATTCCCCGGGTGGTTCTGTCTCAGCTGGTCTTGCTATTTATGATACCATGCAGTATGTGAAATGCGATATCGCAACCTACTGCATTGGTATGGCTGCAAGTATGGGAGCCCTTCTTCTTTCAGCAGGAAGTAAGGGGAAGAGATATGCCCTTCCCCATTCAAGGATAATGATCCACCAGCCAATGGGTGGTTTTTATGGTCAGGCAACTGATGTGGAGATTCATGCAAAGGAAATCCTTAAGATGAAGGAGACCCTTAACAGGATCCTCTCTTCTCATACAGGTCAGCCCTATGAGAAGATCCAGCAGGATACAGAGAGGGATTTCTTTATGTCTGCTGAAGAGGCCTTAAGTTATGGAATCGTTGATTCTGTGATAACAACATTAAAAAAGAATAAATGAGGTATTAATAAATGGCAAAGAAGAATCCACCACTTAAATGTTCCTTTTGCGGGAAACCTCAGGATGAGGTCAAAAAACTTATTGCAGGTCCTTCTGTATTTATATGTGATGAATGTGTTGAACTATGCAGAGAGATTATAGCAGAGGAGGTTTATGAGGCAATCCCGGCCTCTGGCATAAGGCTTCCAACTCCGAGAGAAATTCATCAGTTTCTTAATGAATATGTTGTTGGTCAGGAGAGGGCAAAGAAGATACTCTCTGTAGCTGTCCATAATCATTACAAGAGGATATATTCTCCACATGCTGGTGATGTGGAGCTTCAGAAGTCAAATATACTTCTTATAGGACCAACAGGCACGGGAAAGACACTCCTTGCCCAGACCCTTGCAAAACTCCTTGATGTGCCCTTTGCTATAGCTGATGCAACAACTCTTACAGAGGCAGGATATGTTGGTGAGGATGTAGAGAATATACTGCTGAAGTTGTTACAGGCTGCAGACTATGACATAGAGCGCTGCCAGAGAGGTATAGTCTATATTGATGAAATAGATAAGATCAGCAGAAAGTCCGAGAATCCTTCAATAACAAGGGATGTTTCAGGTGAAGGGGTCCAGCAGGCACTTCTTAAGATACTGGAAGGTACTGTGGCAAATGTGCCCCCTCAGGGAGGAAGAAAGCATCCCCAGCAGGAATATATCCAGATAGATACCACAAACATACTATTCATCTGTGGGGGTGCCTTTGTTGGTCTTGAAGAATTAATTGCAAAAAGGGTTGGAAAGAAATCAGTTGGTTTTGGTGCAGATGTCATAAGTTTTAAAGACAAAAGGATCGGGTCCCTCTTAAGACAGGTGGAGCCTCAGGACCTTATCAAGTATGGACTGATACCTGAATTTGTTGGAAGGCTCCCTGTTGTTGCTACACTTGATGAACTTGATGAGGCAGCCCTTATAAAGATCCTTACAGAGCCAAAGAATGCCTTAATAAAGCAGTATCAAAAACTCCTTGCCCTTGATAATGTAAAACTCAAATTTACTGACGGAGCTATATCTGCTATTGCAAGGCTTGCAATGCAGAGAAAGACCGGTGCAAGAGGCCTGAGGGCTATACTTGAGGAATTAATGCTGGATGTAATGTATGAGATACCTTCTTTGAAGGATGTTTCTGAATGTATAGTGAATGAAGATACAGTACTGAAGAAAGAAAAGCCCATACTGACTTACAGGCATACAGTTGAATCAGCATAATACTGCTCTGAAAGGCTTAATGAAGGACTGGGGCCTTTTTATTTCAAGGTCTGCTGTCTCTATAGACATTTGCTGTGAGAGGATAAGATAGAGATTTTGGCTATATTGCATGAAGCAGGAGATTTCAGAGAGGCTATTAATAATGGATCTTATTAAATCCCTCATCCAGAAGAATGAAAGGAAGATAGTCTTTGTTGTCCTTGATGGACTTGGTGGTCTTCCTGTAAATGGAAAGACGGAGCTTGATGCTGCGAGGAAACCCAATCTTGATAACCTTGCAAGGATCTCTGCCTGTGGACTTCATGTACCTGTATTTCCGGGCATAACTCCTGGAAGTGGTCCAGGACACTTAGGCCTATTTGGATATGAACCCCTGCGGTATCAGATAGGTAGAGGTGTCCTTGAATCCCTTGGACTCGGTCTTGAGCTTACAAAAAGGGACATAGCAATCAGGGCAAATTATGCCACATTAAAGAAGGGGATCATAGTTGACAGAAGGGCTGGCAGAATCCCTACCTCCGAAAGTGCTAAGCTTACAGGATATCTTTCAGAAAATATCAAAGAGATAGAGGGTGTGGAGATAATATTCAAACCAGGAATGGAGCACAGGTTTGCTATTGTGCTCAGGTTTCCTGAGGTATTGAAAGAGGGAGCTGACAGTATCATGGATACAGATCCCCAGAAGGAGGGAAGGGAGCCCTTACCTGTCAGGGCTCAAAGGCCAGAGGCAGAAGGTGTTGCAGTGGTTATAGAAAAACTTTTAAATAAAATGATACCTCTTCTTAGAGAACAGGAAAAGGCAAATTATGTCCTTTTAAGGGGAATCTCAATGGTCCCTGATATTCCGGATTTTGGCAGTATCTATGGGCTCAGGCCCCTCTGTATTGCAACTTATCCAATGTACAGGGGACTTGCAAGGCTTATAGGCATGGATATTGTGGATATAAAAGGTGACATACCAGAAGAGATTGAGACATTAAAGGAACATTATGATAAATACGACTTCTTTTTTGTCCATATAAAGAAAGTTGACTCCTATGGTGAAGATGGAAACTTTGAAGGAAAGGTAAAAAAGATTGAGGAGTTTGATAATGTCCTGTCAGAGATCCTCAATCTTAAGCCAGATGTCCTTGTCATAACAGGTGACCATTCCACCCCAAGTCTTTTAAAATCCCATAGCTGGCATCCTGTACCTGTACTGCTTTATTCATCCTATGTGCTTGGGGGTTTGAGCTCTGCCTTTACAGAACGGGAATGTGCAAAGGGAGAACTCGGGATTTTTCCCACAGTCTATCTCATGAGCCTTGTACTTGCCAATAGCCTCAGGCTGAAAAAATTCGGTGCATAGGTTATAATTTAATAAGGGTTAAAAGGAAGGGAAATTCATGGACATAACATTAAAAGGTAGTAATGCATTAGAAAAGAGTATAGAGCTTATCGAATATTTGTCGCCTGAGGAAAGGA
>JBKBPW010000079.1:0-8495 GCA_046292975.1 Thermodesulfovibrionales bacterium
GATGTAGCACTTGCAGAAAAGTACAGGGAAATAATGCTGTATTCCGAGAATTTTACTGTTTATGAGATCAGTAATGATATTTTGGAACTGGCTGCAAGGATAAGGGCAAGATATGAGATAAGGACACCTGATGCATTACAGATTGCTACAGGGATTTTTAAAAGGGCTGATATATTTTTGAGTAATGATTCAAGATTAAACAAGATTGAAGAAATAAAGGTAATGCTTCTGGAGGATATCATAAAGACATGATAGATACCCACTGTCATCTTGAGTTAAAGGATTTTGATAAAGACAGGGCCTCTGTTATTGAGAGTGCCCGTATGGCAGGGGTTGATATTATTATTACTGTTGCTACTAACCTTAAAGATGCCAGAAGGGCAATCAGCATAGCAGAGGATTTTCCTTCAGTATATTTTTCTGCTGGTATCCATCCCCATGAGGCCAGGGATTTTAATGATGATACCTATAAGGCGCTCCTTGAGATATTGAAGCATCCAAAGGCAGTTGCTGTGGGTGAAACAGGTCTTGATTATTACAGGGACAGGTCTCCAAGGGATATCCAGCGAGAGGTCTTCAAAAGACATATAGAGCTGAGCCTTTCACTTGAGCTACCATTAATTATTCATTCAAGGGATGCTCAAGAAGATACAATGAAGATAATAGAGGAGTTTAATGTAAGAAGGGCGGTGCTTCACTGTTTTTCTGGAAGCCTTGAATTCGCAAGATGGGCTATGAAAAGGGGGCTTTATATTTCTATTGCAGGACCTGTCACATTTCAGAATTCAAGAAGACTCCCTGAGATAGTAAAGGAGATACCAGATGAGTTTATCCTTATTGAGACAGATGCACCTTACCTGGCACCAGTGCCTGAGCGTGGCAAAAGGAATGAACCAGCCTTTTTGATTCATACCGCAAAGAGGGTTGCAGACTTAAGGGGAGTCAGTCTTGATGATATAGACAGGATTACAACACTTAATGCAAAGAGATTCTTCAGAATAGATTCACTGCCAGAGCCAACTATTGCCTATAAGATAAGGGATAATCTTTACCTTAATATTACAAACAGGTGCTCCAATGTTTGCACCTTCTGCATAAGATTCCATACTGATTATGTGAAAGGTCATAACCTGAGACTTATGAAGGAACCCACCATAGAGGAGCTTATAGCTCAGATAGGTGATCCTCTTAGATTCAGGGAGATTGTATTCTGTGGATATGGAGAGCCAACCCTCAGACTTGATGTAATAAAGGAGGTCTCTCAATGGATAAAACAAAGGGGTGGCAGGGTCAGGATAAATACAAATGGACATGGTAATTTAATTAATAAAAGGAATATCCTTCCAGAGCTTCAGGGGCTTGTAGATTCCCTCTCAATAAGTCTTAATGCCCATAATGAAGAGACATACAATAAGCTCTGCAGACCCCTTATAAAGGGAGCCTATCAGGGTGTCATTGATTTTATCAGGGAGGCAAAAAAGTATATTCCTCATGTTATCGTAACAGTGGTGGAGATGGAAGGTGTAGATATTGATGCCTGCAGGCTCCTGGCAGAACAGCTTGGCGTAACTTTTAAAATAAGGAAGCTTGATGTTGTCGGCTGAACCATCTGAGAAAGCCATCTACAATCATTGGGTCGAATTGTGTTCCAGAAGCCTTTTCAATCTCTGAGGCTGCCTCCTGAAAGGATAGCCTTTTTCTATAAGGTCTATCTGTTGTCATTGCATCAAAGGCATCAGCAACTGCGATTATCCGTGCTATAAAGGGAATGGTTTCTCCCTTAAGCCCATAAAATCCTTTACCATCCCATCTTTCATGATGATATTTTATCTCCTGAATTATATCGCCACAGGGCCTCAGAGGAAGGAGTATCTCTTCTGCCTTCGCGGTATGTCCTTTTACAATTCCACTTTCTTCTTCATCAAGTTTCCCTGGCTTATTCAGGATATAGTCCGGGACGCCAATCTTTCCAATGTCATGAAGAAGCGCAGCAATCTTTAATCTTTCAAGTTCATACCTTGAAAGGTTAAGCTCCCTTCCTATTGCCATCGCATAATGAACAACCCGTTCTGTATGACCGGCTGTCCAGGAAGAGAATGCCTCCAGTGCCCTAATGAGGCAGTTTATACTTCCTGTAAGGATTTCTTCAAACTCAGAATACATAAGCGTATTCTCTATAAATAACCCTGCCTGGCTTGTGAGTGTATTTATCAGTTTTATCTCATTGGCAAAGAATTCCTTTGAAGGCCTCTGAATAATAATAAGGACTCCTATCTCTGACTTTTTGCCTATCAAAGGACTTATGAGCATGGATACTTCTTCTTTCTTAGCATTAAGGAGTTTGTAGAATGTCCTTGTCTTTTTATCCTTCAATGTCTTTTCAATCAAAGGCCTTTCTTTTATTATCTCTTCAAGGTCAATTTCACCTTTCCAGACCTTTGAATAGAGGGCCTTGTTTTTATCAAAGAAAAGTATAAGGGAGTTTTTATATCCAAAGATACTTTCTGCGAGATGGAGAACTTTTTCGGCTATCTCATCCACATCAAGGCCAATAAGTTCAGAGGTGATATTATACAGAAGGGATAACTCTTCATAGGTTTCAGAGAGTTCCTTTATTGTAAGCTCAAGGTCTTTTTTTAATGAATTATGTCCTTTCAATCCTTTCTATGACGAGCTCGAGGAGCTGCCTTGGGCTGAAGGGCTTTGTTATATATCTTTCAGCACCATATCTTATTCCTGCAAGCTCGTCATCCTCCTGTCCTTTTGCAGTCAGCATGAAAACAGGTATATCTTTAAGTTCTGGCTCTGCCTTTATTGCCTTTAATATATCAAGACCGCTAATTCGGGGCATCATCCAGTCAAGGATGATCAGGTCGGGTCGTTCCTTTCTTATAGCATTAAGGGCAAAGGAACTATCCCTTATGGATATTACCTCAAATTTTTCCTTAAACTTATCTTCAATCATCATGGAGATAAAAGGCTCATCATCAATGACCATTATCTTTTTCTTCATGCTACATTACCCTGAAAAGGAAGGCTTATCTGTATTGATGTGCCTTTGCCCAGCTCACTTTCTATAGAAAGAACTCCTCCGTGGAGTTTAACTATTTCCTTGACAAGACTCAGGCCCAGGCCTGTACCCTTTGTCCTTTCACCATGCCTTCCCCTGTAAAACTTTTCTCCAAGGTGAGATATGTCTTCTTCAGGGATACCCCAGCCTGTATCCTTTACAGTTATCTCCAGCGTATCATTTAATCGCCTGAATAACATTGAGACCCTCACTCCATTATCCGCATAGGTAAGGGAGTTGTCAATCAGATTTCGGAGCATCTGTTCAATCTTGGCCTCATCACCCCTGAAACCTGAAATATCTCCCTCCACTCTGAGGGCTATCACAGCTGACTTTTTTTCTATTATATCAGAAAACCCCTCTTTAATGGACTCAATGATCTTTTTGAAGTCCACAGGACCAATATTGAACAATTTCCCTTTTTCGATCCTTGAGATGTCAAGAAGTTGAGATATCATCTTTGACAACCTTAAACCTTCCTTGTGCATAATGCCTAAATATTCCTTTGCCCTTTCTCCTGAGACATCTCCAGAAAGGATCATCTCTGCCATGCCTATTATGGCTGTGAGGGGTGTCCTGAATTCATGAGACACAGACCTTATTATCTCTGTCTTGAGTCTATCAATTTCTTTTTGTTTTGTCACATCCCTGAATACCTGAACAGCACCGGTTATATTCCCTGTGGCTGGCTCTCTAAGGGGCAATGAGTTGATCTGAAGGATAAATCTTCTTCCCTTTGGATTTATATACTCCATCTCAGTGGATGAACCACTTCCCTTAAGGGCAATAGAGAGAGGGCATTCCTCAGTTCCGCATTTTTCAGCAATAGGGAGAATAAGGTCTTTAAATTTCTTCCCTATAACCCTTTCCCTTCTCAGACCAAAGATCTCCTCAGCAGCCCTGTTCATGGAGTTGATATATCCATTTATGTCCACTGTATATACAGCATCTTCAATACTATCAAGGATAGTTGTGGAGAGTGCCTCCTGCCTTAGAAGCATTTCATAGGACTCAGACCTTTCCATGGAGAGCCCAAGTACAGTTGAAAATATCTTTAAGAAGTGAATCTCTTCTTCTGTAAATTCTCTTGGTGTCTTTGAATAAAGACTGAGGCATCCGATTGTCCTTTCACCTGAGGTAAGGGGAATTGTAAGGGAGGAAGTATAATTACCCTTCAGGACTTCATGATAATAAAATCTTGGTTCCTGAACTATATTCTTTACATAAACTATGACACTTTCCTTTATTGAAAGGCCTTCTTGAGAACTGAGATTCCCGGTATAGATTACAGAGGGTTCCTTAAACTCATCAAGGGAAGGCATAAGCTTTCTCACTAATAGATTTCCTGAGTCGTCTGGTCTTATCAGGACCACCAGGTCAGTATTGAGCCTTTCCTTTATAAATAAGAGAGAGTTTTCTATTAATTCATCAAGCCCCCTTGTGCCAGAAAGTATGTCCACCATGATTGAAAGGTCTTCAAGTTCTTTTTGCCTTTTATTCTTAAGGGTCCTGTAAAGGGTCTGACTCTTTTCATAAAGAAATATATTCTCAAAGGCAAGACCTATGAGCTCACCAATAGCCCTCAGGATATCCTCATCATCAATACTCCATTCACGGGGTTTAAAACTGAAAAGGCAAAAAACACCTGTAATCCTTTCCTTTCCCTTTATAGGAATACAGCAATATCCCTTTATCCCTGAATGTCTCAGGATTGAACTTTCAAACCTTTTGTCCTTTGATACATCAGGTGTTGTAATAACCATCCCTGACTGGGCAACCCTTCCTGGTATGTCAATTCCAAGAGGAACACGGCCTGCCTGCCTTACAAACTCTTCTGATATGCCTGAGTGGTATCTGCATACAAGAACTTCCCGATCAAGGATAAAGATACCTCCACCATCCATCCCAAAGGTATCTTTTAATTTTTCTATTACCGCATTGAATATCTCCTCTGCCCTGAGAGACTTTGAAAGGATTGCTGATATCTCGTTAAGAAGGCTCAGTTCTCTATTCTTTTTTCTTAATTCTTCCTCTATGAATTTTTTCTCCGTGATATCCCTCGTGAATTCTATTACATCTTCTATATTCCCTTCTTCTCCTGTAACTGGATAGGCTATAATCTCGTAGACATGGTCTTTCCCTGATGCGTCCTTATGCTCATGCTCTGTAACAAAAGGTCTTCCTGTATTGAAGACCATCCTGACCGGACATTTTGTATCTTTATTTTCATCGCAGGGCTTTTCAAGTAGATGGGAGATTGAATAACAGAATTTTCCTTCAGGATTTACACCTATCCTCTTTTTTACAGCGTCATTTGCCTTTATAACCCTGAAGTCCCTGTCAATTACAAGAAGCTCATCCTGTATGCTGTTCATAATGGTCTCAAGATAGTCCCTTGAGAGCCTGATCTCTTCCCTCAGGGCAAGACCTTCCGAAAAGTCCTTTAGTGTGAATATGAGATATCTGGAGCCATAAATTTTTGCAGGAGTTGCTGTAATAAGAAATGGTATAGACCTTCCAGTCTTTGAGGATATATTCACCTCAACTGTTTTCTGAATATCTTCAATGTTATGGATCGAACTCAGGAGTCTTTCAATCCTTGAGCCGAGTATTTCATTTTTTTCATAACCTAAAATTCTTGTAAAGGCAGGATTTGTATCTATGACCTTTCCTTGCTCGTCAACGACAATGAGCGGGTCTGTCATCCTTTCTATATAAAATTCCTTTTTTTTGAGCTCCTCGGTTGTCTCTCTTAACCCCCTTAGCATCATGTTGAAGGTCTTAATGAGTTCACCGAATTCATCACTTGTCCTGTAAGGGATTTCAAAATTATAATCTCCCTCTCTAACCTTTATGGCTGCCTCCCTGAGTATATGCAGTGGCCTTGTTATCTTTCTTGAGATAAAGAGAGAAAGGATAAAGGAGAGTATGAGACTGTAGAATGTAATGATAAGGAGTTGTTCTGTTACTGCATTGAAAAGCTCCTTTCTGATGAAAACCTTCAGCAAAAGAACTAAAGGTGTTATTGTAAGGACTATTACAAGGAATAACACAAGAAGAATTATGTAGATGAATTTTAATCTATACATAGTAAAGACTGAATAAATAGACCAGAATGCCAGTTAATAACCAGGAGATAAAAACTGCATATAGAGGTTTCGGTCCTATATCTGCAATTGATTCAAAGTCAACACTGAGTCCTATAGCAGAGAGTGTTACTGTAAGAAAGAATCTACTGAAGGGTTCAAGGAGTCTCTGAAGAGATGGCCCTGCTGTGTTTGCAACTATTACCATGACAAGAAAGCCTGCTACAAGTATTAGCCTGAGGATGTATGGAAAGGAGATGAAACCATCCTCTTTATTATCCCTTATGGTAAGGCCAAACCATATTATGAGTAACATAAGGAGCGATATCCTGAGGAGTTTATAGGTGACGGCCTTCTGAAGGATTGTCTCACCAAGCATACTACCCACAACCTTGACCTGTCCCAGCATTGGAAGGGTTGTGCCAGTGAAGAGGGCAATGCCTTCATTGCTGAGCCCTGAGTGTGACCCAAATAGTGGATATATAATGAGTCCAATCAGGCCTATAACCATTATTGAAATTATAGAAATAGAGGTCTCCTCCTTTTTTGCGCCAATCAGAGGTGAGGCGATTGCTATGGCAGAAGCACCACAGACAGATAGACCTGTTGAAAGAAGTAAGGAAAAGGGCTTTCTTATCTTCAGGAGATGACCAAATAATAATGTCAGGCCAAAAGTACCTGCGAATATGACGGTTACAACAGCAAAATGAAACATGGTACTACCGCTGATTGTAAGCTGGCTACCATACAGGATTATGCCGGCTGGCAGGCAAAATCTTATAAATATATTAAGACCTGACTGCAGGAAAAACCTTTTTTCAAAGAGATTTCCAACAAGCATGCCGAGGATTATTGATATGACCAGGCTATCAAGGCTTGGATGAATGGAGCTCATCCACATAGATATGACTGCTATAAGTAGTGATAGAACAATTGCGGTCACGATATTACCTTTATAATCTCTTCTTCCATACCAGCGCCCCAAAAGATCTGACGATTTTCTGGGGACCCCGACACCTCTCCCTCAGAACCATCTGAAAGTCTTTTCCATTTGAGGACAGACCTTTTTAATTCATCTTCACCTATTATTATAGCATATTCTGCCTTCAGTTTATCTGCCCTCCTGAGCTGGGCTTTAAGAGAGCCACCTGTACCAAGCTCTATCCAGAATCCCCTGTCTCTTAAGCCTTCAGCAATCTTCAATGATGCCCTTTCTGCCTCATCTCCGAGGAAGGCTATATAGGCCTTTGGACCTTTTTCCTGTATTACTTTTTCTGTTTTTATAAGGCTTACAAGCCTCTCAATGCCTATGGCAAAACCTATGGCTGGTGTTGGTGGTCCTCCGAATCCTTCCACCAGGTTATCATACCTTCCACCTGCAGCAATAGCACTCTGTGCACCAAGGGTCTCACTTTTGAGCTCAAAGATTGTCCTTGTATAATAATCAAGTCCACGGACGAGATCATGCCTTATAGTATAAGCAATATTCATGTCTTCAAGATAGGATCTTAATTTTTCAAAATGTCTGATACAGTCCTTGCAGAGAAACTGAAGGATTGATGGTGCATCTGTTCTTTCTTTTATGCAGTTAGGGACCTTGCAGTCAAGAAGCCTCAAGGGATTTTTTTCAAATCTTCTCTGGCAGTCACTGCAAAAGGCACTAATTTTTTGAGAAAAAAACTCTATAAGCCTTTCTCTGTATTGAGGTCTGCACTTAGAACAGCCAAGGGAGTTGATCTCAAATGTAAGGCTGTTAAAACCGAGTCGTTTTAAGATGGCTTGAAGGAGGAGGATCACCTCTAAATCCATCCGTGGTTCTGCAATCCCGAAGGCCTCAACCCCTATCTGATGAAACTGCCTGAATCTACCTGCCTGGGGCCTTTCATACCTGAACATAGGACCCATATAATAAAACTTCTGAGGAGATGGAAGGCTGTAAAGACCATTTTCTATATAGGCCCTGACTGCGCCAGCAGTGCCCTCAGGTCTCAGGGTTATTGAACGACCACCCTTATCTGTGAAGGTATACATCTCTTTCTCTACAATATCTGTCGTGGAGCCAATGCTTCTCTGAAATAATTCTGTATGTTCTATGATTGGCAGTCTTATTTCCTTAAATCCATAAAGCTCAAAGACTTCCTTTGATACCTTCTCAATCTTTTGATAAAGATATACCTCTGGTGCATATATATCATGGACACCCTTTACCCTGTTAAACCTCATCAGTTGTGCCCTTCTCCCTTTCAGAGTCAAATTCAAGCATCTTCATGTGGCTTTCAAGAAGCCTCCTAAGTTCCTCTTTAATATGCTGCTTTATGCCTTTAAGGTCCATTATATCT
>JBKBPW010000080.1:0-8438 GCA_046292975.1 Thermodesulfovibrionales bacterium
ATCAACAATAGTCACATCTATTCCGTATTCATTGAGCGTCTTTTTTACTTCATGCTTTAAGACCCTGCCAAGCTGTATCTCTGAAAGCCTGATTCTGCCTGTCTCATCCCTTTCAAGATACTCGTATTTACTGAGTTCATTTATATCAATTTTTTCAGCTATACCTTCTGCCAGTATTGCAACTCCATGGGTTCTTTTCGTGGCAAGTCTCTTTATTATTGAGCCTGCAAGTATATCTGAGACCATTTTGAGAGGAACGACCCTTTCCTTAAATTCCTCAGGAATAAGGGTTATCGTTGCACCTGATGATTTACCAATTCCAAGGGCAAGGTGACCTGCATGCCTTCCCATGGTGGTTACAAAATACCATCTCTCCATTGTCCTTGCATCTTCCATTATATTTTTTACAATCTCCACACCCCAGTGTCTTGCTGTCTCATATCCGAATGTGGGCATCCCCCCTGGCAGGGGTATATCATTATCAATCGTCTTAGGCACATGGGCAACTGATAAGCCTACTGCCTCTTTCTGAATCCAGTTTGCCATAAAGGCAGTACCTTCTCCACCAATTGTTATTAGATAGCGAATACCTAACTCTTTCAATGTCCTCAGCAGTACTTTGAATTTTTCCTTTACTCTGTCAGGGTAATCCCTTGAAGTGCCAAGAATAGAACCTCCCTGTGTATGGATCCTTGAGACATCATTGATGGTGAGTTTTATAATTGAACCTTTATCACCATTAAATAGGCTTTTAAAACCTCCTTTAATGCCTATCACCTCATAGCCTTCATTTATAGCCTCTATGGTTGCTGAACTAATCACACCATTTATACCAGGTGCGGGACCACCTCCTATAACTATTCCAAAATATCCTTTTTTTCTTTTTGCCATAATTCCCGAGATATATGCACCTTTGACCTGACAATTTCCATCGTATTTATAACCCTGAGTTTTTTAAACAGCAGTTCAAACCTTGCTGCCAGTTCATCTCTAAGCCCTGCTTTAATATCTTCTGAAAGGTCCCACCACCTTTTCTTTAATGCACCAAATCCCTTTTTCCTTACCTTGTATATAAACTGTTCCTCTGTTTCACCTTCTTTTTTCTCTGATAAGAATTCCTTTTTAAGATATTCATAGACTTCATTTCTGAAGTTTGATGGAAGGACTTTACTTTCATAGAGGATATTTTGAAAACCTGTTGCAAGATGTATCTCCGCTGTGCCCACTTGAGGGAACATATCAAAGGCCTCTTCAGGTAAAGTGGAGGCTCCGTGCTGAACAGCTCCTGCAAGACCGTATTCCTTCCTTGCTATTTCTGAGAGAACTTTGAGTGTCTCAAAATCTATACTGACCTGTTTGAGGCTTCCATCAGGAAGCACTATGCCTCCATGAGAAGTACCTGTCTGAACACTTATCTTGCTGAGGCCACTACTGCTTCCTGATCCTTTATCTTTTGCTCTAAATACCTTATTAAATCCATCAAGAAAGGCCCTTAATTCTTCTGGTGTGCTGTTTTTATGCCCTATCTCTCCTATCTCTCCACCTATGGATATGGAAATCCCTTCCGGCTCAAGGGACCTTATGTGTTCAGCAAGTATGGCCGTATATTCAAAGTTAGGACGCTGCTGTTCAGAGATACTATCTTTGGATAAATCTACAAGGGTTGAGCTGTCAATGTCTATATTATAAAACTCTGCCTCTATCGCCTCTCTGATTAATTTTTTAAGGTAATCAATCTCGGCATCAGGGTCTTTTTCAAAGTTTCTTTTTACAATCTGAAAATGGTCACCTTGAAGAAAGACAGGCCCTCTGTATCCTTCCCTTACAGCTGCAGAAAGGATAACAGCAGTGTATTCAAGAGGTCTCTGTTTTGTGTATCCTATCTCTGAGCGAGCAATCTCAAAGATTAAGGCTCCGACATTGTACTGAACAGCTTTTCTGAAGGCCGCCCTTGCAACATCATAGGTGAGCCCCCTGATGTTTATGGCTGGAACAGTGAAGTTAGGATAGTCCTTTGCAAAATATTCATAAAGGCCCTTTATGGAGGCAGGCCATGTGCCCTGTGATTTTGCCTCTCTTATTAACTGAAGCAGGGCCTCTCTTTTTTTATTTTCATCCTCAGTAAATACAGCTTTATAAACCCTTTCGTCAAGCTCATTGATCTGCAAATTTTTTCAATCCTCCTCTTCAAGTTTTTTAAATCCCTGCTTTCCAATAACTTCTTCCTCAGATATCTTTCTACTGATATCTCTAACGAATTCGGGACAGTGTATGGATTTTCCTGAGATGGAGAATTTTTTCTGACAGGTCTCCCTCCAGGCACATATAGCACAGCATTCTATTTTTTCCATAATCTCACCCCTATCTTAAGGCACCCCAAAAATCTCCTATATTTTTCAGGGACCCGATACACAAGGGTTTATAAATTCAAACCTCCGTGCTTATATTTATGATACCATGAAAGGACTATCTCTATGTTGTAAATAATAGAGTCCTTGGAATTCATTATATATAAGGTATTGGCTATATGGAATATCTCTTTTTCAATCCTTTCAACAGGTGGTGGCTCTTTAAAAAAATTGCTCAGCTCCTCCTCAAACATTGGAACTATCTTATCCTTCATCCTGAGTTCTGTGTCCATAAAAAAGATACTCAATTCAGGGGAGAGGGTTTTTATCCTTTTTAAAAAAGCCTTTATCTCCTTCTGGTAAATCTGTTTTGGTGGAGAGGATTTGATCTCTGCATAGAGTATGGAGTTATTAAATTTTGCTATTACATCATAATCTCCACCAGCTGATATTTCACCTTTAGGTGAGATGGCAGGTTTTTTAAATCTTATCCCCCATGTGGAATCCATTAAAAATTCTCTTTTCAGTATCTCTGAAAAGAACCATTCAAGGGTCTCACCAAAACTCTTTACAGGTCTTGTAAGAAAAAATAATTCCCTGTCAGGAAATTTATCAACCAGTTTAATATTTTTTAGATAGGATATGTATTCTTTTGTTACCTTTTCTGTGGCATAATGTGTTACCTGAGCAGGTGTAAAGCCCTTTTGAAATTTAATAACATCCCTCAAAAATAAACGAAAAGAGTATTTATGGAGCTTTCTGTAATACTCTTCAATATAAAGGGGCTCTGGTATGAGGAGGTCATCAGAGGGTTCTTTTGTATGGATCTTAAGCCCCCTTTTTCTCAGGAGTGCTTCAATGGAAGGAGATAATTCCTTTATAACCTTTCTTAGTCTTTTAATCTCCTTTTTGTAATAGGAAAGGGGAAGTTTTTCAGTCATCGGAAAGTATCTTTACAACAACACGTCTGTGCCTCGGACCATCAAATTCACAAAAATATATAGCCTGCCAGGTACCAAGAACAAGCCTTCCATCTTCTATAAAGACAAATTTATCAATCCCTACTATCGTTGATTTAATATGGGCATCTGCATTGCCCTCCCTGTGGAGGTAATTGAGATCATGGGGTGCAAGTCTTGTCAGGAGGGTCTGGATATCCCTCTGGACAGAGGGGTCAGCTCCTTCATTTATGGTTATGCCTGCGGTTGTGTGCGGTACAAAGAGGAAACAGATACCATTTTTTATCCCCTCATCGTCAATAAGCTTCTGGATCTCAGAGGTTATATCAATAAACTCTATTCTTGATTTACTTTTTACAGCAATGTTTTTTACCTTCATTATATTGCCTCCACCCGACAGTTGAAGTAACAGTAAGGCCTAAAGTTTATAGCCAATCTTTCTCAGGAATTCCTTTCTCTTAATCCTGTCTTCAGGACTTTCAACTCCTTTTGGTGAAGCTCCATCTATAACACCCATTATCCCCCTTCCCTGTTCTGTCTGGGCCACTATAACCTCCAATGGATTTGCTGTGGCACAGAATATCCTGCATACCTCCTGGCATGCCTTTATCTGATTAAGGATATTTATTGGATAGGCCTTTCTTAGCAGTATACAGAATACATGACCTGCTCCTATATCCTGGAGGATAGCCACACAATTCTTTATGAGATCTTCAGAATTTCCCTCTGTCCTTATGAGACAGGGGCCAGAGGCCTCTGTAAAGGCTATACCGAATTCTGCACCTGGAACAGAGGTAACGAGAATTTCATAGAGATCTTCAGCAGTTTTTATAAAATGGGTCTGGCCAAGGATTATATTACAACCCTCAGGTATATTGATTTTAATTGCCTTTAGCTCCATAGTGCCCTCCTTTTTCTGCTATAATGAATAAAATTATGGAACAAAATAAGAGGAGAATTCAAGTACGCAACTATTACCATAATCTGCAGACAGGAATGGCATGGTATGCCGGGAAGACTTTATCGCAGTACCTTAATAAGAGCAGCAGTAATATAAAAAAATTTTCCTTAAAAACTACTGCCCTAAAAATAGTTTGCTGTTACCTTTTTGTCACCCTGATGATTGTTTTGATCTTTCCTCAGATTATTTATGCTCAGGAGATAAACAACCTTGATGTTAAGATTAAAAGTGAAGAACTTGTAGTTTCTGCATCCATCATCCTTAATGAGGAATTTATAAATGAGATTAAAAATGGTATCCAGAAGGAACTCATCTTTTATATAGACCTCTTCAGGGTCTGGAAGTACTGGCCTGATGAATATGTCTTTGGTAATTCTATAGTAAGGAAGATTGAGGGAGATGTAATAAAGGGCGAATACATAATGAGCTCTTTTGATAGAAACAGAAAGGTAATCATTGAAAAGAAATTTAAAAGCCTTGAATCAATGCTAAGGGCTATGGCAGAGATAGGCCCCCTGCCACTTATAAATATTAAAGGCATGGAGTCCGGTGATTATTATGTAAGGGTTACTGTGGAATCAAGATTAAGAAAACTACCTCCTGTAGTGGGTTATATCCTGTTTTTTATACCTGAAAAGGAGTTTTCAATAACAAAGGATTCTCCTGTTTTCAGGCTTGGTTCAAGATGAGACAGGTAAGAACCATAGTAATACTGCTTTTGCTACTCATCCTTTTTCTTGGTGTGAATATTTATCTCTTCACAAGATTTATAAAACTTGGCAATGAACCCCTCTATGCAATACTTTTTCTCGCAGGGATTAATCTTAATCTTCTTGCCCTGTTAACACTTTTCTTTTATGTTGGTAAGAGCCTGCTTAGACTTTATATAGACAGGAAAAGGGGTGTCCCTGGACATAGATTCCAGATCCAGCTCGTGAGTATATTTGTAATCCTTTCCCTTATACCCGGCATATTTCTCTTTATTATAGGAAGTGGTTTGGTGACAGGTTATATTGACAGATGGCTGACACCTCAAAGCCTTTCCTCTCTTGAACGATCACTTGCAATGGCAAGGACGTATTATGAAGACAAAAAGACTCAGCTTAAATCTGAAGGACAGAGGCTCAGACAACTTATTAATAGAAGTCGTGATTCAGAAGAGAAATATCTGAACTTGGAGATCAAAGATGGTGTATGGGAAATAATTAAATCTCCTGATGATGATCTTACAAAAGAGGCATGGCTTAAAGGAGAATCCTCCGACATACTAAAGACAGATGAAGCCGAATATATAAGGATAGCCCTTCGTTCAGAGAGGGGGATTTTGCGGGGTGCCTTAAAAATTCCACCAGAGATAACAGAGTCAGTGGAGAGATTAAAAAGAGATTATGAGGAACTTTCTCTAAAATTAAAATGGAAATTCCCCCTCAAGATAAATTTTGTTATGACCTTTGGTTTTTTTACACTTCTTATTATTATGCTAGCCCTGTGGACTGGTTTGAAGATATCAAAAAGAATCACGGTGCCTGTGGCAGAACTTACAGAGGCAACCATGGCTGTAGCATCAGGTGATCTTAATGTACGGCTAAAAACTGAACAGGGCCGTAATGATGAAATCGGCTATTTAATAAAAAACTTCAATTTTATGATAGAGGAGCTCAAAGACAGTAAAGACGAATTGCAGGAGGCATACAGGCAGGCAGAGGAGCAAAGGATAAGGCTCTCAAGCATACTTGAGCATATCCACACAGGTGTCCTTTTTATTGATAGTAATGCTGCAATAGTATCTATAAACAAGGCAGCAGAAAAGATACTTGGTATTTCTCAGGAAGAGTTTCTTGGAAGAAATTATAAAGACCTTCTTTACTACATCGGCTCGGATGAGCTGGATAAACTCATAAGAGGTATAAGGCTCAAAGACCTTAAAGGGATAGAAAAGGAGATAAGGCTTACAATTAAAGAAAGGTCATTAATACTCAGGGTATTCATAACAGGATTGAGGATACCTGCGGGAAATGAGGTTATAGGATTAATAGTGGTCTTTGATGATATTACTGATATTGTTAATGCCCAGAGGGCCTTAGCCTGGCAGGAGATAGCCTCAAAGATTGCCCATGAGGTTAAAAACCCCCTTACGCCAATAAAATTATCCACAGAAAGGCTTATAAAGAAGTGGCAGCAGAAAGACAGTGATTTTGGTGAGGTCTTTGAGATCTCTACAAGGACTATTATAAGGGAGGTGGAGAGCCTGAGAAGGCTTGTTTCTGATTTTTCCCAGTTTGGCAGGATGCCGCTTCTTAAAAAGAGGCCTGTTGATTTAAGGGAGATATTAAAGGAGCTTTATAATCTTTATACTGGTTTTAAGGATATCAGGATGCATCTTGAACTGCCCCCTCAAGAGGTAGTTGTTGAAATAGATCCAGAACAGATGAAGAGGGTTTTTATTAATATAGTTGACAATGCGATTGAGGCTATAAAGATCAGTAGTGGAGAACCCGCCCTTACTGGTATTACCCCTGAAGTGAAAGGCAATATTTATATAAGTCTTGGTATTGATTATGATGCAGATCAGGTGAGGGTAATGATTGCAGATGATGGCCCGGGGATATCTGATGATATAAAGGATAAACTTTTTATGCCTCATTTTACCACCAAAAAGGGAGGTTCGGGTCTGGGACTTGCAATTGCAAACAGGATCGTTACAGAACACAGGGGATGGATTAAAGTAAAAAACAATAAACCAAAGGGAGCAGTTTTTATAATTGAAATACCTTTGAATCGCTATCAGAGTTCTCGGGATTATTAGATCCCGGGGCATAGAGAGGTGAGCATGGCTTATTTGATACTTGTCATAGATGACGAAGAAGGCATAAGGGACAGCCTCAAAGGAATCCTTGAAGATGAGGGTTATGAGGTCCTTACGGCTCCAAGCGCAGAAGAAGGGATGAAGATATTTGAAGAGCAATCACCTGATCTTGTGCTTCTTGATATATGGTTGCCTGGTATAGACGGAATAGAAGCTTTAAAGAGTATGCGGGACAGGAGACCTTCTATCCCTGTAATAATGATATCAGGCCATGGAACAATTGAGCTTGCAGTAAAGGCTTCAAAACTTGGTGCCTATGATTTTCTTGAAAAACCCCTTTCCCTTGAAAGGGTTCTTATAACAGTTAAGAGGGCACTGGAGGTAGCAGCCCTTGAGGGTACACTCAAGGCATTAAAGGAAGAGACCGCAGGTCGTTTCAGGCTCGTTGGTGAGTCTCCTGCCATAAAACACCTCAAGGCCCAGATTGAGATTGTTGCACCTTCTTCAAGTATAGTGCTTATTACAGGAGAGAGTGGCTCAGGAAAGGAACTTGTGGCAAGACTCATTCACGAAAGGAGCCCGAGGCAGGGTGGTCCTTTTATTGAGGTAAATTGTGCAGCCATACCACGGGAGCTTATAGAAAGCGAACTCTTCGGCCATGAAAAAGGTTCTTTTACAGGTGCTGTGGAGAGAAAAAAAGGAAAATTTGAGCTTGCAGATAGGGGGACCCTTTTTCTTGATGAGATCGGAGATATGTCAAGGGAAGCACAGGCAAAGGTTTTAAGGGTTATAGAGACAAAGGAATTTCAAAGGGTTGGGGGAGGTAAAAATATAAAGGTCGATGTAAGAATAATAGCAGCTACAAATAAGGACCTTCAGGAAGAGGTTAGAAAGGGAAATTTCAGGGAGGACCTCTTCTTCAGGTTAAATGTGATTCCCCTACGGGTTCCTCCTTTAAGGGATAGAAAAGAGGATATTCCTCTTCTGGCAGAGCATTTTTTAACCCTCATAGCATCGGAATATGGTAAACCAAAAAAGAGATTGACAGATGAAGCCATGAAGCTTCTTACAGAGTATAACTGGCCTGGCAATGTGAGGGAATTAAGAAATCTCTTGGAAAGGCTTTTTATTATGTCTCAGGGAGAGGTTATCAGACCAGAAGATATTGAATCTTCTTTTGGTCTTCAATCCTCAGGGATTCGTTCCTATTTCAAATTCAATACACTCAGGGAGGCAAGGGATGCCTTTGAAAGAGATTTTATCCTTAAAAAACTTGAGGAAAATAACTGGAACATCTCTAAAACAGCAGAGGCAATAAGACTTGAAAGGACGTCACTGTATAGGAAGCTTAAACATCTTGGGAT
>JBKBPW010000081.1:0-8395 GCA_046292975.1 Thermodesulfovibrionales bacterium
TGAATGTTCTGCCATAACCAGACCTCCTTTAATTTATTTGAAATATCAATTTTAATTCTTGTTTCATCCCACCACAACAAGGGGACATCTAAGGGCACTCCATGCATCTGAAAGGCTTCCTTCCCTGCATTCCCTTTCAAGATCTTCCGAGGACTCTATAACTACAAAGTCTATGTTCTTTTTTTCCCTCACATAATCTACAATCTCTCTTTTGAGACACCCCTTTCTTTTAACGACATTAAAACCTATTCCTTCCCTTTCGAGTTCCTTCATAAAGTCCTCCAACTCCTCTGTCTCTACACCGTCACTGGAGATATATAAGATGTCCAGTCCGCTTCCTACTCTCTTACAGACATTCAATGCATAAAGAAGTGTCTTTTTACTAATGCGTTCTTTTCTCAGACCAAGTAGAATCCTTCTATCCTCTCTCAATATCTGCCTTGCCGTCTCAAACTCACCTGCCTCTGCAAAGGCAGAGGCAGCCATCATGTCCTCAAATCTTTTGTTGAGCCTTTTCATCCCTTAAGATTTAAAGATTGAATTATAAGGTTCTCCTTTTCTCTCTCTTCATTCTTCAGTATATAGCCTTTGAACTGGGACTCTTCCTTCATGATCTCCCTTGCAGCATCAAACTCACCAGCTTCAGCAAAGGTTATCGCAACGAATATGTCCTCAAGTCTCTTAAAGAGTTTCATTTTTATCTCCTCCTCTCCTCTGATCTTTTTAAACATAAACAAATCCTGTGCCAACTAGGGAGATTTTATAACTTATGAAATTTATTAGATTCTTTCTTGATGGCCTTTTAGTCTTAAGCTGCAAAATGTAACAATTGATTGGACGAATATAGGTGAATAGGTAAATGGGTGAATAGGCTTAAGATAGGCTTAAGGCAAGAGGAGGAACTTCAGCATATTTTCTTCAGCCTTCAGCCTTAAGCCTTCAGCCTATTTCTTCAGCCTTCAGCCTATAGCCTATTCACCGATTCACCAATGCTCTGCTGCTCTGCTGGTCTGCTACTCTTTTTGGGTATTCTAATAACTGATTGCAATTTGCAACAATTAAATGTTATACTGCAACATATGAAGATCCCATCACCCCATAGTCTCAAGGGCAAGGTCCTTCTCGGTTATATCCTCGGTTTTTTACTCATGTCAGGCATTATCTTTGTCAACTGGAGAAATTTCGATCAGATGCATTCACTGGTCTTATCAGGCGAAAGGGTCTCTGAGTTTATTGATACGGCCCTTGAGGTGCGAAGGTATGAGAAGAACTATTTTCTCTATATGAAAGAGGAAGACTTTACGGAATTAATTCAATACCTTCAGAGGTTAGAGGCAATACTAAGGAATAATCAAAGAGACATCGTGTCATTCTCAGATAAAGAGATGGTTGTTATTCTCAACAGGGATATAAAAGAATACGACGGATTTCTGAATCAACTCAGAAATACGGGATTTAAAGAACGCATTTACTGGGAAGACAAGGTAAGGAATAAGGGAAGGGATATAGTAAAAAGGGCAGAGATGCTGGCAGTCAATAAAAGAGAAAAGATGAGGTCTGCCTTAATCACCTCAAGGAATATCCTGATTACATCTATAATATTCCTTGTCACAGCAGGTTTTATCGCAGGAGCCGTACTTTACAGGATGTTTGCAAGGCCATTAACTCGCTTTGAAGAACACATGAAGAAGATTGCAGAGGGCGAATACTCATTCATACCAGTGCTATCTAAGGACAGAGAGATGCTCTCCCTAAGTAGGGCCTTCAACAGGATGATCGCTGAGCTGGAATTAAGGCAGACCCATCTAATAAAGACAGAAAAGCTTGCATCCCTCGGGACACTTCTCTTTGGATTCGCCCATGAGTTAAATAATCCCCTTAATAATATCTCTACCTCCTGTCAGATATTGAAGGAAGAACTTGAGACAGCAGATCTGGATTTCAAGAAGGAACTCCTCTCTCAGGTAGAATCAGAGACGGACAGGGCAAGGGACATAGTCCGCTCAATCCTTGATTATTCTAAGGCAGGCAAAAGAGAGACAATAAATCTCAACTCCATGGTTAAAGAGGCTATAAGATTCATTAAGGCAGAGATACCATCCAAGATTTCTCTTATTATTGAGGTTCCTGAGGATATAGTTATTTTTGCAGACCCCCAGCAGTTAAAGCAGGTCTTTCTGAACCTTATAAAAAATAGTATAGAGGCTATAGAGGGTGAGGGTACTATTACGATCTCAGCAAGAACATATCATCCTTTTGTTGAGATAAAGGTGAGTGACACAGGCAAGGGAATACATCAGGAGGTATTATCACAGATATTTGACCCGTTCTTTACAACAAAGGAAGGTAGGAAGGGATACGGCCTCGGACTCTTTGTTTCACATAATATAATTAAAGAACATGGTGGAACCATAGATGTTGAGAGCAGCCCAGGTCATGGGACAACCTTCCTCATAAGATTACCCCATAAGGAGGATTCATGAATCAGGCCAAGATTCTTATCGTTGACGATGAAAAGATTGCCTTAAGAAACCTTGAACATATCATGAAGAAGGAGGGCTACGAGGTAACTGCCACGACAAGTGGCTCAAATGCCCTGAGGCTTCTTCAGGAACAGGAGTTTAATGTGGTGCTTACAGACCTGAAGATGGAGAGGGTTGATGGCATGGAGATACTCGAAAACTGCAAGAAACTCTATCCTGATACAGAGGTAATAATGATCACTGCCTATGCAACCATCCCATCAGCAGTTGAGACAATGAAAAAGGGCGCCTATGACTATATTGCAAAGCCATTTAAATTAGATGAGGTGAGAAGGGTTATAAAGGAGGCAATAGAAAAGGTCAGGCTCAAAAAGGAAAACAGACTGCTCAGGGAGGAACTCCAAAAATATGAAGGAAAGGTAAAGATCGTAACCCAGGATCCTGAAATGAAAAGGCTCCTTGATACAGCAAGGCAGATTGCGACCATAGACTGTAATATCATTATTTCTGGTGAGAGTGGCACGGGCAAGGAACTCTTTGCGAGATATATTCATTTCAATAGCAGGAGGGCAGAAGGTCCGCTCTTTGCAATCAACTGCGGTGCCTTTACTGAGGAACTCCTGTCGAATGAACTCTTCGGTCATGAAAAAGGTGCCTTCACAGGTGCAACAAGCATGAAAAAGGGACTTATAGAGATGGCATCAGGAGGGACATTATTTCTTGATGAGATAACAGAGATGCCTCCAAGCATGCAGGTAAAGCTTCTCAGGGTTATTCAAGAGAGGGAACTCCTCAGGGTTGGTGGCACAGAACCTATTAGGGTTGATGTAAGGTTCATAGCAGCAACAAATCGTGATATTCAGGATTCAATAAAGTCCGGTCAGTTCAGACAGGACCTCTATTACAGACTCAATGTTGTATCCTTCAGGATTCCACCTCTATCAGAGAGGAGGGATGACATACCACTGCTTGTTCAGTATTTTTTAAAAAAATATTCTACAATTATGCAAAAGGAAGTAACAGAGGTTTCAGAGGATGTAATGGCACTCCTTATGAATTATGATTTCCCTGGAAATGTAAGGGAACTGGAAAATATTGTTGAGCGTGGAGTAGCCCTCACAAATTCAGGCAAGATCGAGATCGGTCATTTACCAGAGGACCTGAAGCAGTTGAGCATTAGGACCTTCAGAAAGAAAGAGGGAAGAATCCCTTCTCTTGAGGAACAGGAGGAGGCTTATATCAAATGGGTTCTTAAAGAAGTTGGTGGCAATAAGACCCTTGCAGCCCAGATACTCGGTATAGACAGAGTCTCATTGTGGAGAAAACTCAAGAAGTATGGAATGGAGACAGAATAAGCAGGCCTGGTGGGCAGGAATCTATGTCCTGTGATATACTTTGTATATGAATAGGATTTATGAGCTATGCAAGAGATATAATGTTGCACTGTGTTATCTATTTGGTTCTCAGGCAGAAGCTGGGATGGCAATTCTACAGGGCAGACAGGTAGAGATACCAGACCCTGAATCTGATATAGACTTTGCTGTCTTATTTATAAGGCCTCCTGAGAATGCCCTCAAGGTATATGCAAGTTTGAGCCTTGACCTTCAAGAACTTGTATCTCCTTTCAAGAGTGACCTCCTTTTCTTGCATGAAGTTGATCACCTTATACAGCTTGAGGCAATAAAAGGAATAAACATATATTCCATTAGTGATGCCTTCAGAGAATCTTATGAAGAAAAAGTGATGATGTTTGCCTCAGATGAATTAGAAATATTCAAGCTAAATGAAAAGGATATGTTTGAGGCAATAGAAGATGGTTATTTCGAATTTGAATATAAAGCTGATTGAGGATAGACTTGGCTTTATTATTGAAGCCCTATCAAGATTAGAAAGGCTTTCACTTTATAATGAGCAGGAGTTTCTAAAGGAGGATAATCCTGCTATTGCTGAAAGCTATTTAAGGCGTTCATTAGAGGCGGTTTTTGACATCGGAAGGCATATAATTGCTAAGACAGTTGGAAAGGGAATTGTTGAATATAAAGAAATAGCAAGGACACTAGGTGATAAAGGAATGTTGAGTAAAGAATGCTCAGAAGCTCTAATCCTTATGGCAGGATATAGAAATCGTCTTGTCCATTTTTATCATGAAGTGACAGAGAGGGAACTTTATTTCATATTGAAAGAAAATCTGGGTGATATTAAAAAGTTTGTAGAGGAGATAAAAAAATTTATCGAAAGTTATAAAAGGTTTCATGAGGCATAGGTAGAAAAATCCTAATCTTTCCCTGTAATTTATGGCAAAATTTAAACTATGTCAGGTGTGGATATTCATTCTATTTTTCTATATCTTGCAATAATCCTTTTTCTTGCAAGGATATTTGGAGATACCATCGGAAGGTTTGGACTCCCCTCTGTGCTTGGGGAGATATTTGTTGGAATACTCCTTGGCCAGAGTGTCCTTGGTCTGATACCTGTAAATGATATTATCAGGATTCTTGCAGAGATAGGTGTAATTCTTCTTCTATTTCAAGTAGGTCTTGAAGCTGATATCCATCAGCTCAGAAAGGTTGGCATACCAGCCTTTGTTGTTGCCTTTATCGGTGCCTTCACACCCATGACATTTGCCTTTGTCGTTTCATATAAACTTTTAAAAATACCCTTTATTACATCCCTCTTTATAGGAGGCACACTTACAGCCACCAGCATAGGAATAACTATAAGGGTTCTCAGTGACCTTAAAAGATTAAAAGAAAGGTTTGCCCAGATCGTCCTTGGAGCTGCTGTCCTTGATGATATATTTGGAGTTGTTGTACTTGCAGCGTTATTTGAGTTTTCAAAAGAAAGTACTGTCCATGTGAATTCCCTGCTTCTCCTGATACTTTATATAGGGACATTCTTCCTTTTCTCTCCTGTCATTGCCCTCTTGATGGCAAAATTCATAAGGGGACTTTCACATAAACTCAGGACACTTGATTTTATTCCTGCCACGGTCCTTGCAGTGGTCTTTCTCTTTGCCTATCTTGCCCATGTCTTCGGTTCTCCTGAGATACTTGGTGCATTTACAGTTGGGCTTGCCCTTTCAAGGAGATTTGCCCTGCCTTTTGGCGTATTCCTCAAGACAGATGAGCACATGGCAGAAATAATTGAAAATACTCTGAAACCACTTGTATGGGTATTAACACCAATATTCTTTGTCTCTGTAGGCCTTCAGCTTAATCTCAGGGCAATAGACTTTTCTTCAAAGGAGTTCTGGCTTTTCTCAACTGTTTTTCTGATAATCGCAATTACAGGAAAGGTGCTTTCAGGTTTTTTTGTAAAAGGTGAGTTCAAAGAAAAGGTCCTCATTGGTTTTTCCATGCTACCCCGTGGTGAGGTTGGACTGATCTTTGCTGAATTCGGAAGGATCTCAAAGATATATGATGACCTTCTCTATGCAGTAATAATCTTCGTAGTAGCCATGACCACCCTCATTTCACCTTTGATATTACGACTTCTGGCAAGACATAAATCAGTGCAATAGTGCGACCGAGCAACAGTGAGACGGAATAGGCTGAAGCCTATCACCTTAAGCCTAACGCCTGCTTAAAGGACGGATTTATGTTCGACCGTGGTTAATCATTGTATCAAAGGTCTCACCCTTTCTATAAACCCTTTTGCCATATCAATGGCCTCAAGGGCTTCCTCTTCTGTAAATGGTATCTCAGGATAATAATCTGCTTCCTCCCTCATCTTCATAAGCCTTCCTATTGCCTTGCCAATCTTTATGTCAAATTCCCCTGTTCTGATATAATATAGTCCAAACATCCTCTCGATACCTTCGTGTGTCTTTGGAGCTACTCCCTTTAAAAGCAACAATGCCTTTGCAGCATGGTATATTGCATAATAGGATGAGACAGCAGTCTTTAAAAAAATCCGTTGTTCTTTAATAATTCTGCTGCCCTTATCTCTTCCTCGGCCCTCTGAAATTCCTCTTTAGAACGAAGGAGCGCCTCTTCCCTGCTTATTCTCTCGACCATAATAAGACCTTTTCACCTTCTATATCTCTTAAAAAAGATGACCTCTTTTCTATAATATCTGAGATACTTACGAAAATAGCAGAGGCAGAAACACCATACTCAACCTCAAACTCAAACATAATATCGTATACTTCAAATTTTTCTTCTCTTAAGACAGGACGATCAGTAACGAAGAGTAAATCAAGATCAGACTCTTCAGTAAAATCACCTCTTGCCTTTGAGCCATAAAGATAGATTTTTTTGATGAAACTAAAATGAGTGGTTATCTTTTTAATCAGCTTATCTAAAAAATCTCTTTCAGGTGCACTAAGAAAAACATGGCTCTGTGGTTTCTCTAAAATTTTCTTCATCATTAAATTATACCACAGAAAGCTGAAAGGCTATAGGCTGAATGATGGGTGAATGGGTGAATAGGCCGCTTCACCTTTTCACCAATTCACCAATTGACCAATTCACCGCTTCACCACTTCTTCACTTCACTACAAGCACTCCACACTCTGAATGGCCTATCACCCTCTCAGCAACACTACCCATAAGGAGTTTTGATAGGCCTGTCCTTCCATGAGAGCCAACAACAATAAGGTCTGCATTATGTCTCTTTGCAAATTCAATAATAGCCTCGTATATCTTTTCATGAGGTCTGTTCTGAATATGCTCTGTCTCTATTTTTACACCCTCTTTTTGACAGGTTGTCTTAATCCTTATCAGGGCATCCTCTGATTCCTTAATTCTCTCTGCTGTAGCATCAGGCCTTGTTACTGCTATTGCATAAAGGGAGGCACCAGTCTGTTTTGCGAGCTCTATTGCCTCTTCTGCTGCCTTTTCACTGAACTTTGATGCATCAGTGGCAATAACAATATTTTTAAACTCAATCCTGGCATTTCTTGGAACAACGAGCACGCTTACAGGTGAATGCCCTATAGTCCTTGCTGTTTGTGAGCCCATCATAAGTCTCATGAGCCCTTTTCTTCCGCGCCTTCCCATTACTATGAGATTAGCTCCCTTTTTTGATGCCTCATCAATTATAAATTTATAGGGTTCTTCTGCCTCATGAATGACAATCTCGGAGCTTATACCCTCTTTTTCTACTTTCAATTTTAATTCATTAAGACATTTCCTTGTCTTCTCCTCCACCTTTTCAAGGATACCAGGTGCAAGGGCAGTAAACTCAGGATTTGTCTCTATAACAGAAAGGATATACAGTCCTGCCTTAAACCTCTTTGCTATATTAATTGCCTCCCTCTCTGCACCTGAACTGAATTCAGAACAATCTGTTGAAAGGAGTATCCTTTGTATCTTCATCAGTGACCTCCTGTCTTGAGGATGCCTGATGCTGCAAGCAGTAGCACCAGAACCTCAATAATTGCAAGGACTCCATAGACCTTATCCTTTTTCCTGAAGAATATGGGTATCACTGCGAGATAACATACAATTGTCACACCTGCAAGAAAGGCGATACCAAGGAAATTTAGAAAATCACCCTTATTTAGCAATCCAAGCCATGTCCAGCCCTGATGTATACCTGTTTCCTCAAGATACTGATGAACAGAAAGTCCCCAGTATCTTGGAAGGTCCTTTACAGGTATATAAGCAGGAAGTATGCCAGTAAGATAAATGATAAATGTAATAATAAGAACCAACAAACCGATCTTCATTCCAAGGTCGAGTATCTTTGCATATCTTAATTGTTCCTCTGTTGCCTTTATCTCTTTTGCCATTCCTTCCTCCTTATTTTAATATTAATCAGCCTTTGTATTTTTTCTATTCACCCATTCACCTATTCACCTCTTCACCTATTCACCCATCTCATTTCCATATCTCCAGTCCCTTAAGCAATGCCCTGAGACCTGAGAACAGAAGTAGTGCTATAACAATATATTTAATTGCAGCAGGTTT
>JBKBPW010000082.1:0-8393 GCA_046292975.1 Thermodesulfovibrionales bacterium
TCACTGGCACCCCAAAAAATCTGACGATTTTTTGGGGATCCCTCTTTTTTATCAGCCATTATAAAACCTCCTTAAATTCTCATTGGCATAATTACCGAAAGATAGTTTTCATCTCCAGCACCCTTTAATAATGAAGGGCCGAGGGGATCATTAAATTGCATAACAATCTCATCCTTTTCTATAACCTCAAGTGTATCAAGGATATACCTTGCATTAAATCCTATGGTAAAGGGGTCTCCATCATATTTTACAGAAAGTTCCTCCTCAGCACTTCCGAGGTCTGGATTTGATGCGCTTACTATTAAGGTATTGTCTTTCATGTCAAGCTTAATAGCATTTGATCTTTCCCTGGATATTATTGACACCCTTCTTAAGGCCTTCTCAAGGTCTGTCTTTAATGAAATAAGTGTCTTTGTAGAAGATCTCGGTATTACCTGTTCATAATTTGGATAGGTACCTTCTATAACCTTTGTGAGAAACTCCATATTTGGGGTCTTAAAAAGAACATGGTTTTTCCCTATTTTTATTGTTACGGTATCATCGCTAACAAGTCTTTTAAGTTCATTAACAGCTTTTTTGGGCAGGATTACCTTAAATTCTTCTTGAATGTTAAATTTTGCATCCTTGCCTTCTAATCTTAAAAGGGCAAGTCTGTGGCCATCAGTGCCTACTGCATGCAGTCCTTCCTTCTGAAGATGAAGAAGTATACCGTTGAAGACATACCTTGTATCGGCATCGCTTGCAGCATAGGCGGTCTTTTCTATTATATCCTTTAACGCCTTTACTGGAAGGGTTAATTCATTCCCATCCTCTATCTCTGGCCAGGCAGGAAATTCCTGAGGATTAAGACAGGCAATTTCTGCGCTGACCTTCCCAGCTGATATCTTGAGTTTAAAATTCTCCTTGGCCTCAAGCACTATATCTCCTTCAAGCTCCTTAATGAGGGAAATAAAGGTCTTTGCAGGGATAGCAATAGCACCTTCTTTTTGAATCTTAAACTCTAAATTCTGAATTTTAATTGCTGTATCAAGGTCTGTGGCATAAAGATAAGGTTTGGCATGACAATCAAGTAAAAAATGGCTGAGTATCGGCATGGTGCTTTTTCTTTCAACTATACCCTGGATATCTGTGAGACTTTTCATGAGCTCATTTTTTGATACTGTAAGAATCATAATTGCCTCCTTAGGATTTAATCCTGTCAATTATTGATTTAACGAGGTTTTTAAATTTTTCATCCTTTGACATTTTTTCTTCAACCTGTTTGCAGGCATAAATAACTGTTGAATGATCTTTCCCACCAAAGTGCTTTCCTATATCAGAGAGGGACAAGCCTGTCAGCTCCCTTGCAATATACATACCAACCTGCCTTGGAATAGCTACCTCTTTTGTCCTCCTTTTTATCTTGAGGTCCTGGACCTTCAGGCCAAAAGACTCTGCAACGGTCTTCTGGATTAGCTCTGGCGTAACGGGTCTATCTTCATCTGAAATAACATCCTTCAATACGCTCTTTGCCATATCCATTGTGATGGGGGAGCCGGTCAGTGAACTATGTGCTGCAAGTTTTATAAGACATCCCTCAAGCTCCCTTATATTGGATTTAATCTTTTTTGCAAGCCAGTGGCATACCTCTTCAGGAAGTTTTATCTTTTCTTTCTCTGCCTTCTTATTAAGGATAGCTATCTTTGTCTCATACTCTGGAGGCTGTATGTCTGCAATAAGACCCATACCAAATCTGGTCTTTAATCTATCAGGAATGTCCTGTATCTCCTTCGGTGGCCTATCACTTGCCATGACTATCTGCTTCTGTTTATCGTAAAGGGAGTTGAATGTATGAAAAAGCTCTTCCTGCACAGTGGCCTTGCCGGAGATAAACTGAATATCATCAACGAGAAGTACATCTACATTTCTATACTTTTCCTTCAATTCAGCCATCTTTTGATGTCTGATAGCAGCAACCACCTCATTTGTAAACTGTTCTATGGGTACATAAAGGACGCTCAAACCCGAAAATTTATCTACAATATAATTACCTATAGCATTTATAAGATGCGTCTTCCCGAGGCCAACCCCCCCATATATAAAGAGAGGACTATAGACAGAACCAGGCTGTTCCGAGACAGTCCTTGCAGCGGCATGGGCAAACTGATTTGATGGCCCAACAACAAAATTTTCAAAGGTGTATCGTGGATTAAGAAATATACCCTTACTGGCCAGTTTCTTTGTCCTGTTTTCAAGTTGCAGAACCTCTTTTTTAAATTCTTTATCCTTTTCACCAATCCTGAGTTTAAACTGACCTGTAAAGCCTGCAATTTCAGAAAATGCCTCTGTAAGATAATGGAGGTAATTTTCCTCAATCCATTCTTTAAAGAACCTGTTGGGAACCTCAAAAATAGCAGAATCTTCTTTTAAATCAATTAGTTTTAATGGTTTAAACCATAGCTCAAATGAACCCTTTCCAAGCCTCTCCTCAAGCCTGAGGAGGATCTTTTCCCATATCTCTTCCTGACCCTTTTTCAACATCTTACTAACACCTGTTAGTAACTCCTTTATATCTCACCTCTACAGGATGTGAAAACTATGTTAATATCTTTTAACCAACAGTTTTGTTCATTTTCTCTGTAATTATCAACATACTAATCAACAGAATTCAAATATCCTTAAACATCTTCAATTAAAATAATAAAACTAAGTTCAGGCTTTCTACCAACAATCCTCATAGACCTACTATTGCTACTATCTTTATATATATCTAAATAGAAGCAACTCTTTATATTCATCTATTTTATTACCTTAATAATGCAAAACTTTTATTTGATTTTTTGCTCTGAATTTTAAGATACTCTTTAATAAACTCATCAATTTCACCATCAAAGACAGATTCAACATTGCCTCTTTCAATACCTGTCCTGTGATCCTTTACAAGCTGATAGGGTTGAAGTACATAAGACCTTATCTGATTACCCCAGGCAATATCCTTTTTTTCACCAACAAGGTTCTCTATTTTGTCCTGTTGTTCTTTTAGTTGTATATCATAAAGCCTTGCCCTGAGGATTTTCATTGCCATTGCCTTATTTCTATGCTGCGATCTTTCATTCTGGCAGCTGACTACAATTCCAGTTGGAATATGAGTGATACGGACAGCTGATGAGACCTTGTTCACATGCTGACCACCTGCACCAGAGGCCCTGAAGGTATCTATCTTCAGGTCTTCTTCTTTTATCTCAATGGTTATATCGTCCTCAATCTCAGGATATACAAGCACAGCAGCAAAGGATGTATGCCTTCTCTTATTGGCGTCAAAGGGAGATATCCTTACAAGTCTGTGAACACCTGCCTCTGCCTTAAGGTATCCATAGGCATAGGGACCTGCAATTGAGATTGTTACATCCTTAATACCAGCCTCCTCTCCATAAAGTATATCTACAATCTCTGTTTTAAAGTTATGTCTGTCAGCCCATCTGAGATACATTCTCATTAATATCTGTGCCCAGTCCTGACTTTCAGTTCCACCTGCTCCTGGATGAATAGAAAGTATAGCATTATTTCTATCAAGTTCACCTGTCATAAGGTGCTTGAGCTCAAGCTCATCTATCAAGAGATTAAGTGCCTTTAATTCCCCTTTTAACTCATCGATGAATATCTCCCCCCCTTCTTCATCAAGTAGATCCAGAGATTCTTCAATGTAATTTATTTTTGAAGTAATCACCTCAAAGGGCTCAAGGATATCTTCTAATCTGGCCTTCCTTTTTGTGAGGTCTCGCATCCTTTCATGGGAACTCCAGACCTCAGCCTTCTGTAGCTCTGACTCTATGGCAGAGATTTCTTTAAGGAGCATATCTATATCAAAGATACCCCCTTAATGTTTCTGTCTTTTCTTTTATTTCGTTGAGTTTTGTCTTTAATTCTTCCTTTTCTATCATTTTTGTACCTCCTCACATTATGCAAATTTAAAAGTCCTTGATAAGGTAATTATTGAAACTACCAAACAGAAGTATACAAAGAGATCTCCAAACCTTGTATAAAAAGTTCTTCTATTGTCTAATCTTATATTCATAGATATTGCCATCCTTTTAAATAAGGGAGTTGCCACCTGAATCCTTCCATTGCTGTCTATAAATCCTGAGATGCCTGTATTGGCTGCTCTTATAACAGGCTTCCTGTTCTCTATTGCCCTGAAAACAGCCATACTGAAATGCTGATATGGTCCTGATGTATTGCCAAACCAGGCATCATTAGTAATATTTACGATAAAATCTCCTCCCTCTCTTAATGATTCCCTAACAAGGCCAGGGAAAATAATCTCATAACATATAAGGGTTGAAAAATTACCAAATGGTGATATAGCCCTTTTGGTATCTCTTCCGGGCCTGTAGTCTCCAATACCCACTGTAATCTTGTCTATAAAAAATAAGATACTCCTGAGGGGGACATACTCTCCAAAGGGGACTAAATGTATTTTATCATAAATATAAGTGACTTTTCCATCTTTATTGAGTAAAAAGGCGCTATTAGTAAAGAACTCCTGTCTATCTTCAGTCTCCTTTCTTATAGACCCAAACAGTAGATAAGTATTAATTGCCCTTACAAATTCTATAAGGTCTTTGCTCATTATCTCGTTAATGTTTTGTTGTTCTATACCCGGAGGTGATGAACTAACAGCAGGTTCGCTGAACAGGAAAGGTATGGCTGTTTCTGGCCAGACAACGAGCTGGGGGGAGTCTGTATTAACAACCTTTCTTGTCAGTTCTTTATATATATTCATCACCTCCTGCTGAAAGGCAGGCTCCCATTTTTTATCCTGAGGGATATTACCCTGGATAATGCTTATCTTTACCATATTGCCCTGTTGTTGTGACAGCCTCCAGTAGCCGTATGAGAAGGTGGCAATAAAAGCCATTATTAAAAGTAGAAAACCAGTCACTTGCGGAGCCAGAGGGTAAAAGGGTATCTCTGAAAGTCTTTTTTTAAGAAGGATAATATCAAGGAAAGCAGCATTAAAGGCTACTATTAAAAAAGATATTCCATATATGCCTGTTATATCAGCTATCTGTATTAACGAAAGAAACTTATACTGACTGTAACCAATACTTGACCAGGGAAAGCCTGTAAAGAGATAGGTTCTTATATATTCAAGACTGACCCATATAGCAGGAGCAATCAATATCATGGGATAAAGGGTTTTTCTGTGAATTAAAGAGATTAGATAAGTGAAGAGACCCGTATAAATGCTGAGATAGGCTGCGAGAAGCAAAACAACCATTATGCTTGGGATAAGACTTAATCCTCCATAGAAATGGACGGAATGATATATCCAGTAGAGCGTACCAAAGAAATAGACCATGCCAAAGGAAAAACCTTTTATAAAAGTCTCTTTCTTCGTTAAATCTCTCTTAGTAATCTCAAAGAGTAAGGGAATGAGTGCTATCCAGGCAAGTATGGATATACCCGGTTGAGGAAAGGAAAGGACAAGTAATGCCCCCGAGATAACAGGTAAAATTATCTTTTTAAGTCCCCTGACCATGGCGCTATTAATTTTAAAAGACCTGATACAGAAAAATCAAAAAAATCTTGACATTATTAAATAGATAATATAAAATTGAGACATGAAAAAACAGAAGACCCTTTATGAACTTCAGGCAGAGATATGCAAGGTTCTTGCAAGCCCTAAGAGGATTGAGATATTGAATGTCCTTAAGGATGGAGAAAAGACTGTTTCAGAACTGGTAGAGATCCTCGGTGTTCCGAAGGCAAATGTATCCCAGCACCTTGCAATCATGAGACATAAGGGAGTGCTGAAGACCAGAAGAAAGGGTGTTAATATCTATTACAGTATATCTCATACAAAGATTATAGAGGCCTGTACCCTGATGAAGGAAGTTCTAAATGAACAGCTGAAGGAGAAGAGCAAATATATTGAGCTTGTTTCAGGGTAAGAAAGTATAGTGGCGCAAGAAATAAAGGAGCTTGCAATAGAATTTAATGTAAGAGAAACAGAAGTAGGAGCCGAGCAGGAGGCTTTGCTTTTAAAATTTATTGAGATACTTAGAGACAAAAAATACAAAAAGATAATTATTGAGGGTCATGCCTGCGCTCATGGCAATAAAAAACTTAATCTATTAATCAGTAAAAAGAGGGCATTATCAGCGAAGAGATATCTTCAGGCTCATGGAATCCAGAGGCATATTTCTATTAAATATTTTGGGGAAGAGCGGTTGAAATACAAAGAGATTCCCACACCTGATAATATAAACGACCCTCATGTCAAGGCTAACAGGCGTGTAAGGATCATAGCTCGCTGGTAGGCTAAAACTTTACAAAAAATTCTCTTTCTTTTTCACCCAGAAGGAAATATCTTCTCAGCACAGTTACTTTTACTGTATCACCTGATTTTTTGTAAAAAAGGGCAATCTTTAGATCTTCCAGTGTAGATACAGGTATGTCATCTATTTTGATAATAATGTCATTCTTTTTAATGCCAGCCCTTTTTGAGGGGCTCTCTTCAGGCATTTCAATAATTCTCAACCTTCCGGCCTCTTCTTTAAGAGAGACCATTAATTTCGGAGCTGTGACACCCTCCAGTGAGTCTGGATATATAACAAAGTCAGCTATAGATTCTTCATCTTCAGCATCAATAAGCACTATTACATAATCAAGGGAATTTCGCCTGAAGACCCTTTTGGGAATGCCTGAGCCAAAGGCGATATGCCCGCCACCTGCAAGAACTATGATTTGATAATCTGGAGCTTTTCTGAGATATTCATCAATAGACATTGCCATGGTTTCATCCCAGAGTATCTGAGATTGATAGAAATATTCAAAACTTCCCTCAGGTCTTTTATGCTGTCTGAATACCTCCTCCAGTCTTTTTTTGTATTCCTGGTCAGAGAAATCCAGTTCCTCAGGAATCTGTTTTTTTTCTTCTTCGCTGAGGGATTCAATACCACTCCTTGAGACCTTTTCTGTAATCTCTTTTTTGAGATTAAGGGCGATTACAGGAATAGAGTATTCTCTTGCAAGATCAATAATTGGTTTATAAAGATTATAGTCAAAGCCCCATCTTTTGAAATATTCTGTCTGTTTGAGAAACTCCTTTTCCTCTATCTTGCCCTTTATGTAATCATCAAGTATCTGTTGAAAGGGTCTTTGAAACATCTCCATACCAATGGCAATCTTTTTGTTCTTTGAGAAGAGTTCTTTTATAAGCAATCTCTGGAGGTAATGATGGCTGAATCTGTCATGGTATTCCCCTATGTATATGATTTTTTTGTCAGAGATCCTGTCAATCAGGTCTTTTATGGAGAGACTCTTTTTTGGTTCTATTATGCGTACCGGTCTTCTTAATTCTATCTCTAAACCCCTCTTAGCTACCTCAAGCTCTTTAAGTATTATCTTGCGTTCTTTAATGGCTATGGTTGAATAGTCCTGGTATTGAATGAGTATTTCCTTTATATAAGAGAAATCCTCATCTGTGAGGGCCACCATCAGAGGGTCTTTTATGTTTATTATGCCAACTGCAGATTCAGGATTCCAGGGATTTTTCTTTACTGTAATAGAAAAATCAGCAAAGATATCTTTTACGGAGCCAAAAAGTCCTTTAGCAACGGGATTGTTATTTCCAAAAAGAATCAGTGAGCCCTTTAAATCAACCCTCTCTGTGGGCTCTTTTATCTCAAGACCCCTCTCTTTAAAAAACTCTATTAAAGGTTTATAATGGTCTCTTCCTGATTCAGGAAGGATTACTGAGGTCTTTCCCCTAAAAAGCATGGATATATTCGGAGCAATTTCTTCCTCCGAGTGTTTCCTCGGCAGTTTCAGGTCTTCATCTATTACCATCCTTAATGGCTCATCTTCAAGCCTTATTTGAAAAGACTGTTTTTCCTTTTCCAGTTTCAATGTCTCTGAGACATCTCCTTTAAGGGTGTAAAATTTAATGGGTATCTCAAGCTCAAGCCATTCTGTTTTTGTCTCTGCCTTTTTCTGGACCAGTTCAAAGGAGACTTCAAAAATTCCGTCCCTGTATAGTATCTTTTGATTTTCCAGAGTGATTTTAATCCCTTTTTCAGGAAATTCTATGAAGTGCTCGGATGCAGCTGAGGGGTCTGCGGAGAAAAGAAGGAGAAACAAAAAGGGCACAAAAAGGTATAGTGGAGAGATTAGAAGATTGTGGATATTTAGTTCTGAACTCATATTTCATGATACTGGAGGAATCACCAAAAAATCAAATGATTTTTGTACACCTTGAAATTGCCCGATAGAATACCTACCACAGACCTTAAATAAAAAGGGCGGGATGCAGAAAGGGCTTGAGTTGCCTGCTCGTTAGGCCCTACAGCGTGGCCGTATTGACAAGCTTTACCCCCACGAACCCCCGAAATAGTGTAAGGTTTAATAAC
>JBKBPW010000083.1:0-8361 GCA_046292975.1 Thermodesulfovibrionales bacterium
AATTCTTAAAAGACATTAAGAAGGCGAATAAAAGAGGTTTAACCTCTTGGGTAAGTCTTCTATCGGCAAATTACAGCGGCTATATCTTGCTTGACAGGACAAAGAATGGCGAACGAAGAGAGATTCCGATGAATGCAGAGGTAAGGGCCCTTTTCACAGAACTACTGAAGAACCGGGTAGTCGGGATAGACTATGTTTTTGTTAATCCTCAGACGGGCAAGAGGTTAACGGACATCAAACGGAGTTTTAGTTCTGCTTGCAGGCGTGCAGGGATACAGGACCTGAGGTTTCATGACCTTAGGCATACCTTCGCATCGCACTTGGTGATGGCCGGGGTAGACTTACGCACTGTGCAGGAACTCATGGGACACAAGAGTATTACAATGACCTTACGGTACTCTCACCTTGCAAAGGCTCACAAAGAAAGGGAAATTAACAGGGTTACTATTACAAAGTATTACAATTTTATTACAATTTGGGGTAAACCAGAAGCAAAAGGCTCACAAAACCATACATAAGTCCTTGATTTTATTAAGAGCCGGGAATGGGACTTGAACCCACGACCCGCTGATTACGAATCAGCTGCTCTACCGCTGAGCTATCCCGGCTAACTTTATTTTAGCATGTTTAAGTAGCATGTTGAACCAAGGATCCATTAGTGACCGAAGAAAAAGATTTATAGTAAAATAAATTAAGGATAGCAGATGAAGATAAGATGTGAGCTCTGTCCCACTGAATGTGTCCTCAGTAATTATGAGATTGGTGGCTGTAAGGTAAGGATAAATAAGGATGGTGTTCTTTACAGCCTTGTTTATGGAAAGCCCTGTGCAGTTGCCATAGATCCAATAGAGAAAAAACCCTTTTATCATTTCCTGCCCGGAGAAAAGGCCTTTTCTATTGCCACGGCTGGCTGTGTCCTTGGATGCAAATTCTGTCAGAACTGGCAGATATCTCAGGCAAGGCCAGAGGAGGTGGATTATCATGACCTTCCTCCTGATGATGTGGTCCGTTCAGCGATTTTTTACGGATGCAGGGTCATAACCTATACCTACACAGAGCCAACTGTTTTTTATGAATACATGTTTGATACAGCAATCCTTGCTCATAAGTTCAATATCAAAAATACCATGCATACCTGCGGTTATATAAAGGAGAAACCCTTGAGGGAGCTTTCAAGGTATATGGATGCTGCAGATGTTGACCTGAAGGCCTTTACAGAGGACTTCTATGCAAGGCTCTGTGGTGGCAGACTCAGGCCTGTTCTGAATACACTAATTGTTCTTAAATCAGAAGGTGTATGGCTTGAGATAACGAATCTCCTTATCCCAACCCTGAATGATGATAAACAACGGATTAAAGAGATGTGCCTCTGGATAAGGGATAACCTTGGACCTGATGTGCCACTTCATTTTTCAAGATTCTTTCCAGATTATAAATTAAAAAATCTTCCACCAACGCCCATTGAGACACTTACCATGGCAAGGAATATAGCCCTTGAATCAGGTCTGAGGTATGTTTATATCGGAAATATAAGGACAGAGGCTGAAAATACCTATTGCCATAATTGTAAGAGGCTCCTCATTGAAAGGCATGGCTATTTTGTGAAGGTAAATAATATAATTAATAAAAGGTGCAGATTCTGTGGTACCATGATTCCAGGTGTATGGCATTAAGATGACAAGAAGAATATTTCTTTGGTTTTTCCTTATAGGTAGCTTTTTAAGTTTTATAAAAAAGGGGCTTGATAAAAGGCAAGACCTCAAAGAGGCACTTTTCTGGAAGAGGTTGGGTTGAGAACTACTGTAATTTTCCTGATATTAATCTTTCTTACTGCCTGCAGGACAGAGGTAAAACCACCTTCAGTTGCTGGCTCCTTTTATCCCTCTGAGCCTTCAGTCCTGAAAGAGACCGTGGATAGGTTTCTTGAAGAAGCAGAAAAAACATCAGTCAATGGCGAGCTTATCGGTCTTGTCTCTCCCCATGCAGGTTATCAATTTTCAGGTTCAGTGGCAGGATATGTTTATAAGAATCTTCCTCAGGAAGTAAAGACTGTTATCCTTATAGGGCCGAGCCATTATTATTCCTTGAAAGGTGCATCTGTATATAAAAAGGGATACTTTAGGACACCTCTTGGAGATGTAAGGATAAATGAGAAGATTGCCTCCTCACTTATTAATGAAGAGTCCAATGTGAGTTTTGAGCCCCTTGCCTTTCAAAAGGAGCATTCCCTGGAGGTGCAGATACCCTTTATTCAGAGGAGGTTAAAAGATTTCACCATAGTGCCCGTGCTTGTTGGTTCACCTGATGAAAAATCTTTAAGGTATCTTATTTTAAGATTACAGAAATCTTGAAGGACAATAAGAATACCATCCTCATTGCAAGTTCAGACCTCTCTCATTATCATCCCTATGATGAGGCATTAAAGATTGACAGTAGATTCCTTTCTGCTATTGAAAGATTATCAATTGAAGGACTCCAGAACTGTCTTTCAATGTCTCAATGTGAGGCCTGCGGAGCTTGGCCTGTTCTTATAACCATGGCAGTTGCAAGAAACCTGGGAGCAACAGAGGCAGTGGTATATAAATATGCAAACTCTGGTGATACCTATGGAGATAGGTCAAGGGTAGTGGGATATGCTGCAATCGGCCTCTACAGGACAGGTCTCACAGAAAATCATAAAAAGATGCTCCTTGATATAGCAAGGAAGACGATTGATTCTTATGTAAGGTTTAGAAAGGTACCTGAATTCCATATAACTGAAAAGAGGCTCCTTGCCAGTGGATCAACCTTTGTGACCATAAAGGATAGATATGGTAACCTCAGAGGCTGTATAGGAAATATATATCCAGGCATGCCCCTTTATGAATCAGTTATAAGGAATGCCATTTCTGCAACTACAAATGATCCGAGATTCCCTCCTATGAGACCAGAGGAGCTTGAAGGAATTGAGGTTGAGATAAGTGTCCTTTCACCTCTTGAACCAATTAAAAACCCTGAGGAGATTGAGATTGGAAGAGATGGACTTTTTATTGTAAAAGGTACTTACAGCGGGCTTCTTCTTCCTCAGGTTCCTGTTGAATTTGGATGGGATAGACGGACATTCCTTAAAGAATTATGTCATAAGGCAGGCCTTCCAGAGGATGCCTGGAAGGATGCAGAACTTTATAGATTTACAGCAGAGGTCATAAGATAGTCAAAATCCTTTTTCTGATCTCCTCTGCAAGAAATAGTATTATACTGAATGGTAAAAGTATAAGCCATAAAGAAGGCTCAGGTGGTGCGGTTCCAAAAAAGGTATTCCCGATTCCTGTATAGATAATAAAGAGAGCAATCACTATTTCAATGGCAATAGCTGCTATCAGAAGTCTGTTTGAAAATACCCCGAGTTTGAACACAGATTCAGTTGATGATCTGCAGGCAAAGGCATTTGCTATCTGGGTTATTATTATTCCTCCAAGACAGGCGGTAGTTGCCTGAATATAGAGGATGTTTTTTGGTGACAGTATCTCACCCCATTGCCAGCCACCTGATTTAAGCACATAGAAATATCCATAAAGGCCTGCTATTGCCTCTATAGGACCAAGAAACAGGTAAGACCTTGAAAGGACCTTCCAGTTTAAGAGCCTTTCCTCAGAAGACCTTGGATGTTTTTGCATGAGATTGCCTGCTGGTTTTTCTGCACCAAGGGCAAGGGCAGGAAAGAGGTCTGTTCCGAGGTCAACAGCAAGTATCTGCATTATGGTTAAGGGAAGTGGAATCTTAAATAATACATAGGCTATGTAGGGAACAATCTCAGGGATATTGGAGGCGAAGATATAGGTGATGAAATTTCTGATATTCTCAAAGATAGCCCTTCCTTCGTCGATAGCATTCACAATTGTGGCAAAATTATCATCAAGGAGGATCATGTCTGCTGCCTCCTTTGCCACATCTGTGCCACTTCCCATTGCTATGCCTATATCAGCCCTTTTTAAGGCAGGTGCATCATTTACTCCATCACCTTAAACCCTTTCAGCCCTGTATTCCTGAATGAAGGTGAAGACCCCATTAATAAAGATAACCGCTACTATTGCTATGCCGAGGTTGAGCATGCCTTCGCCTGGATAGAGGTATTCATAGAGAAAACAGAGCAGGGCAGCAACCCAGAGGAGTATGGCAAGGAAATGAATGAATTGACTGAGAAATTTCTTTGTGAGAGGCTCTCTCTTTATCTCTTCTATCTCATTATAGCCAAATTCTGAGAGTCTCCTTCTGGCCTCTTCCTCTGTCAGACCCTGTGGTGAGCTACCCAGAATATCAAGGACATCATCTATTAAAAGACTATTTATCCTCATGGGCTGGCTTGAATATAAGGAGATTACAGGGAGTTTTTTGCATTACATATTCCAGGGGGCTTTTTTCTAATAGAGAACTCAAAAATCCCCTTGTTGAGGCACCCATCACGATAAGGTCAAATCTCCTTGAGGCAGCCTCAATAGTTATATCCCTTGAAGGAGTTCCGTGACTGAGTTTTTTTTCAAAGAAGATTCCGTATTTCTGAAGCCTTTCTATAAAGAGGAGCATATCCTTGCTGAGATTTTTTTCAAGCTCAACTGGTGTAAGATGCATCTCACCATGAAAGAACCTGCCAGGAGGTTTTGTTATATGAAATAGATGAATCTCGCTATCAAAGGTCCTTGAAAGCAGGGCGGAAAAATAAGCCCTTTCATCAATATGGTCTATCTCGGATTTCAAAGGTATGAGAATCTTTTTTGGATGGAGTCTTCCAAAATGGACAACCCTTATGAGACATGTAGAGACTGGCAATTTAAGCAGGGACCTTGCTGAAGAACCAAGATTATACTTACCTTGCCTTTCACCTCTACTGGTTGCGGCAAAAAGTATATCTATTTTTTTTCTCTCAATAAGCTCTTTTATTTTCTTTTTAAAATCACCTGTATCAAATATAGCCTCTACCTTGATACCACTTTTTTCAGCCATGCGGAAGAGTTTCTTTACAGCATCCTCAGCCCTTTTTAGATTTTCCTCTGATGTCCCTTTTTCTGCGATATAGGCAAGGTATAGATGGGCCTTTGAGACCTTTGCAATATGAAGGCTATAGAGTCCTGCTACCTCTGAGGTAAGATGCTCATTAACAGTGGCAAGTATCCTTGAATACATCCTAAGATAAGGATAGCAGGAAAATTATCTTTAGACAACAGGGCTATGAATCAAGGATCATTCATATAATCAGGGATATTTGACCTTAACTGTTACTTTTGCCATCAATCTGTATTATAAAGCCATTGCTGTTGATAGCCTTAGTAATGGAGTGGAGAGAAAGGTTTTTATGTGAATGGATTAACAATATAGAAAAATACAGGATCAGAAACCTTTCTGAAATGTTTCAATTATTGCCTTAAGAATCTTCTTTTTGTATAATCCCTTTGTAAGGTGATAGTTTATGAGACAGAAGGCCTTTAAAGAAATAGTAATATTTGTTGCAGGAGCAACTCCCCAGATAATTACTGAAACGCTATGGGCTTTGGTTACAAAGAGTCCTCCCATCTATCCCGACGAGATTTTTATAATTACCACTTTAACAGGTAAGAAATGTATAGAGGATGAGTTATTTGGAAAAAATATCATTCAGGAATTTCAAAAGGAATATAATTTGCCAGAGATTCCCTTAAAAAGGAATTCAATCATGGTATTAAAGGATGAAGACGGCAAAGAACTTCAGGATATCAGAAATGAAAAAGACAATACAGTTGCTGGCAACTTTATTATCAATTTCATTAGAGAAAAGGCAACGGACATGGATGCAAGACTTCACTGTTCTCTTGCTGGTGGCAGGAAGACTATGGGATTTTATTTGGGTGCAGCCTTACAGCTTTTTGGAAGACCCTGGGACAAACTCTATCATGTCCTTGTCAATCAGGAATTTGAATCAAATCGTGAATTTTTTTATAAACCCAAAAACAATAAGGTTATTAAAGTTAAAAGAGGTGATGGCACAGAAATAGATTTAAATACCGATGATGCAAGGATTGAGCTTGCTGAACTCCCTTTTATCAGGCTTAGGGGCAAGATAAAATTGCACGGGGTAGACTTCAATGAGCTTGTAGCAGAAGGCCAGAGGGAGATAGACATATCAATCCTTCAACCACAGCTTAAGGTTAATCTGAGAGAAAGGACTATCTCAATTGAAGATTATACAGTAGAGATGATTCCAGTGCAATTGATGATTTATACAGCCTTTCTGAGACAGAAGGTAGAACATTGCAAGTATCCTGAAAGGACCTATTGTTTTGAATGCGTTGATTGTTTTCCAGTGCTTATAGATTTTTCTTCAAGACAGGCTCTTGAGAAGATGGCTGAAGATTATAAAAAGATTTACTGGGGGCAACCTTTTAAATCTGAAGAGATGAAGGAGAGGTGGAAGGATGGAATAGGTATTGAACCATTAAGACAGTATATAGCTAAGATAAATAAGACCTTTAGGGATGAAATAGATCAAAGGCTATTACCCTATTGTCAGATTTCTAATGTAAAATTTTATGGTGCAACAAGGTATGGTGTGAGGATAGAAAAAACGAAAATCAAGATTATTGAATGAAAGATTTGTTAAATAGGGAGGGAACAAAATGATAGGTTTACCAATCATTGTTGTTGTTAGTTTTTTAATACTCTTCTTGATTTCCAGTATAAGGATTGCTCAAGAATACGAAAGGATTGTAATATTCAGACTCGGAAGGGTTCTTCAAAAGGCAAAGGGCCCGGGTATTACGCTTATAATTCCAATCATTGATAGACCTGTAAAGGTTGACCTGAGAGAGTTTGTAATAGATATACCGGAGCAGACATGCATAACAAAGGATAATGCACCAATATCCATAGATTTTCTTATTTATATGAGAGTTATAGATCCTGTCACATCAATTGTTAGTGTTCAGAACTTTGAGATAGCAGCAAGAGGACTTGCCACTACCACCTTGAGGGCAGTTATAGGTGATATCCCTCTTGATGATGTCCTTTCAAAAAGAGAAGAGATAAATAAACAATTACAGGTTAAACTTGATGAGGTTACCAGCAGATGGGGTGTAAAAGTGAGCGCAGTGGAGATAAGGGAGATCACCCCTCCTCAGGAGGTAAAGGATGCTATGACAAAGCAGATGGCAGCTGAGAGAACAAGGCGTGCTATGGTTACCGAGGCTGAAGGTGAAAAGCAGTCCAAGATCCTTAAGGCAGAGGGTGAAAAACAGGCAAAAATTCTGGAGGCAGAGGGTATTAAGCAGGCTCAGATACTTAGGGCAGAGGGTGAACGCCAGGCAAGGATACTGGAGGCAGAAGGTTATTCAATTGCCCTTGATAAAATATATTCCATTGCAAAAGGTCTTGATGAAAAGACTATGAACCTTCAGTATCTTGAGACATTAAAAAGCATTGGCACCTCTCCATCTACAAAATTTGTAATCCCTCTTGAATTAACAGAGGTTTTCTCAAAGATATTCAGGAGAGAGGAGTAGTTAAAAGATGCTGTGGGAATTACTTGATAGGCTTAATATCATTACAGGCATTATTGTTTCCATACCGGTGGTATGGTCATGGTGGATATTGATTACTCAAAAAAGAAGGCAGAAGGAATTGATTAAAAGCCTTGAGTTTTTAAAGGGTAACAGACCTGTGGCTATCATTGTGGATATAGGGCCAGGAAACAGCGTAGAGCAGGTCAAATTTTTTTTAAAAGATTCAAACATGGATATGGAGGTTCTACAATACTCTATTGATGAATTACAACCAGATAAGATTCAGGATTTTGTAGTGAAACTTCAGCAATTAAAGGCTAGCGCAATGGAAAGAGGCTCTGACAGAATTCATCTTTTCTATAGAGGCCCTGTTGCTGGTGCTTTAATAACTGGTGAGGTCTTCAGCAATATCGCAGTTACCATATACCATTTTAACAAGTCAAAAGGTACCTATGAGTCTTGGGGACCTCTTCACAGGAGTTTTTTATGAATGAAACAGTGACATAGGAGTCCTATAACAGGAGATGTGGTTATCTTTGATTACAGTCCTGATTGAGAACTTCTGTTTTTCTTCAAAGGATAAATCTCCAGGGATAAAACTCTTAAATTTTTGAGTTCCTTTGCAACAAAAACCTTCAGTTCCTTCATACCGCCTTTTTTCTCTGCTATTGCCCTTATTACAGGGTCAGCCTTTTCCTCTTAAGCCTAAAGCCTATTATCCAGCCGGCCGGAATGTCCGAAGACCTTGTAGTGCCTACTCGTAAGGTTTTACAGCACGGGGGAATTGACAAGCAATTCCCCCGTGAACCCCCGATGTCAAAGGGTTATTAAAACCTGACAATATGTCGGGGGC
>JBKBPW010000084.1:0-8202 GCA_046292975.1 Thermodesulfovibrionales bacterium
GTGGAAGAAATTTGAAAGCCCTACAAGATTCTATAAATATGTATCCGCTTATTCCCTAAATATTTGTGAAGTTTGGGATTGAGAATGATTAATAAGGGCCTGGCTGTTATCAATGAGAATATATAGAGGAGCATTGCAAGGAAGAGATTCAAGCCAAGATAATGGGCTATAAAGGGTATGCCTTCTATCAGTATATTTCCTTCCCAGTATCTGGTAAGGCTGAGGGATATGAACATTGAAAGTACGGTGTTAATAAAAGCCAGAAGGATAAATGGATAGAATTGATTTTTAGACACGGTATCTTTTTAAATCCTCCAGTTTTATATTACAATTTTATCATATGAGGATTGCTATTATAAAGAGCAGATACACACCCTATGGTGGTGCAGAAAAATATACAGCAAGACTCATTAAGGCATTCGCTGACAGGGGGCATGAGGTTGATGTGCTTACCTCAGGTAATACTGAATGGCCTGAAGAGAAGTCTGTGACTTATATAATACTTTCTCAAAGCAAATTTAATAATCTCCTGAGGCTTCTGAGTTTTAATAAATCGGTAAGAGAATTTCTGCAAAAAAATCAGTATGACTGTATCCTTGGTATGGACAATACAGAACTTCAGACCCATATAAGGCTTGGTGGAGGCCTTCACGGGGCATGGCTTGAGAGGCGTTCAGAGGAGGCATCTTATTTAAGAAAGCTGAGTTTCTTTTTTAACCCTTTTCACAGGGCAATGGTGGAGATACAGAGGAGGGCACTTCATTATAAGGGACTGAAGAAGATAATCTGCAATTCAAGACTTGTCAGAGATGAGATAGGACATTATTATCCAGAGATAGCAGAAAAGGCAGTGGATTGTTTTTTAATGAATTAGCAGTATTATGGTATCTCATGTACCTTGCTGTCTCAAATATTGCCCGTGTTACAGACTCCATCTCCTGTGCATGAGCTGGATATTTTGCTATCACATTTTCCCGGGGATTATCAGATTTCCATAAATGGAGTCTCTTGTTTGTGCCGTCAACATTCATCACAAAATAAAAATCCTTTCCCAAAAGACCGATATGGGGATTGGTGCCATGGTCAAGGATGTGAAAGGCAAATCTCCTGTCATCAAAGTTTTTATTCATAAGGTCTCTGCCAAGTGTGGTATTTGTGTATGATATCCCGGAAAGAGATGCAACTGTTGGAAGGACATCCATTTCATTGCCAGGCCTGTCCTCTACCGAGCTTTTAATAAGCCCAGGGCTGTAAATAATAAGCGGTACATGAATGCGATTCAGCTCAAGTAATTCTTCTGCCTTTATCATGTGCGGGGCCCTTCCAGGAAGGCCATGGTCTCCAAAAAAGACAAAGATGGTATTCTTAAAATATTCTGCCTCCCTTGCAAGTTTCATAAAAAATCCCACACTGTGGTCAAGAAATCTGAAGGAATTGAATTCAGCAGCTGAGACAAAACCGTATTTTTTTACAACCTCATCCTTAATCTCAATGCTCTTGAACCCCCTATTGTCTTCAGGTATTGTATAGGGTCTATGGCTTCCAGATGTCTGGATTATGGCAAAGAAGGGCTTCCTTGCATCTTTTAATACATTGTGGGCCTCTTCAAAGAGATGGAGGTCTGATATACCCCATACATCCACCCGCTTTGACTTATAACTGCCTTCTTCATAAAGATGAAGACCGGGAATATTATGGAGAAGCAGTCCCCTGATGTTTGCCCAGTTTGCACTCCCTCCGATGAAATAGAATTTTTCATATCCCTCAAAGGAATTAATAATAGTATGCTGACTTACAATCCTTGGATTTCTTGTGGATGTGCTCTGCAGCTCCATGTCAGGGAGTCCAGTTATAAATGTCCAGACTGATCTGGCAGTCCCGGGGCTCTGGACATAAAAGTGTCTGAAAAGCAGAGATTCTCCAGCAATGGCATCAAGATTCGGAGTGGGATTTAAGGGATTTCCAAAGATACCGGTTTTATGGGCAGCAAGGGATTCAAGGATTACAATTACAATATTTGGTTTCTGAGATCTATTAATTTCAGGTTTCTCTTTCCTCATAAAATTCAGTCTTTCCCTGTCTGGTTCTTTTATCCCGAGATAATCAACCATGAAGGGATAAAATCTTTTTACAGCCTCTACATCATAACCAATCTCTTTGTGCTGGAAGGTAATAAGCAGATAGAGAACAGGATTGAGACTGAGCTGGGAAGCAAAAGGATGTGGTGAGAAAAAGGCATCGCTCCATCTCAGTGGATAATAGGATAATTTTCCATAAATGCCTGCAGCAAAAACAATTACCGTAATGACCGCAACCATTAATTTTTTTGTCCTTGAATAATCTTTTTTTGCCTTTCTTAGGAGATGCCCGGCATATCTTTTAAGACCGGAGTAATAAATATCTCCAAATATAAGAAGTCCTGCCACTATTGGAATTACAGGATAGGTCTGCCATATCATCTCAAGGGATGTGAGTGGATTGTAGAGATATCTTATAGTTGCTGCCTCAAGCCTTGTCTGGAGATAGGAGAAATGCCCGAAATCAATTATATAGAGTAAAAATATTGCTGTCATTGTAAAGGTAAGATAGAGGAGCCATGACCTTCTCACCTTTCCATCCTTAAACAGGCTGAGCGGTTTAATCCAGGCAAACAAAAGAGGGATGTGGATGATCAGTCCCAGTCTCAGGTCAAATTTTGCTCCTATATAAAAACTTTTTAGTAACACTGAAAAAGGAATAGGATCCGAGGGATTGGAAAAGATATAAAAGAAGATTATTCTCATCAGGGAAGTAATTATCAGAAATATAAATAAGGACAGTGACAGAAGTCTAAGTAAAGAAGACATCGTGATTGAATCTCCTTTTTAAAAGAATTATAAAATTTTAAACTTCTGGTTTGCAAGGAGCCTCCTTAGATTCTGATATAAATAACAATAAAAAATGTTAAAATGTAAAAGTTATGGACAGGGAAAATCTTTTAAGAGAACTTCCCTCAGTTGATAGCATCCTTAAGAGTGAGGATGGCGAGAGATGGGTCTCGCAGTATCCCAGAGCACTTGTCTTAAATGTTATAAGAGATAGCCTCTCCTTTGTGAGAGAGGAGATTAAAAAAGGCCTGCTGAAAGATAAAGAAGAAATCAGAGACTATCTTATCTCTTCAATAAAGAAAGGTCTTGAAAGGGCTGCAAGATTCAGCCTCAGACCTGTTATAAATGCTACAGGTGTTGTGATTCATACAAATCTTGGTAGATCCCTGCTTTCTATGAAGGCTTCATTGAACATCCTTGATATCGCAAGGTCTTACTCAAACCTTGAATATGACCTGAAAGAAGGCCGGCGGGGCAAGAGATATGTCCATGTGATAAGGCTCCTTAAGGATCTTACAGGTGCAGAGGATGCCTTTGTGGTGAACAATAATGCAGCTGCTGTATTTATCACCCTTAATAGCCTTGCTGCAGGCAGGGAGGTCATAGTATCAAGGGGAGAGCTCGTGGAGATAGGTGGCTCTTTCAGAATGCCTGATGTTATGAGGATGAGCGGTGCAATATTAAAGGAGGTTGGTACTACCAATAAAACCCATCTTTATGACTATGAAAGGGCTATAAGTGAAAATACCGCTTTAATAATGAAGGTACACAGGTCAAATTTCAGGGTCTCAGGATTTGTAGAAGAAGTATTTGCTGAGGAACTTGTAAGTCTCGGGAAAAAACATGGCATACCTGATGAGCCTTCTGTACAGGAGGTCCTTAAAACAGGGATTGACATTGTTACATTCAGTGGTGACAAACTCCTCGGCGGACCACAGGCAGGTATAATACTCGGAAAGAAGGAATACATTGAAAGAATAAGGAGGTCACCCATAGCAAGGGTTGTGAGGGTTGACAAATTCACGCTCGCAGGTCTTGAGGCAACACTTTATGAATATCTTGAGGAAGAAAATGCCATTCAGCTGATACCAACTCTGAGGATGCTACTTCAGGGATTTGATGAGATTAAAAAAAGGGCTGAAAAATTGATAAAGAAACTGGAAAGACTGGAGGGATGGAAGAGAGTAAAATCTCTGGATACAGTCTCTATGCCCGGTAATGCAAAGGCCCTTATTGCCCTTGAGGAGGACTTCTCCAGGGCAGGAGGAGGTGCACTACCTGAGATAGAACTCAAGACCTGTGGAGTTGCAATAAAACCTCTCAATGTATCCTGTAATACCCTTGAGGAAAGACTGAGAAACAGTGAGCCATCCCTTATAGGAAGAATCAAGGATGACAGGTTTTTCCTTGATGCAAGGACAATACAGGAGCAGGAGATAGACCTTATTGTAAGAATCCTTGCAGGAGTCCTCTGATGATAACTTTTCTCCTTGTATTTTTCTCTCTCTATGGGGGGATGCATATATATGCCTTTTTAAAATTGAGAAATGCTGTTCCTCTAACTGCTGGCCTTTCAATAATTATCGCTGCCTTCATGTTAACTATGACCTTCGCTCCTCTTGTAATAAGACTCTCTGAGAGACAGGGATTTGAGGGATTTGCAGTCTTTATGTCATGGGCTGGCTATTTATGGATGGCTATTATATTTTTATTCTGTTCTTTCTCTATTGCCTCTGATGTAGCGATATTGCTCTTTAAAAGATTTATTCCATCAATGAAGGGGCTCCAGTCTTATGCCTTTTATTTCTGCCTTTTGTTATCTCTATCCCTTACCATTTATGGCTATATTGAGGCACTGAATATAAAAACAGAGAGGATAGAGATAAGAACAGAAAAGATAAAAAGGAATATCAGGATCGTTCAGGTCTCTGACCTCCACATCGGCCTTATTGTAAGAAGTGGAAGACTTAACAGGATAATGGATAAAGTTAAGGAAGCCATGCCTGATATCCTTGTATCAACCGGTGATCTTGTGGATGGACAGATAGACAGGCTGGAAGATATTGCAGGGATATTTAAAAATCTCAATGCCCCTTTTGGAAGATTTGCCATTACAGGGAATCATGAGTTTTATGCAGGTCTTAAAGAGGCACTTTTATTTACAGAGAAGGCAGAATTTACGGTGCTCAGAGGAGAGGCCATTTATTTACCAGAACTCAATCTTACCATTGCTGGAGTTGATGACCCTGCTGGTAAAGGATATGGACTTTCAATAGATATACCTGATGAAAAGGTCCTTGCCGGGCTTGACCCTGAAAGTTTTATATTATTCCTTAAACACAGACCGATTGTGAGCAAACATGCAAGGGGACTATTTGACCTTCAGCTTTCCGGCCATACCCATAAGGGCCAGATATTTCCATTCAGTATTCTTACCAGGATTTATTATCCAAAAGATTCTGGCTGTCTTGAAGAGGTCAATGGTTGTTATCTTTATGTGAGCAGAGGTGCAGGCACATGGGGTCCACCTGTGAGGGTCCTTGCACCACCTGAGATAACCGTGATTGATATTGTAAAGAAATGAAGGGATTTATAGAATTATATCATCCTGCTTATCTTTCTTATATCTCTTCCAGTATACCGGCCCTCTCTTAAAAGAGTTAAAAAATTTTCCTCTGTGAGAGGGTCAAGAAATTCTGTATAGCACTGACCCACTTCATATGGTTCATGGGCATCAGAGCCACCTGTAAAGGAAATACCAAGTTCCTGTGCGAGGTTTACAGCTTTTATATTATAGGAATGCCTGTTATAACCATTAAAGCCTTCAATAGCAAAAAGTCCTTTTAGATTTTTTATTATATCACCAAGGCTATTAATACCCCTGAATGGATGAGAGGGTATAACTACACCACCACCGGACTGGACAATCTCCAGGAGTTCTGCAACTGGTGTATGTTTCTCAAGATGCCTGTCTGTGTTGAATCCAAAAACAAGGCAGTGTCCTTCCTTTGAAGAAAACTCAACTCCTCTCAGGATCAATATCTTCCCTTTATATTTTTCTTTAAAGATTTCCACAGGCTCAGAGGCCTCATAGGAATAGTGCTCTGTAAAGGCTATGCCATCAAGGCCTATCTTGATAGCCCTTTCTATAATTTCTTCTGGTTCAGAGTCTGAATCTCCACTCAGTTTTGAATGGACATGGAGGTCTATGCGAAACACAGGATATTTTATCAGACTGAAGGCAGAAGACTGAAGTGAATAGGCTGAAGGGCCTCCTTTCGCCTAAAGCCTTAAGCCTTTCGGCATACCCACTATCTCTATCGGCAATTACAGTGAAGAAACACCATCAAAAAGAAGACAGATGAGAAAAGGGTGCACCTCTGGTCTATGGAAGGCAATCCGAGAGGACTTAAGTCTTTTGCTGATATGGCCTTAGAAAAATTAGGGAGAGCCAGAAAGGTTTGGCCTTACTGCATAAGGCCTTTACACCTTTATCCTCAGTAGAGGTATCCTGAGCCTCTGTCTTAAATTTTCTCCCCTGATGAGGTCTTTTTTTCTTAAAGGGAGGGTTCCTCTTTCTGTGAGATGTTGTGGGGTTTCCATAGCCTTTAGACTTGAACCATGCATTATCAGGTATTTGCCAAATCTCTCTGAAAGCCTGTCAAGGATGCTGTAAAGTCTTTCCATCTTTTCTATCCTGAGGGGTTCTTCAAATAATGCAGGTTGCAAGGGGCTTTCGTCCTGAAGCTCGCAGAGGATAACACCTGTCTGCCTGTAAAGGACACCCTCTCTGTAAAGCCTCTCAAAACCCTCTTTAAGAAGTGGCAGTATCTCTGCTGGATAGGCACTTGGTCTCTGGAGCCTGAGTCCAATGCCTTCGTCTCTGAAGTCCTGAGTTCTTAAAAATATAATAAGACTCCTTGCAGAAAGTCTGTATCTCCTTGCCTTCCTGCAGGCATTTTCAAGATTCTTTGATAGCTGGGCATAGATGAAGTCCCTGTCATCTGATGGAGGAGTGAAGGTCCTTGCCTTGCTTATGGATTTACGGGTATCTTTTTTCTGGCTAACAACAGGATAAACACTCCTTCCATTCAGTTCATGCCATATCTCCTGAAAAGGTTTTGAGAGATATCTTTTTATGAATGCCTCATCTTTTCTCGCAAATTCCAGTGCCGTCTTTATTCCGAGTTTTTCAAGATATGCTGAGGTATTTGGACCTATCCCCCATATCTCTGAGACAGGGAGGTCTTTAAGATAAAGATGGATTTCCCTCCCCGGTATTGCGGTAAGGCCAGCAGGTTTTCTGTGTCTTGATGCAATCTTTGCAAGGACCTTTGTAAGGCTTATGCCGATGGAGACAGTTATGCCCAGTTCTTTATGAACAGCCTCCTGGATTTTTCTACCAATCTCTTCATAAGAAGAATGATAGAGCCTCCTCAAGCCGGTGATATCAACAAAGGCCTCATCAATAGAATATTCCTCCACCTGAGGAGAGAACCTTCTCAATATCTCAAAGAGCCTTACAGAGAAAAGGCTGTAGGTCTCATAATCTGAGGGGAGGATCACTGCATCAGGGCAGAGCCTTTTAACCTCACCTATCCTCATACCCCTCTTTATTCCTCTTGCCTTTGCCTCATAACTTGCAGCAGCCACTATGCCACGCTCAAGGCCTGTGATAACAGGTTTGCCCTTCAATTGAGGATTAACTGCCTGCTCGCAGGAGGCAAAAAAGGCATCGGCATCCACATGAAGGATTGCCTTTGGCCATGTGAGGATTGTTAAAGGCTCATTCATTTATACTTCCTTATAACTGCTGTAACAACTCCTCCAAGTCTGAGTTCTTTCTTTGGTTTTATCGGTTTGTATTTCGGATTGGCTGGAAGGAGTAAGACCTCATTTTTTTCCTTTTTAAAGTACTTCATTGTCCACTGACCATCAACCTCTGCTATTACTATATCTCCATTCTTTGGAGTTACAGACCTGTCCACTATAACCATATCTCCTGGCAGTATGCCTGCCCCTTCCATTGAGTCTCCTGTAACCCTTAACATGAATGTAGAATTCGGGTTTTCAATAAGCCATCTGTCAAGTGATAGGGTATCTATAAGCTCTTCTTCAGCAGGACTCGGAAACCCGGCCTCAACTGCACCAAGTATCTTTAAGGGGTTTGTTATTGTGCCAGGAACAAGCCTGCCCTTTGAATCAATTTTAATAAGACCGAGTTCTTTAAGAGTTGATATGAATTTATAGGCAGAGTTTTTAGACCTCCAGCCAAAAATTTGAGCAATCTCAGAATAGGAAGGCATCCTCTGATACCTCCAGTAAAAACTGGATA
>JBKBPW010000085.1:0-7741 GCA_046292975.1 Thermodesulfovibrionales bacterium
ATATTTTATATCATCCAAAAACCTAATGAAAAGGAGGCTTTGCTGTTTTTTTGATTCTTTCTATCGGCAAATTACAGTTTATTCTATTTGAATTGAAAAAGACCGAGAAAATACTTTAAAATTAATAAAAGCCGGAGTGGCGGAATTGGTAGACGCAAGGGACTTAAAATCCCTCGGTGCTTAGCACCGTGCCGGTTCAAATCCGGCCTCCGGCATTAAATGGCGAGTATCCTCTCAGAAAGCTCTGCACTATTTGTTATACAGTCATTCATTGCTACTCCTCTGTAGGCATTTCCAGTAAGATAAAGGCCTCTATGTCCTGACAATATTCGTTCAATCTCCTCAAGCCTCTTTGAATGGCTAATTATGTATTGGGGAATTGCCTTTTCATGCCTGAATATCCTTTTAAAGACAGGCCCTGCCCTCAGGCCTGTGATAAGATCCAGTTCTTCAAAAACCATATCTAAAAGCTCCTTATCTTCAAGCAATGCCAGCTCTGGAGCCCTTGCTCCACCAACCATGCATCTTAAAAGCACATGACCTTCTGGTGCCCTCCCGGGGAAGATACTTGAATCAAAAAGGCATCCCAGTATCTTTCTTTTTTCTTTACCGGGTATTAAAAATCCAAAATATTCTGTGTCAATCTTTATGTCCTCTTTCCTGAAACCTAAGGCAACCACAGAAAGGGGAGGATAGGGTATGTCCCTTAACAAAGAGGCTAAGTTTTTATCAATGCCAAGTAAAATATTTGAGGCCTCATAGGCCGGTACTGCAACAACCACCCTTTGTGTTTCATAAATATCTCCATCCTTACAATGAATGATGTAAAAATCTTTTTTTCTTTCGATCCCCTTTACAGTAGCACCTGTCTTTATCCTTGTTCCGAGGCATTCTTTCAGATATTCTATTAATGTAAACATACCATCCTTGAAGGAATGGAGTGTTCCTCCTCCTGCCTCTACTTTTTTGCCTGTTTTTTTTGACTCTTTTGCCAGAGAAATGAACCCCTTTATAAGACCTCCGTATTTTCTTTCCAGTTCATAGACCTTTGGAAAACAACTCTTTATGCTCAGTTGAGAGGGATCTCCTGCATATATGCCTGTTACCATTGGATCAATTAATTTTTCAAAAAATTCCCTTCCAACCCTTCTTTTAACAAAGGACTCTATTGATTCGTCCTCAAGCTCTTTTTTAGGAACAAAATATTCACCAGCCATCCTTAACCTTGCCCTTAAACTTAAGAAACTGGAAAGGAATATCTTTGGCGGTGTATCAGGAATTAGATTGAGTCTGTTATTGAAATAGACATATCTTTTTCTTGCACTCTCACTGCTTCTAAGTGGAGCAAGTCCAAGCATCTCTGCAAGCATCATAGTGCCCTTCTTGTTGTCAAGAAATCCATTTACCCCTGCCTCACAGACAAATCCATCTGTCCTTTCTGTCCAGACCTTTCCTCCTGGTCTGTCTGATGATTCAAGGACAATCAATTCAATATCAGGTCTTTTATTAATAAGAAAATATGCAAGTGAAAGCCCGGAAATCCCTCCACCTATTATTACAATCTCTGCCAAGAACCATCCTCCATGTTTTTGATAACAATATCATAAAGGGCTTCTATAAAAAGTGGAGCTGTATTCAGGGATTCTGTTCTTATGAGTCTTAGACCGAGTTTTTCTGAACTCTCTCTGTAATAGATGTCTATCTCATACAGCGTCTCTATATGGTCAGAGACAAAGCTTATGGGAACAAGGATGACTTCTTTGATATCCCTTGAACTCAGTTCTTTAAGCTTATCTTCAGTTGATGGTGAAAGCCATTTTACAGGGCCACTTCTGCTCTGGTATGAGAGATGCCAGGGAAGGGTAAGTTCCTTCATTACTTCTTTTATTGTTGTCATAAGCTCCTTTACATAGGGATCTCCCTTTTCTATGAATGATACAGGAAGACTGTGTGCACTGAAGATGATATGGGACCTTTCTGGTTCCTTTAATTGTTCTAAGGCCTTTTTGATATTTTCCCTGAGTGCCTTTATATAATAGGGATTATCAGGCCAGGAATTGATAGATTTAAAAAATATTCCGCTTCCCGTTAAGCATCTTTTAAGATAATTCAGGGCTGAACCTGATGTGGCAATACTGTAATGGGGATAGAGGGGTATTGCAAGGAGATGGGTTATTCCATGAGTCTTAATCTTCTTTATAGTCTCTTCAATAAAGGGATGCCAGTAACGCATGCCAATATAAACAGGATATCCCTTTTGTTTTAATCTGTCTCTAAGTGCATCTGCCTGAGCAGAGGTTATAACCTTTAAAGGTGAGAAACCTCCAATCAGTCTGTATGCCCCTTTTGATTTTTTACTTCTCAGGAGCGATATTAAAAGTGCAAGAGGTCTTTGAAGAAATGAAGGCCCCAGTTTTATTATATCTCTGTCTGAAAAGAGGTTATACAAAAAGGGCTGAACAGCCTCAAGCCTGTCAGGACCTCCAAGATTAAGAAGGATTACACCTTTTTTAACTGAACTCATTTATATATCATACAACAATTTTTTAAAATATTGTAAAATATAGCCCATGGATTTTCAGCAACTGATAATGAAATTGAATGAGTTCTGGGCCTCTCAGGGATGCGTAATTCATCAGCCCTATGACATGGAGGTCGGTGCAGGTACCTTTCATCCTGCAACCTTTCTCAGGGTTCTTGGACCTGAACCATGGAGGACCGCCTATGTGGAACCATCAAGAAGGCCTACAGATGGCAGATATGGAGAAAATCCAAATAGGCTTCAGCATTACTATCAGTATCAGGTGATAATAAAACCATCACCTGATAACAGTCAGGAACTTTACCTTGAGAGTCTTTCCTACATAGGTATAGACCCATCAAGACATGACATAAGATTTGTTGAGGATGACTGGGAGTCTCCAACACTCGGTGCTTGGGGACTTGGCTGGGAGGTATGGCTTGACTCCATGGAGATAACACAGTTTACCTATTTCCAGCAGGTTGGGGGTATTGATCTCAAACCTGTGTCTCTTGAGATAACCTATGGACTTGAAAGGCTTGCAATGTATATACAGGAAGTGGAGAGTGTATTTGATATAACATGGACTGGAAATATAAAATACAGAGACATACATCATCAGCAGGAAATAGAGTTTTCTAAATTCAATTTTGAGTATGCTGATGTTGACAAGCTCATCAGACACTTTGATGATTATGAGGCAGAATCAAAAAGGCTCTTTAAACTTGGCCTGATCCTGCCAGCCTATGAATACTGCCTTAAGTGTTCTCATATCTTTAATCTCCTTGATGCAAGGGGTGCCCTCAGTGTTACAGAAAGGACTGGATATATAGCCAGGGTAAGGGCACTTGCAAAGATGGCTGCAAAGGGCTATCTTGAACAGAGGGAAAAGATAGGCTTTCCCCTAATGGGACGGTTGTAAGATGCATAAATTTCTCCTTGAGATAGGTGTTGAGGAGGTTCCTGCAAGATTTCTCTTGCCTGGCATTACCATGCTTAAGGAAAGTGCTACCAATCTTCTCCAAAAATATCTTATTGAATTTTCTGATATCAGGTCTTATGCCACACCAAGAAGATTTGCATTATTAATAAAGGGCCTTCCTGACACACAGAGGGATATTGAAAAAGAGATCTGGGGTCCACCGCGAAAGATAGCCTTTGATGAAAAGGGAGCTCCAACAAAGACCCTCATCGGATTCTGTTCTGCCCAGGGGATTGATATTAATACCATTGAGATTAAAAAGAAGGACAAAGGTGAATATGTGGTGGCTACTGTTAAGGAAAAGGGGCAGCCTGTAAAGGACCTTCTTGGTAGATTTTCCATTGAGTTAATAAATTCCCTTAATTTTCCGAAATCAATGAGATGGGCTGACCATTCTATAAGGTTTGTAAGACCTATAAGGTGGCTTCTTGCTCTATTTGATTCTGAGATTGTGGATTTCGAGATAGATGGTATAAGATCAGACAGATATTCCTATGGTCATAGATTTCTTTCAAAAGGAAGGATAGTGATAAATACTCCGGATGAATATATGGATAAACTTTTTTCAGCCTGTGTAATTGTTGATCATATAAAAAGAAAGGAATTGATACACTCAGAAATTAAACAATTGGCAGATAACTCTGGACTCAGGGTGCATGAAGATGAGGAACTCCTTGATCATGTGACCTACCTCGTAGAGTATCCCAGGGCTGTTATGGGAACATTCCCTGAGGAATACCTTTCACTGCCGCCTGAGCTTTTAATAACAGTGATGAGGGATCATCAGAAATATTTTGCCCTTTATAGTGAAAGGGGTCTGAGTAATAAATTTATTTTGATATCAAACACCTCTCGGGAAAATGATACAGTTGTAAGGGCTGGTGCAGAGAGGGTTATAAAGGCAAGATTTGAGGACGCAAGATTTTACTTTATTGATGACAGAAAAAAGAAACTTGCTGATAGGGTAGAGGAACTTAAAAAGGTTGTCTATCATGAAAAACTCGGCAGTCTTTATGAAAAGACTGCAAGGATAAGGCATATAGCCCTTTATCTTGCAGAAAAGCTTATCCCAGAGAGGAAAGAGCTTATTGACAGGGCAGCCCTTCTTTCAAAGGCTGACCTCATAACAGGCGTGGTAAGAGAATTTCCAGAACTTCAGGGGATAATGGGTTATTATTATGCGAGATACGATGGAGAAGCTGAAGAGGTTGCCATAGCAATAAAAGAACATTATCTTCCTCAAAGGAGTGGAGACAGAAATCCTTCTACTGAGGAAGGAACCCTCTTGAGTATTGCTGATAAAATTGACAATATAGTCTCCTTTTTCGGACTGGGCCTTGAACCAACTGGCTCAGAAGATCCCTTTGCCCTCAGAAGGCAGGCAATAGCCATAATCAGTATGTTAAGAGAAAGAAATTATAATATCACTATAGATGAACTTGTAAAGGTGGCATCAAAAGAATTTGCTTCATTGGATATTCCTTTTGAGAAGGTCGTAAATTTCATAAAGCAGAGATTTGAGGTCATCCTCGAGACTGAGGGTTACAGTCCTGAGCTTATAGCCTCTTTGAGTCCCTATCTTTCAACATTACCTGTTAGTGATATTATTGAAAGACTGAAGGCCCTTGAAGCTTTTAAAAAGGAGACCTTTTATCCTGAATTTATCCTTGCAGCCAAGAGGGTATTTAATATACTTTCAAGATTCTACAATCCAGAACCCGTTGTTGACGAGAGACTTTTTGTGACAGGGCATGAGAGGTCTTTATTTAAAAAAATAAGAGAACTTGAATTGGAGACTAAAAAGGCTCTTGATCATAGAGATTTTTCTTCATCCCTGAGAATGATTGCATCAATTGTTCCATCGATAAACAGTTTTTTTGACAATGTCCTTGTGATGGATAAAGATGAAAAGATTAAAAATAATAGATTGAATCTCCTTTCTTATCTGTGGAATACCATACTTTTAATAGCTGACTTTTCTAAATGCAGCTCATGAAGTCGGTAATCCATGTGTGTCAGGAAGAAGGACTTCGTATAGTCTTGATATAATAGAACATGGATCTTTTCACTTCAAGAACTACCTATCTGAACATTGTTCATAATGATAAGGTATTTCATGGTGATCCCTTTTCTCTCATGTCTCCTCAGGACTTTGATGAGCTAAGACTCATAACCTATGTATCAAATCCTGAATTTTTCTCTGAAAAGATTAAGGGATTTAAAAAGGTTATAGCAATCCTTGGTGAGGAGGAGACAGCAAGGGAGTTTTATCAGCTTGATCCGCTAATTGAGGAAAAATTTATATCTCCAGTAGAATCTGATTCCGAAATTCTGCAAGGTCTTGATGAAGGAAAGATAGAACTCAGGTATATGAAATCCTCAGAGAGGATTCATTCAAAGCTTTATATCCTTAAAAATAGAAATGGTGATTTCAGGGTAATGATTGGTTCTGCAAACTTTACATCCTCTGCCTTTGGTAACAGAGGTCAGTTTGAAGAACTCATTGCATATGATAGCTCCTATAATCCCCTTTTATGTGGGGTTTATCTGAAGAGATTTGATGAGATATACCAGAACTCCCTTGATTTTTTAAGTGAGAGAACAAGAAAGAAGATAAAATCCCTTGTCCTTAAAGCAGACAATATCCTCATCTATACTCCTGAAGATAAGGCAGAGCTTATAATTGAAAAGATCAATAATGAAAGGATTACCGTAGATAATGCCTCAAGTCTCGTTATAGATGTCATTGAGGAAAAAGAAAAGCTTGAAGAGAAGATCTTGGAGATTGAAAGGATAGAGAAGGTTGTTGAGCACGTGACAAAGAAGACAAAAGATGGCTATGCCTTTGAACCAAAGGAGAGGCTCCAGTCACTCAAAGAGAAATTAAAGGAGATAGTTTCGTTCTCTCATAGAAGGACACAGGAATTCATTGATAAAAGAAGTTTTCTACATTTCAATCCCGGCCATTTAGAATTTTATGTTAAACAGAACGATATCGCCATACCCTATACCATTTCAATGGACAGGGATGAACTGAGGCTTCATCTTGAAAAGGTTGTTAATTTTATTAATTCCTACTGGGAATTTGCTGATCATAAGGACAGGGAGGTTCTTAAAAGGGTCTTTGAGGCAATACTTTTTGCCTTCACATCACCATTTATATATTTAATTAGAAAGACCGTGAAGAAGGAAAAGGGCGATGAAAAGGTTGCAGAAATCCCGATAGTCCTTATCCTCGGAGGTCTTGCAAATACAGGTAAGACAAAGCTATTACTTTTTATCAATAAACTCCTTGGAAATAATTTTGAGGTCTTCAATTATAGGGATATTTATACCAGAAGCCAGAGGATTATCTATGATCTCTTCAATACAACAAATATATTTCCTATTTTAGTTGATGAGATATACGATAATTTTTTTAAAGGGGAGGGCGAGCGTCTTATAAAAAGCCTGACAAATACCCTCACAGAGCCCCATCCCTGTTTTATAGGGACATCAAATGTAGGATTCAGTGCTGAAAGTCAGGTCATAAGAAGGATATATTACCTTCACTTCGGCTCACCCTTTTCTGAAGATAGGTCATTAAAACAGAGGTCTGAAAAATATTTTGAAGAAAGGGTTGGCACAGTAAATGACAGGCTCTTTAGATATTTTTTAAGGGAATATCTGAACAGAATGACAGAGGAAGAGTTTTTCAGACTTGAAGATCCTCTTTACCTTTCAAGAAAGATATTCATTGACTTTTTTGGTATGGCCGGGCTCAGCATACCTGATTTTATCAGCCCGAAACCCTGTGGAGATTATTACAAGATTGGAAGCATAGAATGGCAGGCCTTTTATCTTACAAGAAAAGCAGAATTTAAGGAGATGAAGGACAGTGAAGGACATTATCTCGTTATTGACCTGAAGAGTATTTATGAAGCAAAGGATGCTGAACAGCTTAAAAATAAGCTTCCACCAAGCGTGGTGAAATCTTCTGGTACCCCGCTTATCCTTTATAAGGATAAGTTTCTTCATTTTATAGGACAGAAGGAAGGATTTTTAAGGAAATTTCTGAGTAGTTTTTGATCTCCTCATTATCCTATGCCTGCTGATAGAAATTGTAAGGAATGGCAGAAGATGCAACTTTACCTGTAAATTGCCAATAGAAACATGCATTAAATAGGGAGTATGCCTCAAGGCCTTGAAGTGCCAACTCGATAAGTTATACAGCACGGGGGAATTGACAAGCAATTCCC
>JBKBPW010000086.1:0-7578 GCA_046292975.1 Thermodesulfovibrionales bacterium
GGCTGGTGGGTTGGTTTCTGTGTGGGAAATAAAGATATAGTAGGGGTCCTTACAAGGATAAAGAGTTATCTTGATTATGGAATGTTTCAGCCAATACAGATAGCCTCAATAGTTGCCCTTAGAGGACCGCAGGATTGTGTGGAACAATATAGAAAAACCTATGAATCAAGGAGGAATGTACTGGTAAAAGGACTTCAGAAGATTGGCTGGTATGTGGAGCCGCCAAAGGCAACCATGTTTGTATGGGCTGAGATACCAGATGAGTTTAAGAAGATGGGCTCACTTGAATTTGCAAAGTTTCTTTTAAAAGAGGCAAAGGTAGCAGTTTCACCAGGGATTGGATTCGGAGAGGGTGGAGATCATTATGTAAGATTTGCCTTGGTGGAAAATGAACACAGGATCAGACAGGCTGTAAGAGGAATAAAAAGGGCTTTATCTCTGGGGAGTTGATATGGCAGCAATAGGGATAATAGGTTTTGGAACAGTTGGAACAGGCACTGTAAAGGTCCTTCTTCAGAATGCTGACCTGATAAAAAAAAGAACAGGGCTTGATCTTAACCTTATAAAGATAGCTGATCTGGATATTAAGAGGGACAGGGGCGTGAGACTTCCTGAAGGGATTCTTACTGATGATGTCAACGAGGTCCTTGAGAATCCTGAGATTGATATTGTTGTTGAACTTATTGGTGGCTTAAGACCTGCAAAGGATTTTATTATCCGTGCAATCAGGAATAAAAAACATGTTGTTACTGCCAATAAGGCACTCCTTGCAGAGGATGGAGAAGATATATTCAGAGAGGCAATGAAGATGGGTGTAATGATCGGATTTGAGGCATCTGTGGCAGGAGGTATTCCTATTATAAAGGTTGTGAAAGAAGGTCTTGTGGCAAATAAGTTCTTATCCATTTACGGAATAATAAATGGTACCTCCAACTACATACTTACAAAGATGACGGATGAGAGGCTCTCTTTTCAGGATGCCCTTAAGGAGGCACAGAGGCTTGGCTATGCAGAGGCTGATCCAACTCTTGATGTGGAAGGCATAGATGCTACACATAAGCTTACAATCCTTGCATCACTTGCCTTTGGTATACCCCTTTCTTATAAAAAGATATACAGGGAGGGAATAACAAATATTACTCCTCTGGATATAGAGTTTGCATCAGAGCTTGGCTACAGGATAAAACTCCTTGCCATTGCAAAGCTCCTCAATAAGGAGCTTGAGCTGAGGGTTCATCCCACAATGGTGCCTCAGGAATACCTTATATCAAAGGTAGACGGAGTATTTAATGCTATTTATGTAGAAGGTGACGCTGTTGGTCCCACCCTTTATTATGGAAGGGGTGCAGGTGATATGCCTACAGGTAGTGCTGTTGTCAGTGATATAGTGGATATTGCAAAAAAGATAAAATCTCCTGAATTGAATTTCATTGGAAGTCCTTACAGTGATATAGCAATTAAGGATATGGGTGAGATAATGAGCATGTATTATTTCAGATTTACTGCAATTGATAGACCCGGCGTGCTTTCAAAGATATCAGGTATCCTTGGAGAGCATAATATAAGTATTGCCTCTGTTATACAGAAAGGCAGGCGCATAGGTGGAGCTGTGCCTCTGGTAATCCTTACCCATACTGCGAAGGAAAAGGATGTAAAAAAAGCACTTTCGGAGATTGACAGGCTTCCTGTGGTTGCTGATAGGAGCTTTCTCCTGAGGGTTGAAGGTAAAGAGGAAGATATTATAAAATAAAATTTTTCGGAGGTGCGAGGATGGAACCGGATAAAAAGATAAATATTAAGGGTCTTGTTTGTCCCTATACATTTGTAAAGGCAAAACTTGCCATTGAGGACATGGAGATCGGTCAGGTTCTGGAGATACTCCTTGATTATGAGGAGGCATCAAGGAGTATCCCGAAGTCAATGGAAGACCATGGTCACAGGGTACTCAAGGTGGAAAAGATTAATGATACTGACTGGATTATTCAGGTAAGAAAGGAGAGGGAGTGATGGAGTTTACAGAGGCCCAGCTTCAGAGATATTCAAGGCATATCATACTTCCAGAGGTTGGCGGGAAGGGTCAAAAAAAACTCCTCAATGCAAAGGTATTTATTGTTGGTGCTGGCGGGCTTGGCTGTCCTGTGGGATATTATCTTACTGCAGCAGGTATAGGAACCATTGCAATTATTGACAATGATAATGTGGAATTGAGCAATCTTCAGAGGCAGATAGCCCACAGTGTAAATACCCTGGGCATGCCAAAGGTTGAATCAGCAAAAAAGACCTTTGAGGCACTCAATCCTGATGTAAAGATTGTTGCGATAAAAGATAAGATTTCAAAAGACAATATACTTGACCTTATAAAGGACTATGATGTTGTAGTTGATGGAAGTGATAATTTTCCTACCAGGTATCTTGTCAATGATGCCTGTGTAATGCTCGGAAAGCCCCTTATAAGCGGTGCGATTTTGAGGTTTGAAGGTCAGGTAACAACAATTATTCCTAAGGAAGGTCATTGCTATAGATGTCTTTTTGAAGAACCTCCTCCACCAGGACTTGTTCCATCCTGTCAGGAGGCTGGTGTCCTTGGAATTCTTCCGGGTGTAATCGGAGCACTGCAGGCTACTGAGGTTATAAAGTTAATCCTTGGTAAGGGCGATATTTTAAAGAATGAGCTGCTCATTTACAATGCCCTTAAGACCAGTTTCAGAAAGGTAAGGGTAAAAAGAAACCCTGACTGTCCTGTATGTGGTGACTCCCCAAGGATTAAGGAACTTATTGATTATACTGAAGGATATTGTGCCATCCGATAAACTCTTTATCAGTTCCTGGGTTTTTAATGAGATGATCAGGCATTCAAAGGAGGTCTATCCAGAAGAGGCCTGCGGTATCCTCTCTGGTAATGATGAGAGGGTCAGTTACATATTTAAAATCACCAATGTGGAGCATTCTCCTGTAAGTTATCTTATGGATTCAAGAGAGCAGTTTAATGTAATGAAGGAGATGAGAAGAATGGGTCTTAAGATGCTTGGCATATACCATTCCCATACAGCAAGTGATGCCTATCCCTCATCAAAAGACAGGGAACTTGCCTTTTATGATGATGTTGCCTATGTAATAGTAAGTCTTGCAAGTGAAATCCCTGTCGTAAGGGCCTTCAGTATAAAAGACCGGAAGGAAGTAAGAGAGATTGAATTAATAATCGGGTAGCCACAGGACAGGTCAATTTATTAAAATAAAAAAATTGGAGGTAAACAATGGGTTATGTTCAGGGTTTAAAATGCAGAGAATGTGGAAGGGAATATCCCATTGAACCTATTTATGTTTGCGAATTCTGTTTTGGTCCCCTTGAGGTTGTTTATGACTATAAAAAAATCGCAAAAGCCCTTAATAAGAAAAAGATACAGCAGAGAGCTAAGAATCTCTGGAGATATAAAGAGCTGCTCCCAGTTGATGGAGAGCCAGTGGCAGGCATAAATGCTGGATTTACTCCACTTGTGAAGGCTACAAGACTGGGAGAGGTTCTTGGAATAAAGGAATTATATATAAAAGATGATACAGTTGCCCATCCGACCCTTTCCTTCAAGGACAGGGTAGTCTCTGTTGCCTTAACAAAGGCAAGGGAATTCGGGTTTGATACAGTTGCCTGTGCATCAACCGGAAACCTTGCCCATTCAGTATCTGCTCAGGGTGCAATGGCAGGTTTCAGAAGATTTGTGTTCATACCAGCAAGTCTTGAGCCAAGCAAGATTATAGCCTCTCTTGTTTATGAGCCTAATGTGGTTGCAGTTGATGGAAATTATGATGATGTAAACAGACTTTGCAGTGAGATTGCCAATAAATACAGATGGGCCTTTGTGAATATTAATATCAGACCCTTTTATGCAGAGGGCTCAAAGACCCATGGCTTTGAGATAGTTGAACAACTTGGCTGGAAGACACCTGATAATGTTATTATTCCCTGTGCAAGTGGCTCCCTGCTTACAAAGATATGGAAGAGTTTTAAGGAATTTAAAGAAATAGGTCTAATAAAAGAGATAGATGCAAAGGTCTTCGGTGCTCAGGCAACTGGATGCAGTCCCATTATTACTGCCCTGAAACAGGGAGTGGATGTCATAAGGCCTGTGAAGCCAAATACCATAGCAAAGTCCCTTGCAATAGGAAATCCAGCAGATGGATTCTATGCATTGCAGGCCATCCGTGAAAGCGGTGGTTACGGTGCCGATGTAAGTGATGAAGAGATTATTGAAGGTATGAGGCTTCTTGCAAGGACAGAGGGGATATTTGCCGAGACCGCTGGTGGTGTAACAGTGGCTGCTACAAAAAAACTTGTAAAGGAAGGATATATAAAACCCGATGAGATAACCGTAATCTGCATCACAGGCAATGGCCTTAAGACTCAGGAGGCATTGAATGGAAAAGTACCTTCTCCTCACTATATAAAGCCTTCCCTTACCTCTTTTGAAGAGGTAATGAAAGATAAAGGACTACTTTAGGAGGTAATACCCATGGCAGTAAAGGTAAAGATTCCCACACCACTTCAGAGACTTACAAATGGTAAGGATGAGGTTGAAGGAAAGGCAGGTACAATCATAGAACTGATAACTGACCTTGACCATAAGTATCCAGGGCTTATGGAAAGGATATCAGAGGGTGGCAAGATCAGGAGATTTGTAAATATTTATGTTAATGAGGAGGACATAAGATTTCTTCAGGCAGAGAACACTATTGTAAAGGATGGAGATGAGGTTTCTATAGTCCCTGCCATTGCAGGTGGTTCTTTAAAGTAATAAAAGGAGGTCAATGTGAAAAAGAGGGTTAAACTAACATTTCCACAGCATCTTATTAAAGAACCTGTTCTTTTCAGGATGGCAAAGACCTATGATGTAATGCCAAATATCAGGAGGGCAAGGGTTACTGAAACAGTTGGAGAGATGGTCCTTGAGCTTGAAGGAACTGAAGAAAACCTTGAAAAGGGTATTCAATCCCTTAGAGAACAGGGGGTGGAGGTCGAGCTTATAGAAGGGGAATTTCTGGAGTAAATCATGCAACTCAGTACAGAATTCAGCCAGTGGAAAGGCATTATTAATCATTATAGGGCCTTTTTACCTGTAACAGATTCCACACCCATTATAACCCTGAATGAGGGAAATACCCCTTTATTAAAGAGTAATAATTTAATAAAAAGGCTTGAAATAAACTTAGAGCTTTACTTTAAGTTTGATGGTCTAAACCCTACTGGTTCCTTTAAAGATAGGGGGATGACCCTTGCCATATCCAAGGCCCTTGAGGAAGGGGCAAGGGCTGTGATATGCGCCTCCACTGGAAATACCTCTGCATCAGCAGCAGCCTATGCTGCAAGGGCAGGGATTAAGGCAATTGTAATAATTCCTGCTGGAAAGATTGCCCTTGGAAAACTCTCTCAGGCACTTATTCATAATGCCCTTGTGCTTCAGATAGATGGAAATTTTGACAGGGCACTGAGTCTTGTCAGGGCACTTGTGGAGAAGTTTCCCATCACCCTTGTAAATTCCATTAATCCCTTCAGGCTTGAGGGGCAGAAGACAGCAGCCTTTGAGATCTGTGACCAGCTCGGTTTTGCACCTGATTATCATGCCCTTCCAGTTGGTAATGCAGGCAATATCACTGCCTACTGGAGGGGATATAAGACTTATAAAGAAAAAGGTATTATAAACTCTCTTCCCAGGATGCTGGGTTTTCAGGCAGCAGGTGCTGCTCCTCTTGTTATGGGAAGACCTGTTGAGAATCCTGACACAATAGCTACTGCTATAAGGATCGGCAAGCCAGCAAGCTGGCAGGGTGCCATACAGGCAAGGGATGAATCAGAAGGAAGAATAGAGGCTGTTACTGATGAAGAGATACTGAATGCCTATAGACTTATTGCTTCAACTGAGGGGATCTTCTGTGAGCCGGCCTCTGCAGCCTCAGTTGCTGGTGTAATAAAACTTTACAATGAAGGATATCTTAAAAAAGGTTCATCTGTTGTATGCACCCTTACAGGACATGGTTTAAAAGACCCAGATACAGTCTTTAAGGCTATGAAAGAGCCTATAAGGGTCAAGGCAGAGCTTTCAGAACTTGAGAGGATAATAGAGGAGAAACTGTGAAATATATAGTTATTGTAACTGATGGGATGGCAGACAGGCCATTGAAGGAACTTGATGGAAAGACTCCCCTCATGGTGGCTTTCAAGCCTAACATGGATATGCTTGCCTCACAGGGAATTGTTGGTACAGTAAGGACCATACCAGAAGGGTTTTATCCAGGCTCTGATGTTGCAAATCTTGGTATTATGGGATATGACCCTGGTAAATACTATACTGGAAGGGCACCACTTGAGGCAGCAAGCATAGGAGTAAATTTATCAGAAGATGATGTGGCCTATAGATGTAATCTTGTGACACTTCAGTTTAATAAAGACAGGACAAAGGCAATAATGGAGGACTACAGTGCAGGTCACATAACTACTGAAGAGGCAAGAGAACTTATAAAAGACCTTAATGAGTCTCTCTCTGATGATTTCATATCCTTTTATCCCGGAGTAAGTTACAGACATTTGATGATATGGAGAAAGGGTATAGCTGATTGTGAGTGTACACCTCCACATGATATTACAGGTAAGGAGATTACTGATTATCTACCTTCTGGCAGGGCTGACGAAACCCTTAGATCTCTCATGCTCAGGTCAGTATCCCTGCTTGAGGCACATCCTGTTAATAAGGCAAGGCTTCAGAAAGGCCTGAGGCCTGCAAACAGCATCTGGCTATGGGGTCAGGGTAAGAGGCCTGATATGCCAACATTTATGGAGAAATACGGCATAAAGGGATCACTGGTCTCTGCAGTTGATCTTACAAAAGGCATAGGTATCTATGCTGGTCTTAATATTATAAATGTGCCTGGTGCAACAGGATATATAGACACAAACTACACAGGAAAGGCTGAATCCGCTATCAACAGTCTCAAGGACAATGACTTTGTTTATATTCATATTGAGGCACCTGATGAGGCCTCCCATGAAGGAAGCATTGAAAAAAAGATAAAGGCAATAGAAGATATAGATGCCCTTGTGATTGGAACTGCCCTGAGGATGCTCAAATCCTTTAATGAATACAGGCTCCTTATACTTCCTGACCATGCCACACCAATATCTGTAAGGACCCATACTGATGAACCTGTTCCATTTATTCTTTATGACAGTAGAAAGAAGACTGGTAATAAGATAAGATTTGATGAGTCCATTACTGAGCTCAAAGAGGTCATCAGGATTGATGAAGGCTTTAGACTTATGGATTATTTTATAAAAGAGGTTATTTAATCACTCTGAGGAGCCTATGACCGCTTGCCTCTTATCCTATTATCATTCCTACTTTATGTCAGGTGGCCTGCTATAAGAGATAAGATTTTTAATACTTCTTAGTGAGTTCAAAGACAGGTTTCTTTAGCCCAACTTGCGCAGTTTTTTTCTCCCTCTTACCATGAGGTTGCCAATTTTTAAAACAAGAACCTAATCTGAGCGATTTTTATTCAAAAAGAATATAAAAAAATCAATTAATTGTCTAT
>JBKBPW010000087.1:0-7447 GCA_046292975.1 Thermodesulfovibrionales bacterium
TATCGCCTTAAGCCTGTAGTAGTAGGGGCAATTCATGAATTGCCCCTACTACTTTTTCTTAAGCTCACGGCCTTCTCTTGTATCGAGTAACGGTATCGTCATGGTCAGCCCTGCTACTGCCTTGTCAGTATACTGGCCTGTTGTGCCAGCATTGGCACTGAGCCGTGCATCCAGCTTGAGGTCAAGCCCTGAGAGGTTCTTTGCTGCAATAAGTTCAGGGTTATTTGCCACGATAAACTCTACAATACTGAGCTCATCAGTAGCCTCAGCAATGCTAAGACTGAATAACAGAACTATCAGTAGGAGCACTGCCATTATTGCCTCCTTCTTTTAATGTCTTTACAAAGCTTGAAACAAGCCCTTTTATAGTGGCATGGTCAGTGTTATAAATTTGCTCCCGCACGGCTTTAAGTCTATCAAGCTCCTGTTGTGCCTGTTGCTGCTGTGCTTTTTTTTGAGCCGCCCTTTCAGGCAGTGAAGGAAAATCTGTTGGCCGCAGACTTGTTATATAGGCAATAGGGTTTTTGACAGACTGAGGATCAAGTATGTAAGACTCAATGAGATACAAGAAATAATCTACCCGCTCAGGATAGCGGGTGCATATTGCCCTTAAGGCCTGCTCATCAATGTTTGAAAATTCTTTTTTGAGCTTTTCATAAAGTCTCTCTATAAGAGAGATGTCTTTATAGATGTCTTTGTGCAAAAACTGTGCCATGTTATTTAAGTCTTTGTCATTATTGGATTTTTCAGGCATTGTTAGACCTCCTTTTTGTATTTGCTTTCGGACAAAATTGTTGTCGCTTTCGGACAAATCTTTTTTGCTTTCGGACAAATCTTTTTTGCTTTCGGTAAAATCTTCTTCGCTTTCGTTAGGTTCCTTGTTAGTAAGAGGCTTATACCGACGCTGGTCAATCTGCCACCTCTCATAATCCTTTTGTACGCTGTAGGTGTCTGGTTCATGGAGTGTTATAACATTCTTGCGGATCAGTCGACGGAGAACATCTGATATGGTAGATTTTGATAGCCCTGTTACCTGTTGAAAATGCCTCTGTGTCAGATAGGCCTCTTTTTTATTCCAGCCATAGCTGTACCTCATAATAGCAAACAATATCCTTAACTCCCTGCCTGTGAATTCTGTAGCCAGCATGGCATCAAGAAGTTCATTTGCAATCCTTATGTATCCCTCTTCTACCTGTGGTGATGCCATCTTTATGCCTCCTTTCTTTTTTTACAGGCTGGTTGCCTGTGTTATTTTCCACTGGGAAATGGGAGATAGGGAAATTGGAGATTGAGAGCTTCCCTATTTCCAATATCCAATATCCTATTTCCTGTAGTGAGGTGAAGTGGCCTATTCACCCATCATTTAGCCTTCAGCCTATCCACCCATAATGAATGTTTCTATCAGCAATTCACGGCACTTAGGAAGTAATTACAGAAGGTGGTATTTATGCTAAAATAAATCTATGCTTCTTGGTGTAAATGTTGACCATGTAGCAACCATAAGGCAGGCAAGGCTTGCAAAGGAGCCTGACCCTGTTATGGCAGCAACACTTGCGCTCCTCGGAGGTGCTGATGGCATAACAGTCCATCTGAGAGAAGACAGAAGGCATATTCAGGATAGGGACCTCAGGCTTCTTAGAGAGATAGTGACCTGTGAATTAAATCTTGAGATGGCAGCCACCGAGGAGATGCTCAAGATCGCTATAGAAATAAAACCCGACCTTGTCACAATCGTGCCTGAAAAAAGGCAGGAACTCACTACAGAAGGCGGTCTGAATGTTAAAGAAAACAGGGAAAGACTCAAGGAATTTGTAAAAAAATTAAATGACAGTGGTATCCCTGTAAGTCTCTTTATCAATCCCTCTATTGAGGATGTGGATATCTCGCAAGAGATAGGTGTTCAGATGGTTGAGATACACACAGGCATGTATGCAGATGCACCTGCCCTAAATAAACCCGTAGAACTCAAAAAGATAGCCAATGCAATTGAGAGGGCAAGGTCAATTGGCCTTGAGGTAAATGCAGGACACGGCCTCAATTATCATAATGTTAAACCAGTAGCTCAAATCCCTGGCTTAAGAGGTCTTTATATAGGTCACAGCATTGTGGCAAGGGCTGTGCTTGCTGGAATGAAGGAAGCTGTAAGGGAAATGAAGGAATTGATAGAATCAGCCATAAAGGTTTGATGTGATAAAGGCAACAGGAATTGATATCGTCAGGATAAAAAGGATTAAAGAGGCAGTTGAAAAATGGGGTGAAAGATTTCTCTCAAGGATTTATTCTCAGGATGAGTTAAGATACTGTCTTCAAAAAAACCCTCCCTATGAATCCCTGGCTGTAAGGTTTGCTGCAAAGGAGGCCTTCCTTAAGGCAATTAATAAGAGGCTGAGCCTTACCTCTATAGAAGTAAAAAATGAACCCTCTGGAAGGCCCTATCTCAATGTAAAAGACAATTTCCCTCAGAATCTAAGATTTCACCTTAGCCTCAGTCATGACAGTGACTATGCCATTGCCATAGTTATTGTGGAGGAAGTTTGATGAAGGTTGTTACCTCTGAAGAAATGAGTTTAATTGATAAAAGGACAGCAGAAGAATATGGTATCTCTCCCCTCACCCTGATGGAAAGGGCTGGAAAGGCAGTAGCACAGAGAATCAAAGAGTCTTTTAAAAATAGAAAGGTCTTTATTATTGCAGGTCCGGGCAACAATGGCGGAGATGGAATGGTTGCTGCAAGGTATCTGAGAAAGGCTGGCTTTAAAGTTAAGGTCTATCTGGTATTTGAAGAAGAAAGACTCAGCCCCGAGGCAAAGATACAGCTTGAAAGACTGAGAAAGGCAAGGATACCACTTTTAATAACCAGAGACCTCAATAAAGAAGAATTCAAGGATTCAATCATAGTGGATGCAATTTTTGGAACAGGGCTCAAAAGGGAGATAGCAGGTGAACTCAGTAAGGTCATTGAAAAGATAAATTCCTCAGGAAGTCCGGTAGTGGCAGTAGATATCCCTTCAGGGGTATCGTCTGATGATGGCTCTTTAATGGGAAAGGCTGTCAGGGCAAACCTTACAGTTACCTTCGGACTTCCAAAGAGAGGGCATCTATTATTCCCAGGTGCAGAGCATACAGGAAGGCTTTATATAGAAGATATAGGATTCCCAGAAGAGCTTATCAATTCAGAGTCCATTAAAGTAGAACTCCTTGAGAAGGAGTTTCTGAGGTCATTGATTCCTGAAAGAAAGAGATATTCACATAAAGGCACCTATGGACATGTCCTAATAGTAGCAGGCTCAAGAGGCAAAACAGGTGCCTGCCTCATGGCAGCAAGGGCATCTCTGAGGAGCGGTGCAGGCCTTGTTACAATAGGAGTGCCGGAGAGTTTGCTTTCGGTATTCCAGTCAAGGGTAACTGATGAGATGTGTCTTGGACTACCTGACAGGGGTGATGGCTCACTCAGTAAAGATGCATTTAAGGTCATAATTGACTTTACAGAAAAAAGGGCTCAGGTCCTTGCAATTGGTCCTGGCATAGGGGTAACAGAGGAGACAAAGGAGATCGTTAAGGAGGTGGTCCAGGAGGTTAAAATTCCTGTTGTTCTTGATGCTGATGCATTAAACTGCCTTAAGGATATGGCAGAGTTGCTTAAAGGTAAAGGTAATTGTGTGCTCACACCCCATTTAGGAGAATTTTCAAGGCTTACCGGGATACCAAAGCAGGAGATAGAGAAAAAAAGGATAGACCTTGTGTGTGAATTTTCATCTCGACATGGTGTTACAATTGTCCTTAAAGGTGTGCCAACAGTGATAGGTCACAGTGGTTACTGTTATATTAGTCCAGCTGGAAACCCTGGTATGGCAAAGGCAGGAAGCGGTGATGTGCTTACAGGGATTATTGCAGGACTTATTGCTCAGGGTCTTTCAGGACTACAGGCAAGCCAGCTGGGTGTCTATCTTCATGGACTTGCTGGAGACATAGGCGCAGTAGATAAAGGTCTATGGAGTCTGCTTGCCTCTGATATTATTGAATATATACCCTCTGCCTTTAAGGAATTAACAGGACATGAATGACCTAATTGAACCCGAGATATTTCCAGAAAAAATAAAGGCCTTCTTTACAACAAAAAGAAGTCATGAGGTCATTTACAATACCTTCAATAGGCCCCTTTACAGACCCATTCAAAAACATACCTCCCGGGTGATTATCCTCAATGGAATGCAAAGAGAGATAGCAGATGGAGTAATTACTGACAAAAAGGGGGTCATGATTGGTATTGAAACAGCAGATTGCGTGCCAGTGCTTCTTTGCGATCCAGCCCTCCCAGTTATTGGTGCAGTTCATGCAGGATGGAGGGGAACAGCAGAAGGGATAATAAGAAATGCCATAAGGAAAATGAAAGAGGTCTTTTTATCAGAACCTTCAAGGATACTCATGGCAATTGGTCCATCCATAGGTCCCTGCTGCTATGAGGTGGATGAACCTGTCTACAGGGCTATCTCTTATCAGACAGGTTCTCATTATACAGCAAGGGGTAACAAGTACTATATTGATCTTCCTACGGAAAATATAAAACAGGCACTATTAGAGGGTCTGAGGGAAGAAAATATATGGGCCTCAAAGGAATGCACAAGATGCGAACATGAGAGGTTTTATTCTTACAGATTTCACGGAAAGTCTGCTGGACGACAGGGAGGATTTATTCTTATTGAAATTTAATATCATTTATGGTAATTTTGAATTAAAGCCCTGAGATCTTCAGGGATTAAATATCATAGCCACCTGGGTGGCAGAAGGAGGCCTGAATTGAAGGAACAGGAAATTATTGAAGTTCTAAGAAAAGAAAATGAGGAGTTCAGAAAGCTTGAACAGGAACACAGGAGTCTTGATAGTACCCTCAGGGAACTTGAATCAAAAAAATTCCTGACAGCTGAAGAAGAGATACAGATTCATAATCTAAAGAAATTAAAACTTTCCAAAAAAGACAGAATGCTTGAGCTGATCCAGGAATATAAAAAGAACCATTCTCTAAATTAATTTTTAATTTCTGAATCTTGAATTAAATTTTCAATACAAGGGAGGATTTTTATGTCATTAAGAAGTAGCAGGATTAAAAAGGGACTTGAAAGGGTTCCCCACAGGGCCCTCCTTTACGCCACAGGTATTCCAAGGTCTGAAATCAATAAACCATTCATTGGAGTTGCCACAAGCTTTACTGATATTATCCCGGGGCATATTGGCATGAGGGATCTTGAAAGATTCATTGAAAAGGGTATTCATACAGGAGGCGGTTATCCTTTCTTCTTCGGCGTCCCCGGCATATGTGACGGTATAGCCATGGGACACAGGGGTATGCATTACAGCCTTCCATCCAGAGAACTTATTGCTGATATGGTTGAGACAATAGCAGAGGCACACCAGTTTGATGGACTTGTGCTTCTTACCAACTGCGATAAGATCACACCTGGTATGCTCATGGCAGCAGCAAGGCTCAATATACCATCCATTATAGTGACAGCAGGTCCAATGCATTCAGGCCTTCTTAAGGGTAAAAGGCTATCCCTTGTTAATGATACCTTTGAGGCAATTGGAAAGTTCAAAAAGGGTCTTATATCAGAAACAGAGCTTGAACAGCTTGAGCTCTGCGCCTGCCCAGGAGCAGGCTCCTGTCAGGGAATGTATACAGCAAACACAATGGCCTGTGTAACAGAGGCATTAGGAATGAGTCTACCCACCTGTGCCACGAGCCTTGCTATCTCTTCGCACAAAAGAAGGATTGCCTTTGAAAGTGGAAGAAGGATTGTGGAGCTTATAAGAAAAAATATCACACCAAGAAAGATATTAACAAGAAAGGCCTTTGAGAATGCCATCAGGGTTGATATGGCACTTGGAGGTTCTACAAATACTGTGCTTCATATACCGGCAATAGCCAATGAGGCTGGTGTTGAGCTTCCCCTTGAGGTATTTGATGAGCTGAGCAGGACAACTCCACATATAGCAAATATGCTTCCAGGAGGAGAACACTATCTTGAAGATCTTGATGCAGCTGGAGGAATCCCTGCGGTACTTAAGAGGCTCGGAAAACTCATTCATAACACCATGACCTTGAGCGGGTTCACCACCCACCAGATAGCCCAAAGGTCAGAGATATATGATGAAAATGTCATAAGACCTCTTGATAAGGCCTATCACAAAGAAGGTGGTATTGCTGTCCTCAGGGGAAATCTTGCACCAGGTGGTGCTGTTGTTAAACAATCTGCTGTAAGTCCAAAGATGATGGTCTTTGAAGGAACTGCAAAGGTCTATAATTCAGAGGAAGAAGGCATGAAGGCAATACTTAATGGTGCAATAAAGCCAGGTGATGTAGTGGTCATAAGATATGAGGGGCCAAAAGGTGGTCCTGGAATGAGAGAGATGCTTTCTCCCACAGCCACCATAGCTGGTATGGGACTAAGTGAATCAGTGGCCCTTATTACAGATGGAAGGTTCTCAGGTGGGACAAGGGGGCCCTGTATCGGCCATATATCTCCAGAGGCAATGGAGGGTGGACCGATTGCAATAGTGCAGAATGGTGACAGGATAAAGATAGACATCCCAAAAAGAAGGATAGATCTACTGATTCCTGAAGAGGAGATAAACAGGAGGCTTTCAAAATGGAAGCCACCAAAACCAAAGATCACCAAGGGCTGGCTCTCACGATATGCCAAACTCGTAAGTTCTGCTGGCACAGGTGCTGTAATGAGGGATTGATAATGATTTTAACGCCTTAGCCCAAAATAATCTCTTAAAAAGGATTGTTTCTCCCTAATGTCCATGTGTGTCTAACTTTTCCGAGAAAGGAGACTGTTTATTTTAACCTTTAACGGGAAGAAGAATACTTCATCTCGAATTCATAGCTCTTCAGCATTTTTATCTCAGGATGTTTCTCTTTTAGATAGTTCTCAACCTCTGGAGAATAGGAATATCCCACAATAAAGCAATATACAGGGGCTTTGAGATAACCTCTAACCCTCTTTAAAAGCCGTGCAAATTTTTCTATCTCTTTTATACTCGGTCTTGTCTTACATTCCCCTATCATATAAACCTTCTTCCCGTCTTTTGTCCCCTCTACATAGATATTCACCTCATCATATCTACCATCAGGATAAATTATATTTTTTCTCTCTATAACTGTGGCCTTTATCCCGAATTCCTTCTTTGCAAACTTAGGTATATAAGGCATTATCTTATCCTCAAGACCATAACCAACTGTGTCAGAAAGGCCAGCAACTATCTCCCTTGTCCTTTCGTGTTCTTTTATAAGCTTTTTTAACTCCTCCTCTGTCCTCTTCTGAGCCTCAGCAAGCTCCTCCACCCTCTGCTCTGTCCTCTTCTGAGCCTCAGCAAGCTCCTCCACCCTCTGCTCTGTCCTCTTCTGTGCTTCAGCAAGCTCCTCCACCCTCTGCTCTGTCCTCTT
>JBKBPW010000088.1:0-7433 GCA_046292975.1 Thermodesulfovibrionales bacterium
TTCTTAAAAGACATTAAGAAGGCGAATAAAAGAGGTTTAACCTCTTGGGTGAGTCTTCTATCGGCAAATTACAGTTAAAGGTTAAAACTTGAAATTTCTGAAATGTTTCGGCTATTTTAATATGCTTTAATTTAATATTTTTGAAGGATTCATCACTCTTATAGATAGATAAAAAAAATTAATTTTGGAGGTTATCATGACAAAGAAATCTGCTGTAGTGAAAAAAACAAAACAAAAGAAGTATGTTTATTTCTTTGGTAATGGAAAGGCAGAGGGTCGTGGAGACATGAAAGACCTTCTGGGAGGAAAAGGAGCTGGTCTTGCTGAGATGACAAACCTTGGGATCCCTGTTCCTGCTGGATTCACCATTACCACAGAGGCATGTAATGAGTACTTTAAAAATCATAAAAAATATCCTCCCGGGATGTGGGAACAGGTCCTTCAAAATATGAAAAAGGTTGAAAAGGCAATGGGAATGAGATTTGGAGATCCTGATAACCCCCTTCTTGTATCTGTTCGCTCTGGTGCAAAATTTTCCATGCCAGGGATGATGGATACAGTTCTTAACCTCGGTCTTAATGAGCAAACCCTCAAGGGTCTTATTAAAAAGACTAACAATGAAAGATTTGCCTATGATGCCTACAGAAGGTTTATCACCATGTTTGGAAGTATAGTCATGGGCATTGACAGACAGAAATTTGAGAATATCCTTGATGAGATAAAGAAGGAAAAGGGCGTTCATCTTGACACTGACCTTGATGCAGAAGACCTTAAGAGGGTTGTCCAGAGATTTAAGGAAATTTACAAGGAAGAAACAGGTTCTGATTTTCCTCAGGATCCCTATGAGCAGTTGAGGCTTGCAATAAATGCAGTCTTTGGTTCATGGTTTGGCGATAGGGCGGTAAAATACAGAAAACTTCATGGAATACCTGATAACCTTGGCACCGCCTGTAATATTGTAACTATGGTCTTTGGCAATATGGGAGAGGATTCAGGAACAGGTGTGGGATTTACTCGTAACCCATCTACAGGGGAGAAGAGATTCTTTGCTGAATGTCTTATTAATGCCCAGGGTGAGGATGTTGTTGCAGGTATAAGGACACCTCTCCATATAGATGAATTAAAAGCGAGGATGCCTCAGGCATACCGGGAGCTTGAAAGGATATACCAGAAACTTGAAAAACACTACAGGGATATGCTTGATATTGAATTTACCATTCAAGAAGGAAAACTTTACATGCTCCAGACAAGGGTTGGAAAGCGGACAGCAAGGGCAGCCCTCAAGATTGCTGTTGATATGGTGAAGGAAAAACTTATTGACAAGGCAACAGCAATAATGAGGATAGACCCGGCACAGATAGACCAGCTCCTTCATCCCATGATAGATCCAAAGGCAAAGGTAAAGGCAGTTGCAAAAGGACTTCCAGCATCTCCAGGTGCAGCAGTTGGAAAGGTTGTTTTTACAGCACAGGATGCGGAGGAACTGGCAGCAAAGGGTGAAAAGGTAATACTTGTAAGGACAGAGACCTCTCCAGAGGACATCGGCGGGATGGCAGCAGCTCAGGGAATACTTACAGCCAGAGGCGGGATGACCTCTCATGCAGCAGTTGTTGGAAGGGGCATGGGAAAGGTATGCGTAGTTGGTTGCGGAGCAATAAATATCAATGAAGAGGGAAAATACTTTACTATAGACAATGAGATAACAGTCCATGAAGGTGATTATATAACTATTAATGGAACAACTGGAGAGGTTATACTTGGTGAGGCACCACTTGTGATGCCAGAACTTACAGGTGATTTTGCAACAATAATGAAATGGGTTGATGAATTTAAAAAGATTGGTGTCAGGGCAAATGCGGATACACCAAAGGATGCAAAAGTGGCAAGGGACTTTGGCGCAGAAGGAATCGGCCTCTGCAGGACAGAGCACATGTTCTTTGAGGTAGACAGGATAAAGGCTGTCCGTGAGATGATACTTGCTGAGACCAGAGAGGAAAGGCAAAGGGCACTTGAGAAGATACTTCCCATGCAGAAGAATGACTTTATAGAGATATTCAAGGTTATGGAAGGTCTCCCTGTTACAATAAGGCTTCTTGACCCACCCCTTCATGAATTCCTTCCTCATAGTGATGAGGAGCTGGAGGAGCTTTCAAAGGAGATGGGAGTTCCTTTTGAAAGACTAAAGGCGAAGAATAAGGCACTCCATGAATTCAACCCTATGCTTGGGCACAGGGGTTGCAGGCTTGGAATTACATTTCCCGAGATATATGAGATGCAGGCAAGGGCAATCATGGAGGCTGCTTGTGAGCTTGCCTCTAAGGGTATAAAGGTAATACCAGAGATAATGATCCCGCTTGTTGGCCATGTAAATGAACTGAAGGTAATGAGGGAACTTGTTGAGAAAGTTGCAGAGGAGGTTCAGGCAAAGTATAAGACAAGGGTAAGATACACAGTTGGGACGATGATAGAGCTTCCAAGGGCTGCAATAACCTCTGATGAGATAGCCACTGTGGCAGACTTTTATTCCTTTGGAACAAATGACCTCACACAGACCACTTATGGGCTTTCAAGGGATGATGCCGGAAAGTTCCTGCCTTATTATATTGACCATAAGATAATAGAAGAAGATCCTTTCATTTCCATTGACCAGAATGGTGTTGGTCAGCTTATGGAGATTGCAGTAAAGAAGGGAAGGGCTGTTAAAAAGGATCTGAAGATGGGTATATGCGGAGAGCATGGTGGAGACCCGGCCTCTGTGGAGTTTTGTCACAGGATAGGTCTTAATTATGTGAGCTGCTCTCCCTACAGAGTTCCGATTGCAAGGCTCGCTGCAGCACAGGCTGCAATAAAGGATAAATTTAAGAAGGCAAAGGAGTTAACAAAGTCTACAGTTTAGTGATAAACTTATTGAAGTTAACAGGGCAGCCCTGAAAGGACTGCCCTTTATTTTTAAGTCCTAAATTCCTTACAGTAGTGAATGCCTCTTATGGCTTAGGATTCTTCACAGTTCCTTACTGATGTCACATCAGATTATTTTTAAATTAAGGCACACAATTGAACAAAGTGGCAGAGCTAAGGACTAAGGCTACCGATGTGGTGAAAGATGGAGCAAAAAGACCTTTCCAGCCTTAAGATTGAAAAGGGTTTTTCTCTAAAAAAGAGGAAAAGAAGGATAACTCTTATTATCTCTATCCCTTTGCTTTTGTTGCTCCTCAGCGGTTATCTATTTTTTAGCTCAGCCCCTTCTGTGGAGATAAGCAGTGTATCCCTTATTTATCCCTCCCAGTCCATTTCACTTATGAGTGCCAGTGGTTATGTTGTGGCAGATAGAAAGGCTGCCCTTGGAGTCAAGACAACAGGTACATTAGAATGGCTTGGTGTGAAGGAAGGAGACATTGTAAAGAAAGGCCAGGTCATAGGAAGGCTTGAGAATGAGGACAGGAAAATCAATCTTGAGCAGGCGAGGGCAAATCTTGAGCTGAGCCTTTCGGCCCTCAGGGAAGCAGAGGCAGAGCTTTATGATGCAAGACTCAGTTTTGAGAGGAATAAGGAGCTTCTTGAGAGGGGCTTTATTTCAAAGGCTGAATATGATGCCTCAGAGGCAAGGCTCAAAAGGGCAGAGGCAATGGTTTCTCAGAGAAAGGCACAGATAAAGGTAGCAGAGGCTCAGGTCAAAGAGGCAGAGGTCAATCTTGAATATACTTATATAAAGGTTCCCTTTGATGGAGTGGTCTTAACAAAGGATGCTGATGTGGGAGATATTGTAACACCCCTTGGAGCAGCAGCAAATGCAAGGGCATCAGTTATCACCATAGCTGATATGAAAAGCCTTCATGTAGAAGTAGACGTCTCTGAGCAGAACATAGCAAAGGTTAAGGAAGGCCAGGCCTGTGAGATAGAACTTGATGCCTTTCCTGATAAGAGATTCCGTGGAAGGGTTGTGAAGATAATCCCCACTGCAGACAGGACAAAGGCAGCCGTAAAGGTAAAGATAGCTTTTATTGACAGAGAAAAAGGGATACTTCCTGATATGAGCGCAAAGGTATCATTCCTTGAAAGAGAGCCTTTACCTCAAGAGCTGAAGCCTGTTCTTGCTGTGAAAAGCTCATCAATAATGAGCAATAGCAATAATAAATTTGTCTTTGTCTATGAAGATGGAAGGCTTGAAAAGAGAGAGATTACAGCAGGAAGACAGTTCAATGGATTTACAGAGGTCCTGAGTGGACTTAAACCTGGTGAAAGTTTAGTCCTTAACCCTTCAAGGAAGCTCAGGGACGGCATGAAGGTTAAAGTAAAAGAAAAGTGAATAACATTGTAGAGTTAATAAATGTTACCAAATCTTACAGGCGTGGCTCAGAGGTTATTTCGGTCCTGAGGGATATAAATCTCTCCATATCTCAGGGAGAATTCCTTGCCATAATGGGCCCATCAGGCTCTGGTAAGAGCACACTCTTGAATCTAATAGCTGGGATTGACAGGCCAGATAGCGGAAAGGTGATTGTTTCCAGTATTGATATAACCACATTATCAGAGGATGAGCTTGCCAGATGGAGGGCCTTTCATGTGGGTTTTATATTCCAGTTTTATAACCTTATCCCTGTGCTTACTGCCTTTGAAAATGTCGAACTCCCTCTTTTGCTTACAGGTCTTTCAAAAGGTGAGAGAAGGGAGCATGCGATTACAGCCTTAAGGATTGTTGGTCTTGAACACAGGCTCAATCATTATCCATCTCAACTTTCAGGTGGTGAGCAGCAGAGGGTTGCTATTGCAAGGGCAATTGTCAGTGATCCATCAATAATAGTTGCTGATGAGCCAACTGGTGATCTGGACAAATACTCAGCAGAGCAGGTCCTTGATTTGCTTGCAGGGCTTAATTTTGAATTCAATAAGACTATTATTATGGTCACCCATGACCCAAGGGCAGCATCAAAGGCAAGGACAATTAGGCATCTTGATAAGGGAATCCTGAATGCTTCTTCTCAAGCTCCTTCTTAAAAATGCCTTCAGACAGACCCTAAGGGCAATCCTTACCATTATTGCAACAACTATTGCCATACTTGCCTTTGGTTTTTTAAGGACCATTGTTGATGCCTGGTATTCAGGTGTAGAGGCATCCTCTCCAAAAAGGCTTGTGACAAGAAATGCTATATCTCTCACAACTCCCCTTCCCATATCTTATAAAGATAAGATTAAAAAAGTAAGGGGAGTAAGTCTTGTCTCATATGGAAACTGGTTTGGTGGTGTTTATATATCAGAGAAGAATTTTATCCCGAATTTTGCTGTTGACGCAGCCACCTACCTGGAGCTTTATCCTGAATATGTGCTATCAGCCGAGGAGAAAAAGGCATTTCTCAAGGATAGAAAGGGTTGTATTGCTGGAAGAAAGGTAGCAGAGGAATTTGGATGGAGGATTGGAGATACTATTGTACTTAAGGGTACAATATTTCCAGGTGAATGGGAATTTACCCTGAGGGGTATTTACAGAGGATTGAGACCAGCTACGGATGAGACCCAGCTCTTCTTTCACTTTGACTATCTTAATGAGAGATTAAAAAAGATATATCCCCAGAGGGCAGACCATGCAGGCTTTTTCCTTATAGGCATCGATGATCCGAGGAGGGCTGCTGAGATATCCCTTGAGATAGATAGCCTCTTTAAGAATTCCCTTGCAGAGACACTTACAGAGACAGAAAAGGCCTTTCAGCTCGGATTCGTTGCCATGACAGAGGCAATACTTATTACGATAAAACTTGTCTCCTATGTGCTTATAATAATAATCCTTGCAATAGTTGCAAACACCATGTCTATGAATGTAAGGGAAAGACTTTCTGAATATGCTGTTATGAAGACAATGGGTTTTTCCTGGCCTCATATATCAATTCTTGTATTTGGGGAATCCCTTGTTATCACAACAATTGGTGCAATAGGCGGAATAATCCTTACCTTCCCTGCTGCAAAGATATTTGTTGATGCAATGGGCACTCTTCTACCTGTATTTAATATTACAGAAAAGACACTTATCCTGGATTTGATTATCTCTATTGCTGTTGGTATTTCTGCAGGGCTATTGCCTGCCTGGAAGGCTATAAATGTGCCTGTTCAGAGGGCACTTACAAGAATAGGATGACACCTCTTATTGTCTATAACATCAGAAATATCAAGACAAGAAGGCTGACGAGTCTTCTTACAGGTCTTGGTATGGCCTTTGTAGTATTCGTATTTTCTTCAGTAATGATGATGGCAGAGGGTCTTGAAAAATCACTGGTTGATACAGGTTCTTATGATAATGTAATTGTGATAAGAAGGGCGGCCCAGGCAGAGGTGCAGAGCACCATCCCCGGGCAAGAGGCATCTATTGTGGAGACACTTCCATGGATTGAAAAAGATATTGATGGAAGAAATCTCTCCGAGAGGGAGCTAGTTGTTCTTATAAGCCTTTTAAAAAAGGATGGTAGCCCTTCAAATGTAGTTATAAGAGGCACAGGAGACAAATCGCTTTCCATTAGAAGACAGGTAAGACTTATTGAAGGAAGGATGCCGAGACCTGGTTCAACAGAGATAGTGGTTGGCACGAGTATAAAAAGGGGATTTAAGAACCTCGAGTCTGGTAGTAAGCTGAGATTTGCCCTGAGAGAGTGGACAGTTGTAGGGATAATTGATGCGGGAAATACTGCCTTCAGTTCAGAGATCTGGGCTGATATTGATAGCCTCATGCAGGCATTCAGAAGACCTGTTTATTCCTCTATAGTCTTTAAACTCAGGGATCCCGTAGACTTCTCTTCTGTAAAGAAGGCAATAGAGACAGATCCAAGGCTGGGTCTTGAAGCAAAAAGGGAGATAGATTTCTATAAAGAACAGTCCGAGGTAATGGTAAGATTTTTGAGGATACTTGGCACATCACTTTCAATTGTCTTTTCTCTTGGTGCAATTATTGGGGCAATGATTACCATGTATGCACAGGTTGCAAACAGGATTCAGGAGATAGGCACGCTCCGTGTCCTTGGATTCCAGAGAAGGGAGATACTCATGAGCTTCCTTTTTGAATCAGTCCTTCTGAGCCTTGCTGGTGGAATAACAGGGCTGATATTTTCTTCCTTTCTGCAGTTTTATACAGTCTCCACCTTAAACTGGCAGACCTTTTCTGAGCTTGCCTTTAGATTCAGATTAACGCCTGGTATAGTTTTGAAATCTCTTGCCTTTTCGCTCATAATGGGCATGGTAGGAGGAATTCTTCCAGCACTCAGGGCATCAAGGCTCAATATAGTGAATGCCCTGAGAACAGGATAGGACTTAAGCTTAAGGGATTAGTTTTGAGAAACGAAACCCTGTAAATTGCCGATAGAAACATGCATTAAGATAGGGAGTATGCCTCAAGGCCTTGAAGTGCCTATTCGATAGGTTTTACAGCACGGGGGAATTGACAAGCAATTCCC
>JBKBPW010000089.1:0-7347 GCA_046292975.1 Thermodesulfovibrionales bacterium
TCCTAATTATCTTGCTCCTGCCTTCTTCAGTGCTTCAAGTCTTTTGGGCATGTATGTGCAAAACGGTTCCTCCTCAAGATAATCTCCATAAACAGAATAGGCCCTTGCCCGACATCCGCCACATACAGTAATAAATTCGCAGGAACCACATCTTCCTTTGTAGGATTTAAAATCTCTTAATTTTTTGAATAACTCTGAGTTTTCCCATATCTCTTTAAAGGATTGTTTTCTGATATTTCCTGCTGGCATGGGAAAGTAACTGCAGGGCAGCACATTTCCGTCTACATCAATGAGGCATATGAGCTGTCCGGCAATGCATCCCTTTGCACCACCTGTGGAGAACTTAAGGGAACGCCTTTCAAATTTTTTGCCTTCCTGCTGTGATTTTTGAAGAACTATCCTGTAGTAATGAGGTGCACAGGTTGGCCTTACAAGTATGTCTTTTTCATCCTTTTCCATCTGATAATGCCAGTTAAGTATCTCTTCATAATCTTCCTTTGATATGAGCTCGTTCATTATCTCCTCTCCACGACCTGTTGGTACTATCATAAACATGTACCAGGCAGTTGCACCGAGTTCTTTTGCCAGTTTGTACACTTTGGGAATTTCATCCTGATTCCTTTTAGTAAAGGATGAGTTGATAATAAACTCTATTGCATGTTTTTTAAATAAATTTGCAGCATTAATCGTCCCTCGAAATGCACCTTTCTGTGAACGGAAGTCATCATGGACATCCTCTGTGGAACCGTCAAGACTTAAGGATACTATCTTTATGCCTGAATCCTTTATCTTTTTACATATCTCTTCATTCACGAGGGTCCCATTGGTTGCAAGACACATCCGCAGGCCTTTTTCTGTACCATAACTTGCTATCTCAAAGACATCCTTTCTTAAGAGGGGCTCACCACCACTTAAGACCACAACAGGTTTTGCATAGCTTGAAATGTCGTCTATTATTCTAAAGGCCTCTTCTGTGGAAAAATCAGGATGCCCCTGAACCTCAGCCTCTGATGATGATCGGCAGTGAATGCATCTCAGGTTACATCTTCTTGTGATCTCCCAGGCTATCCATTTAGGTGCAAATTCCATATCTTATCTCCAGTGAATAAATTATGCCCTGAAACAGGGCGATTTTACAAGAAACAAGACAATTTAAAACTTTACTTTACTGCCATCGGCTCCATTGTTAGAGATCCTGTTTCTGTTTCTCTCCAGATGTATCTATGTATGGCATTTAAAAGTGGACCAAAGGTTTCCTTATTTATTGCAGAAATGCCAATAGCATCATATCTTTTCAATATATTTTCCCTTTCTTCTGGATCTACTCTGTCTATTTTATTAAAAACAAGGAGCCTTGGTTTATTGAACAGCCCCAGTTCCTTGAGAATCTCCTCTACAGAGTCTATATGCTGTTCAAATCTCGGATTTGAAATATCAACGAGGTGAATCAGTAGGTCTGCATCTTCAAGCTCTTCAAGTGTGGATTTAAAGGCAGCAACAAGGTCCTTTGGAAGGTCTCTGATAAAACCAACTGTGTCGGTTATTATCAATTCCCTTTCCTTTGGAAACCTGAGTCTTCTTGAGGAGGTATCAAGCGTTGCAAACATCCTTTCTTCCACAAATACATTACTCTTGGTAAGATTATTAAGAAGAGTGGATTTACCGGCATTGGTGTATCCTATAATTGATACAATTGGTAAGCCCCTTTCAACCCTTCTATGTTTTCTCTGTCTTCTTGCTTCCGAGAGGATCTTTAATTCCCTTTCAAGCAACCCGATCCTTTCCTTTACCCTTCTTCTGTCGATCTCCAGTTTCATCTCTCCAGGACCCCTTCCACCTATACCACCTGTAAGTCTTGACATGGCAGTGCCTTTACCTATAAGCCTGGGGAGTCTATATTTAAGCTGGGCAAGTTCTACCTGTATCTTGCCATCCCTTGAATGAGCCCTTCTTGCAAAGATATCAAGGATTAGCTGGGAACGATCAATAACCTTTAATTCAGTAAGTTCACTGATGTCCTTTATCTGGGATGGTGTAAGATCCTGGTCAAATATAAGAAGCGTGGCTCCTTTGTCAAGGGCATTGATGATCATCTCTCTCAGTTTACCTTCTCCCATTAAGTATTTGGGATTAACCTCTTTTAGCCTCTGGATAACAGTGTCAAGCACTATTACATCAGCACTCCTTGCGAGCTCTTTGAGTTCCTCCATGGATTCTTCAAGTTCATACCTTGGTCTTGTAGAGGCGCTGATAAGTATTGCCTTGTCCCTTTTGTCCTGAACAAAGAGCCTTGCCCTGTCCATCTCAGCCTCAAGAGTTTCTATAAAGGATAAAAAGTCCATGTCGAGCTGATGGATACTCAATGGGTCTGATATTTCGTATCTTCCCTTTGAGCCATAGGGTAGAAGATGGGCAAGATAAACCTTATCAGGTAGCCCTTCTTTAACTGTTATTGCAGCTATCAGGTCAAGCCTTAAAAGCAGGAGATCTGTCAGGTCATCCTGTGTAAGGGGTTCTTCCTTTAAATGTGTATGTATGAGTCTTAGTTCTCTTAAAGGTTTCCTTCCAAGTGGATAGTCCTGTTCCAGAGATGGTATTACTATTGTTTTCGCATCCCCAACTATTACATGGGTAATTTGACCTTTTCTATCAATAAGGATACCGATCTGCCTGCCTATAGAAAAGGAAATCTCAGAGAGAAATCTTGAAATCTCATAGGAGACAATCTTTTCAGGAGGTATTTTTCTCCTCAACAATTTCTCAAGGAGATGCAGTTCCTTCTTTTTAAGACCTGTTATATGTCCTGATATTGCGATCTCTTACAACCTCCTTTTTTAATTATACCACAATAAACACTGCATTTTAATTTCTTCACAGGTACTGCAATCTATCGTTAGGAATGGGAGGGTGTGCCGAAAAGATGCACACCCTTTATTTAATGCACGTTTGTATCGGCAAATTGCACAGATATTAATTTTAGACTTGACAGGTCTTATATTATCTGATATATGTAATTATAGATACTTAAGGAGGTAGCTTATGGATGTATTAGATGCTATAAGGTCCAGAAGGGCAATAAATTTTTTTGATGCATCTAAAAAGATAACAGAAGATAAAATCAGAGAACTTATTGAGTTAGCGAATCTTTCGCCTTCATCTTTTAATCTCCAGCCATGGAAGGTCATTGTTGTTACTGATCCAGAAAAAAAGAAAATCTTAAGACAATGTGCCTTTAACCAGCCAAAGGTGGAGGAGGCCTCTGCTGTTCTTATTTTAATTGCCGATCCCTTATCTGTAGAAGAAAATATTGAAAGGGTTTTAAATAGCTGGCAGGAGCTTGGTTATATTAAACAGGAGATGAGAGGCGTTTACAGAGATATGGCTGCGAAGCTTTATGGAGAACCCCAGGATTTAAAAAGAAAACTCTTTGCTGTTAAAAATACAGCACTCTTTGCAATGACCTTGATGATAGCAGCTAAAGGTTTCGGTCTTGATACCCATCCCATGGATGGATTTGATGAAGAATGCATAAAAAAAGAGTTTAATATACCCGAAGACAAAATAATACCCATGCTCATAGCAGTCGGTTATCTGAGACAAGGTATAAACCTTCTTCCGAGGGCATGGAGGAGGGATTATAAAGAATTTGTAAAAATCAATTCTTATTAGGAGGTCTTCATGGGTTACTCAATAGTGGCATTAAAGGATAAGATTATTGAGATGTATCCCGAGATTCAAAGATATGGTATAACTGTAAATTTAAGCTTTGATGAACAGAAGAATGCCTACATTGTGGAGTTTAAAAAGGGTGGCCAGGAACTCACAACACATCTTGATAAAAAGGATGCTGACGAATGCATGAACGGGATTAAGTGTGTTTATCTCGGAGTGCAGATAGGGCAGTTTATAAAAAATTTTGAAGAGAGGAGGTAGATTTATGCCTGTAAAAACAGCAGGGAAAAAGAGCACAAAAAGAAGAACAAAAGGTTTAAAACAGGGTGACAGGTATGAATGTTCAGTGTGCGGGCTTGTGGTTTCGGTGGATGAACTCTGCGGATGTATGGAGGCCCATGAGATCATGTGTTGTGGAAAGGCGATGAAAAAGAAGAAGTGAGGAAAGAAATTCCATATAAAAACAAATATCTCTATTTTATTATAAGACCAATAGATGATAGAATTTGTCTTTACTGCTCAGGGGTTAATATAAGCAGATTTCTTCCTGTAACTAGGGGCAGACACAGACTCGGTCAAAATCCTGTAGAAAAGGGACTTCAATCAGTTAATTACGGAGTAAGATCACTTTTAATCTCTAAGGGTTCTATTATTAAATCAGCTAAAGGAAATTTGTGTCCTGATGTTATGAACAAAGGAGATGACCTGTGGTATACAGAATCCTTTATGATTGAAGATTGTTCCCCGGAGTTGGCCAGCGAGGTGATCAATTATGCTGTGTTAAGTCTTTTAAAAAAGATATTCACTGCTCTTATGCTTGATGAAAAAATTCCAGAAAGGCTGACAGAACCATTTGAGATGGAGAATTATCTTGAAAACTTATGTAAAAAATATACTCAAAAGGAGATATCGTGAAGGCATTGATAATAAGTGCTGACAATTTTGAGGACACTGAATTACTTGTCCCTTATTACAGGCTTAAAGAGGAAGGCATAGAGGTAGATATTGCATCTATTAAAAAAGGGAAAATAAAAGGAAAGCATGGCTATGAGATTGAGGCGAATAAATCACTGAGTGAGATTAATCCATCAGATTATGATATGCTGATTTTGCCTGGCGGGAAGGCTCCAGAGACTATAAGGAAAGAAAAGACAGCACAAGAAATAGCACGCAATTTTTTTAAAACAAACAAACCCGTTGCAGCAATCTGCCATGGACCTCAGACGCTCATTTCAGCAGGACTTCTTAAAGACAGGCATGCCACCTGTTACAGGACAGTTGCAGAGGAACTCAAGGCTTCAGGTGCTATATATGAAGACAGGGAGGTTGTAGTGGATGGAAATCTCATTACCTCAAGGCAGCCTTCTGATCTGCCAGCCTTTTTAAGAGAGGTAATGAAGAAATTAAAAAGATAAGCCCTGTTAAGGGTGGCTCTGTAGAGGAGGCTAAGGACCTTCTGGAGAAGAGTCCTCCTCTCTTACTCATTGGCTAAAAGAGGCATTGCAGCTCAATCAATAGCTGATGAAATGGATTCCGAAGCAGGTCCGTGGAAAGAAGAGAGATATGGATGATATACTTTATAGTTAGGAGGGTGAATGATTTCTATAATCTTGTTATTAATTATCCTTGCTGTGATTATAATTTTTTCGGTACAAAATGCTTCACCTGTTACTGTATCCTTTTTAAAGTGGAGTTTTGAGGCTTCTCTTGCTATTGTGATATTCTTAGCAATACTGAGTGGTTCTATTATTACTTTAATTCTCCTTTATTCAAGTAAGTTAAAAAATTACCTGAGGAAACAAAGTAGATAAACAAGAGGTATCAGCTATGAATAATCTTTTTCAGGGTGCATGGAAAATAACAAGGATAATGGGTATCCCGATAAGAGTTCATTTTACTTGGTTTCTGGTCTTTGGTCTTATAACATGGTCTCTTTCAACTTATTATTTTCCAAAGGCAGCACCTGATCTGCCTGTGTCCTCTTACTGGATTAAAGGAGCTATTGCAGCCTTGTTGCTTTTTGTATCAGTGGGACTTCATGAGCTATCCCATTCCATTGTTGCCAAAAGATATAGGATTCATATTGAGAGTATTACACTCTTTATCTTTGGCGGTGTTGCCCATATGAGAGGTGAACCGCCACATCCAAGGGCAGAACTATTGATTGCAATTGCAGGCCCTGTTTCAAGTCTTTTACTGGCAGGGATTTTTTTTCTTTTTGCTATTTATACAACTGAGGGTACAAAGGCACTTTTTTCTTACCTCTCACAGATAAACTTTATTCTTGCAATATTTAATCTTATACCCGGTTTTCCAATGGATGGAGGAAGGGTTCTCAGGTCAATACTCTGGCAGAAAAAGAGAAATTTCTTTTATGCTACCCAGAGGGCCTCAGCAATAGGTCAAAAGATTGCCTTGTTTTTTATTTTCGCAGGTTTGTTTACCCTCTTTGCAGGCATGCCAGGGGGTCTGTGGCTCATGCTTATTGGCTGGTTTTTATATACTGCTGCTCAGGCGAGTTATCAGCACTCTGCCCTTCAGGAAGCCCTTCACGGAGTTAAGGTTAAGGATATAATGGTGAAGGACCTTATTACCGTAGAACCATCAATTAGCATTGATGAACTTGTAAATGGATATTTTCTCAGATATGGATTTGGTGGTTTTCCTGTTGTGAATGAAGGCAGATATCTCGGACTGATAACATTAAAGGATATTAAAAATGTTCCGAGAGAGGCATATGGCGATACCCCGATTTCTAAGGTATATTCAAGCCATAAAAGGCAATGGGAGATATCTCCTGATGAAGATGCCCTCAAGGCTCTTGAGAAGATGATAAAAGAAGATACAGGAAGGCTTGTTATAATAGAAGGGAATATAATAAAAGGCATGATAACAAGAAATGGCATAGCACGATATGTCCAGATAAAAGGAAGTTTATAAGGTTCTTTGGACCTGAAAGATTAGGAAGGAGGTTATTATGAAAGGTAACGAAAAACTAATTGAGACCTTGAATTCTCTGCTTGCTGATGAGTTGACTGCAATCAGTCAGTATATGGTTCATTCGGAGATGTGTGCAAACTGGGGATATGAGAAGCTTCATAAACATTTTGAACAGCGTGCAATTACAGAGATGAAACATGCAGAGAAACTCATAGGAAGGATTATTTTTCTTGAAGGGATTCCCATTGTCTCCAAACTCAAGGAAATGCATATAGGAAGTGAGATTCCGAAGATGCTTTCAAATGATCATGATGCAGAGGAGGGCGCTATAAAGGCCTATAATGAGGCAATCAAACTTGCAGGTGAGGTCAATGATTTTGCCACAAGAGAGATGCTTGAGGAGATACTGAAGGATGAAGATCAGCATATAGATGAGATAGAGGAACTTCAGGACCAGATAAGTCATATGACCCTTCCCATCTTTCTTACAACTCAGACCGTAAAATAAATAAAGGTGCAGGTCTTTGCCTGCACCTTTAAAATTTTATCTTCTGAATTTATCTTTTTCTGTACCCTTTTCTTCATCATCCTCAAGCATCCTGTATTTCGGTCTCTCAGTATCTTCATACTGACCGCTCTTGACAGCCCAGAGGAATAAAAACCAGGCACCAAGACCAAGGCAAAGGGCAAGGATTATGAGAAAAATAATAGTCCACATGGTTATCTCTTGAAATA
>JBKBPW010000090.1:0-7201 GCA_046292975.1 Thermodesulfovibrionales bacterium
TATAACATTTTTAATTGTTAGATCTCCTCCTGTTATTCCCGCAACACAGAGAAAGGTAGCTGCCTCTATCCTGTCAGGTATGACCCTGTAGTCTTTCAATGGCTTTAGCTCAGAAACACCTTCTATCTCTATTACCTCTGTCCCTGCGCCCTTTATCCTTGCACCCATTGATATCAAGGCATTAGCAAGATCAACAACCTCAGGCTCCTTTGCAGCATTTTCTATAACAGTAATTCCTTGAGCTAATGTAGCAGCCATGAGAAGGTTTTCTGTACCTGTTACAGTAGGAATATCAAAATAAATCCTCGCACCTTTGAGCCTTCCAGAGGTTATTGCAGTTATATAACCCTCTTCAAGGATAAAATCAGCTCCCATAAGCCTCAGGCCTTCTATGTGAAGATTAATAGGCCTTGAACCTATGGCACAACCACCTGGCAAAGAGACCTTTGCCCTTCCATATCTTGCAAGAAGCGGGCCGAGAACAAGTACAGATGCCCTCATGGTCTTGACAAGTTCATAGGGTGCCTCAAAAAAAGAAATATTACTGGAATCTATCTCCAGTTTATCTCTGTTAAAAGAGACCTCTGCCCCAAAGGTCTGAAGTAATCTTGACATGGTGCGGATATCCCTGAGGTCTGGCACACCAGTTATGCTATGTCTGGAGGGGCAGAGAAGCGTTGCAGCCATAAGCGGAAGGGTAGCATTTTTTGCCCCACTCACAAAGACCGTGCCTGAAAGCCTCTTGCCACCTTTTATGATAAATCTATCCATAGAAACTCCTTAATTCGCAATCCGTGATGGGTGAACTGTGATAACGCATATTTATATTATACCCCCTTAAGGTGCTAAAAATGAGGTGACGCGTTTCCTCAAAAATAATCTCACTCAGGCTGAAGGAATAGTGCGACAGAGCGACCGTGCGACCGAACTATAGTGCGACCGTGCGATAGCGCGATAGTGCGACTGTCGCACTGTAGCACTGTCGCACTGTAGCACTAAGTTGGATATTGGAAATAGGGAAGCTCTCAATCTCCTATTTCCCTATTTCTGGGGACCCCTACTCATACCCCAAAAAATCTAACGTTTTCTGGGAACCCTACTCATACCCCAGAAAATCTAACGATTTTCTGGGGACCCCTCTTTTATAACTCCACCACCAAGCACCAATTCTCCATTATAAAACACTGCTGACTGGCCAGGAGCAGGAGCCCACTGGGGAGAATCAAAAAGAATCCTTATTGAATCACTGTCAATATACAGGGTTGCTGGTTCATCCTTCATGGTGGAGCGAATCTTTACAGTTGCCCTGAAGGAGGGCTGTTTAAACTGTTCAGGCTGAAGGACATTTATATCAGTGATAATAATTTCTCTCTTAAAGGCATCTTCCTTTTTACCTACATATACAATTCTTTTTTCGGGTTCTATCTTTACCACATAATAGGGCTCCTTTGAGGAAATGCCAAGACCCCTTCTCTGTCCTATGGTGTAGTGGAATATGCCTTTGTGGGTCTTCAATATCTTACCTGTTCTTATATCAATAACAGGTCCTTCCTCTGGCTCTACAAAGCTATTTATGAACTCAGAATATCTCCTTTCCGCTATAAAGCATATTTCCTGACTTTCAGGTCTCCTGGCAGATATAAGGCCCAAGGACCTTGCAATCTCTCTGACACTGTCTTTTGTCAACTCTCCAAGAGGAAGTATAAGTCTTCTAAGCATTTCTTTTGGGAGGACATAAAGCACATAAGACTGGTCTTTTTTTTGATCTATACCTTTAAGAAGTCTACCATCCATTACCCTTGCATAATGACCTGTTGATATGAAGAAGGCATTTCTATCTGCTGCTCTCTTTAAAAGCACAGGGAATTTAATATATCTATTGCAGAGGATACAGGGATTAGGTGTAAACCCCTTTCTGTAGGAAGTAATAAAGGGATTTATTACTTTATCAATAAATTCCTCCCTGAGATCAATGATACTGTGTGGAATTCCAAGCTGATCTGCCACAATGGCTGCTTCTTTTATTGCCTCAATGCTGCAGCAGGCTACATGTCTGTAAGAGGGCTCCCTCTTCAACCTCGCCTCATAGAGTATAAAACTTACACCCTCTACCTCATATCCCTTTTCTTTAAGGAGATAGGCAGCAGTGGAAGAATCAACACCTCCACTCATAGCAACAATTACTTTATGAGCCATAACACCATTTTATAGGCTATAGGCTTAAGGCTTTAGGCTTAAGGAGAAACTTCAGCCTTCAGCCTATAGCCTTCAGCCTAATAGGGCCTCAATCATTTCGGAATCTTATATACTGATCCCAGTATTCAAAAAGCTTCTTAGTTGCAATAAGATCCCTTGCACAGTATCTTGCTATTTCCATGTATTGTCCTTTCATAAACAGTTCCTTGACCTGAAGACCTGTAATACCTTCTTCCTTTGGACTTGTTATACCAAAAAAGCGACACCATATATCCAGACTGTATTTTCTTGTAATACCATAAAAGGTAAGCTGGTCAAGAAGGTCTGTATGGCTATTATTATAGCGATTGGGCATAATCTCCTTTGATGGCTTTATCCTGTACAGTGCAGACCTTATAAGGATAAAGGGACAGTCAAAGCCCCTGCCATTAAAGGTTATTATCTGATCATAATCCTTTATTTCATTCCAGAATTTATTAAGTATCTCTTCTTCTGTGCCTGCTTCATACCAGATACCATTTTCCTCAAAAGGCAGAAAGGGGTCTGACAGAGGTGCCTGAAAATATACCTTCCCCTTAGCTGTATCTGGATCTAACAGACCTATCGCTACTATCTCACCGGTTAATGGATAAAGGCCGAGCCTCTCTTTTATCTCCTCTTCCTTCTCCTCTGTATCTGCCCATCTCAGGAGATAATCCTGAATAGGTTGCTCAAGGCTTTCAAAATCCTTTCCAATGGTCTCTATGTCAAAGATTATCCTTTTGAAAGGCATAACTACTATTGCCACCAAAAATCTACGATTTTTGTGTACCTCTGTTGCTCAGTTACATTATGTCTGGGGTAGCTTCTTAAATATATCCCAGGTCTTCAGGAGCTCAATTGCCCTCTGGAGCTGAAGGTCATCCTTTTCATCAACCTCCACAGGTGCTGTTTCAAGAGGTACCTCATCAGTTTTTTCCTGAAGATGTCTCTGTATATCCTTTTCCCTCAATACAGGTCTTTCCTTATCAGGGGTCTTTGCCTCAAGCTTAACAACAATATCAGGAGTGATGCCCTCTCCATGTATGGATACACCACTTGGGGTATAGTATTTTGCAGTAGTGAGTCTCAGACCAGAGCCATCACTGAGTGGCACTATATTCTGCACAGAGCCTTTACCGAAGGTGGTGGTACCCAGGGTTATGGCCCTTCTGTGATCTTTGAGTGCACCGGCCACTATCTCCGAGGCACTGGCACTTCCATGATTAACAAGTACAACAACAGGTAATTTATAGTTTGGTCTGAGTCCCTCTGTAAAGTATTCTGTTTTTTCACCTGTCCTTCCCTTGATTGATACCACAAGTTTACCTGGTTCAAGAAACTGATCAGCCACCTCCACTGCACTCTGCAGTAACCCGCCAGGATTATTTCTCAGGTCAAGGATAAGAGAGTTTATCTTCTCTTTTTCCACAAGTTCCTTCAAGGCAAGGGCGAGGTCATTGGCACTTTGTTCCTGAAAGGCTGATAACTTTATGTATCCAATGCCCTTTTCTATTACCTTTGATTTTACACTCTTTACATGGATTATATCCCTCACTATGGTGAAATCCTGGGGAGACTTCCATCCTTCCCTCATTATTGTAATGGTAACCTTTGTCCCTTTTGGACCGCGCATCTTATTGACTGCATCCTGAAGACCCATATCTAAGGTAGATTCACCATTAATCTTTATAATCTTATCTCCTGCTTTAATACCAGCCTTCCAGGCAGGTGTATCCTCTATAGGTGCTATTACTGTAAGTGTATTGTCCTTTATCCCTATCTGTATTCCAATGCCACCAAATTCACCCTTTGTTTCTATCTGCATCTCCTTATAGGCCTCTGGTGTCATGAAACCAGAATGGGGGTCAAGACTGCCAACCATACCTTTTATGGCTGAATATATCAGATCCTTTGTCTTCACCTCATCCACATAGTTTCTTTTTATTACAGAAAAGGCTTCTGTAAAGACCTTTAATTCCTCATAACCCTCTGCTCCGCTCTTTGTGGCAGTGCTTATCCTGCCGATGAATATGCCAACGAGGATAAGTAAAAGCACTACAAAAATCTTGAAGACCCTTTTTCTCATCTTATCTCTCCTCCTACTTTTTCTTTAACCATTGCAATGGGTCAAGGGGCTTCCCTTTATAGCGAATCTCAAAATAAAGTCCTGTACCCTCTATTATCTGAGATTCGCCCACCATGCCAATGGCCTGCCTTTCTAATATTATATCTCCTGGCTTAAAAAAAATCTCTGAGAGGTTTGCATAGACACTGTGATAATTACCACCATGGGCTATTATCATAACCCTTCCATAACCCTTAAGCTCCCCGGTATAGGCTACCTTACCAGAATATACCGCTGAGACTGTGGAATCCTCATCGCTCAGTATATATATGCCACTCCTGAAGACAGGCACTCCTGTTAATGGATCCCTTTGATAACCAAAGGGTATCTTTACCTTTCCGTTAACCGGCCAGGAAAGGCTTCCCCTCCTTGAAAGGAATCCCCTGTCTTCTTTAGCACTACCCCTTATACGAGATTCTTCTATAATCTTTACAAGTCTCTTCTGAGCCTCATTTAATTCCTTTAGCATCTTCTCATACTGTTCTTTTTTCTGCCTCACACTTGAAAGCAGGATATTCTTTTCCCTCCTCAGCTTTAAAAGGCCGAACTCTTCCTGTTGTATTTCAGCAATGGTCTTTTTTATTTCTTTCCTCATGGAGGAAAGTTCATTCTCCTTTATCCTCAAATCCTCAATGTCTCTCTTTATCTGATCCATTGCCTTTCTGTCATATTTCATCAGCAATATTAGATACCTCCAGTTTCTGAGAAATTCACCTCCACTCCTTGAACCAAGCAGAAACTCCATTTCCCTTATATAGCCATAAGTCCACAGTGATCTCAATTTTTTTTTCAGCCATTGCATCCTTTTCTGAAGTCTTCCTTCAAGTGTGACAATCTCTGCCTGGATTGCAGACAGTTTCTGCTCCGTTTGTCTCAGTCTATTTTTGTGTTTTTTTATCCTCTCCTTTACCTCTTGAAGTTCAGAGTTAATCCTGCCAAGTTCATTTATCACGGAAAACTCTTTTTCCTGCTCTTTCTTGAGACGCTCCTCATATCTTTTTATTTCCTCTTCTATGGACTTAAGCCTTTCCTGAAGATCCTGAGCAAAAACAACCCGGGGTCCCCAAAAAATCGTTAGATTTTTTGGGGTACGAACCCTGGGTCCCCAGAAAATAGTTAGATTTTCTGGAGTACGAACCCTGGGTCCCCAAAAAATAGTTAGATTTTCTGGGGTATGAATAGGGGGTACAAGAAAGAAGCACAATAGAGAAATCAACAGGGATATAAGCGCGACAATGGTCTTAGGCGAAAGGCTTAAGGATTTTAGGCTGAAGGCTATAGGCTGAAGGCTGAAGAAATTAGGCTGAAGGCTATAGGCTGAAGGCTGAAGTTTCTCCTTAAGCCTATCGCCTAAAGCCTTAAGCCTTAAGCCTATCGCCTTAAGCCTTAAGCCTAAAATCCTATTCACCCCTTCACCTAATATCTAATTCTTCCAATACTCAGAAAGGCGCCAGTTATTCCAAGAAGGGCTCCTAAGAGAGGCAAGAGCATAAAAGAACTAAGTAGATAAGGTTGAATATTCAATGAGGCAATAAAGGGTAGCCTCGCTGAAAGGAGGGCGAAGACCTGTGCAATTCCAAAAACCATCAGTGACGCTACCAAACCACCTGCAATCCCGATGGCTGCACCTTCAATAAGAAAAGGAGCCCTTATAAAACCACCAGATGCACCGAGCAGTTTAAAGGTCTCCACCTCTTCCTTTCTTCTATAAAAGAGGATCTTGATGGTTGTATAAAAATTAAATAAAATCCCTGTTAAGATAATTGCCATAAAGGCTATGCCAGATGTCTCAACAGTCTTTTTTATCATTAAAATGGATTCCATTACATCCTCTCCATAATCTATATCATCAACATAAGATATAGACCTTAACTCCTTAATAAAGTCCTTTAAAAGGGTCTTCTCGACAGCCTCTGAACTCAGCCTTATCTCAACAGAATCAGGCAAAGGATTTGCATCCAGCCCCTCAATTAAAAAACTTGAATCCTTCAATCTCTTTTTAAGCTCATTGAGGGCTGAATCCTTTGTAATGACTCTTGCAGACCTTACCATTGAGTTATTCTTCAAGTCTATGAGCAGTTTATTTATTTCATCTGATGGTGTGTTATCTTTCATATAAAGTATGATTGTAAACTTTTCAGGAAGTTTCTTTGCAACGGAGTTAATGCTGTAAAATGTAATGCTGAGTATTGCAACAAGAAGAAGTCCCACACCTGCGGAAAGTGCTGCTATGACATTTATCCAGAACTCCTTTTTCAGACTCTCAAAGGCAAATCTAAAGGAATAACCTGTAATCATAAGACCTCCACCCCTATAAGTGAACCTTCCTGTAACTTGAAGACCCTCCTTCCGCTATGGGTATAAAGATCAGGATTGTGAGTAGCGATTACCACTGTAGTTCCCCTTGCATTTATCTCCTTAAATATGTCCATTATAGCCTTCGTATTTTCAGGGTCAAGATTACCCGTTGGTTCGTCTGCAAGTAATATCTGAGGTTCAGCAACTATTGCCCTTGCAATAGCAACCCTCTGCTGTTCACCACCTGACAGTGTGGGAGGATAGGCCTCTATCTTATGTCTCAGGTTAACAAGCCTAAGGCTATCAAAGACAAAATCCTTTAAATCCCTGTCACTGAGCCCTCGTATCCTGAGTGGCATTGCCACATTCTCAAAGACTGTCTTTGTATCAATTAATCTAAAGTCCTGAAAGACTATTCCGACCATCCTTCTTAAGAGGGGTATCTCTTTCTGGGTAATAACAGAGAGGTCATAATCGCCGACAACAAGTCTTCCCTTATCAGGTCTTTCATGGGCATAAATGAGCTTTAATAGAGTTGTTTTCCCGGCACCAGAAGGTCCT
>JBKBPW010000091.1:0-7112 GCA_046292975.1 Thermodesulfovibrionales bacterium
CAGGTGCGGAGATTATAAGGCTCTGGGTTTCTGCAGAAGACTACAGGGAGGATATGAGACTTTCCCAGGAGATCATAAACCGTCTTATGGAGGCCTACAGAAAGATAAGGAATACCGCAAGGTTTCTTCTTGGAAATATTTATGACTTTGACCTGAAGGATTGGAGTTCCCATCTCCTTGAGATTGACAGATGGGCAATGAGCAGGCTTCAGAATCTGATTATAAAGGTTACAGAGTCTTATGAGAGATTTGAATTTCATCAGGTCTTTCACAGTATTTATACATTCTGCGTAAATGATATGAGTGCCTTTTATCTTGATATCCTTAAAGATAGGCTTTACACATTCAGGGCTGACTCACCGGAGAGACGTGCTGCTCAATGGGTTTTATATAACATAGTTTCAGTGATGACAAGACTCCTTGCACCTGTGCTTTCCTTTACAGCAGAAGAGATATGGATGCATATGCCGGGCAAAAAGAACATAAGTGTCTTCCTTGCAGAATTTCCCGAGCCTGATGAGAAATTCCTTGATAGGGAAATTGAGGAAAGATGGCAGAGGCTTATTGCTGTGAGGGATGAGGTTAATAAGGCACTTGAGATAAAGAGAAAGGAAAAGTTTATTGGAAATTCTCTTGAGGCAAGGGTAATCCTTTATGTCCCTTCAGAATATCAGGAACTCCTTTCTAAATACAGAGAATTCCTTCCCTATCTCTTTATTGTCTCACAGGTTGAACTGAGAACAGATAAAGATAAAAAAGGATTTTTTGAAAGTGAAGAGATAAAGACCCTCTCCATTGACATAGAGAGGGCAGAGGGTAAAAAATGTGAAAGGTGCTGGAACTGGAGTCCTTCTGTTGGAAGATTCGAGGAACATCCCTCAATATGTGAGAGATGTTATAATGTATTAAGATGATAAAAAAACTTTTTTTAATAATCTTTTTGATCGCCTCTGACCAGATCACAAAATATCTTATAAGAGAAAACCTGAGTCCTTATGAGGTCATTAAAATTATCCCTGGTCTCAATATTGTTCATGTAACAAACACAGGAGCTGCCTTTGGAATTCTAAGGGGAGCAGGGAACAATTTTTTCATAATAATATCCCTTATTGCCATATCAATGCTCCTTTATCTTCTTGTTAAGGAGAAAAGGCATTTCATTCCCTATAGCCTTATAATTAGTGGAGCCATAGGGAATCTCCTTGACAGGATATTTATTGGCCATGTGACAGACTTTATAGATATTTATGCAGGCAGATTTCACTGGCCAGCCTTTAATGTTGCAGATTCCTGCCTCACAATAGGAATAATATTCCTGGGTATTCAGCTTATCCTCGGACAAAGGAGTGTTAATGAACGCAGCAAAAGAGTTCTTCAGGAAAGGTAAGGAATGCCTTAACAAAAACTGGCTAAGGGCTTATCAGTTTTTTCTTGCAGCAAGAGAGGCTGATCCAGCTTTTGTGCCTGTCTATTATGAAATGGCAGAATTACTTCATAAAAAGGGATTCACAAAGGAGGCCTTTTCTTTTCTTGAAGAGGCCCTCACACTGAAGCCTGATGACCATCTGGGACTTTTTGCCATGGCAAATCTTAATCTTTCTACGGGAAAACCAGGGCCAGCCCTTAAGTATTACAGAAGGCTTTATGAATTGATGGATAATCCCCCATCCGATATATTTTTTCTTATGGGGCTGTGTCACAGCCTTCTGGGACATTACAGAAAGGCCTTTGCACTTGTTAAAAAGGCCATAAATCTTGACCCCTATCTTCTTGAGGCCTATGACCTCTATGGGAGACTCTGTCTTGAGACAGATAGATATGACGAGGCCGAATCTTCCTTCAGGTACATCCTGCAATATGATAATGATGATACAAATGCCCATTATATGCTCGGTGTGGTCCTTGCAAGACAGTATAGGTGGAAGGAGGCCATAGCAGAATGGGAGAGGGTACTTGAGCTTTCACCTGACAATGATGATGCAATAAGGGAACTTGGCTGGGCATGGAATATGATGGGAGACTCTGAAAGATCAATGCTCATGCTAAGGAGAGCCCTTGACCTCAATCCCTATAATCTACAGGCCCGGATAGACCTGAGTGCTGTTCTCATAGGTCAGAGATTTCTTAATGAGGCAGTAAAAGAACTTGAGATAGCAAGGGAGCTTGATCCACAGAATGACCTTGTTGAGAAACTTCTTAATGAGATTAAAGGAGGGATAGGGACTGATGCATCCTGATCTTTTCAGAATAGGACCAATTACAATTCATACCTACGGAGTAATGGTTGCCATAGGATTTCTCCTCGGTGTTGGTCTTGCCTTAAATCAGGCAAGAAAAGAGGGTATTTCTCCAGAAAGGATTTCTGACCTTTCCTTTTATCTACTTCTTGCTGCAATCATAGGTTCAAGGGTTTTTTATATACTCCTTAATCCTGGACCATACATAAAAAATCCCCTTGCTATATTCAAGATATGGGAGGGAGGGCTTGTCTTTTATGGAGGATTGATCTTTGCTGTTATAACAGGCGTAATTTATATAAAGAGGCATAGCCTTAATCTCTGGCAGGTTGCTGATATTTTTGCACCATCCATAGCAATAGGCCATGCAATTGGAAGGCTCGGTTGTTTCTTCGCTGGATGCTGTCATGGAAGACCAGCTGATCTACCCTGGGCAGTTACATTTACTGATCCACATTCCCTTGCACCACTGGGAATTCCGCTTCATCCTACCCAGCTTTATGAGGCAGCAGGTGAGTTTGTAAATTTTATTATCCTTCTAATCCTTAGGAAGAGAAAAAGCTTTAAGGGTGAGCTTTTCTGGACCTATGTAATGCTTTATTCAATATTGAGGTTCTCTGTGGAGTTCTTCAGGGGTGATGCCGCAAGGGGTATGCTTGCTGAGGGCCTTTCTCTGGCACAGGCAATAAGTGTAATAATGTTTTTCATTGCAGTAGGATTCATGACATTTTTGAGAGGTCGTGGAGCAGAGAAAAGATAAACCCTCTCAGGACCCCCTGTTTCTCAATAAACTTAAAAGAGAGATAGAGGAGAGGAAGTAAATCTCGCAAAATCTATAATTATTTTAGGGGGTGAGGTAACATGGCAAAAGAGATAGTAGTATTTCTTTCCACAACACCCTATAGTTATGAAAACACCCACACATTCTTCAGGCTTGCAGATGCAGCATTAAGAAAAGGGCACAAGGTAAGACTGATTGCCTCTGGAGATGGGGTGTTTTCCATAGTCAAAGGTCAGCTCCCACAGTCTTTATCAAGGCTTGAAGAGCTTGTTACAAGGGGACTGAAGGTTGATATCTGAACAGGCTGTATGCAGAGCCGTGGTCTTACGGCTGAGGATGCGGTTCAGGGTGGTGAGATGAGTTCTCTTAAAGGTCTTTACAATGTCATTAAAACAAGGCCCATATTCTTGAGCCTTGGCTCATAGGAGGTGGCTATGAATATAAGCATAATAATGAGAAGACCACCTTATGGAACAGTAGATGCCTCTGAGGCAATAAGACATGCCCTTGGAGGAGTTACAGAGGAAGTAGAAGTAAAGCTCGTCCTTGTTGATGGAGGAGTAAATGCAGCAAGGAAAGGTCAGGATACAAGCAGTACCCCCTATTCAAGTACGGAAGAAGGAATAAAAGATTGCATTGATATGGGAGTTGAGGTCTATGTTGATAGGGCATCCTTAAAAGAAGAATATGTAGAACCTGATAGATTAATTGATGGCTTAAAGATAGTGAACAGCCACGAGATTGCAGAGATAATAAAGAACTCTGATCTTACAATGATATTTTAGGAGGCAATGATGCTTGTGATTATCAAAAGCTCACCTGATACACCTGAGGGGAGGAGGGGTTTCAAGCTTGCAAGGGACATGGCCTCTGATATGGTATTACTTCAGAATGGTGTTTATTTTGCTCAGAGAGAACGATTTGAAGGCTTCTGTGGAAAGGTCTATGTACTTGAAGAGGATATGAGACTGAGGGGACTTAAGGATGACGAGGTTCTAAAGGATGCAGAAAAGATAGACTATGACAGGCTTGTGGATCTGATGGTGGAAGAGGATAAGGTTGTAGGGATGTTTTAAATAGAGCAGTAGAGCAGTAGAACATTGGTGAAGGCTATAGGCTGAAGGCGTCAGGCTGAAGAAAATAGGCTTAAGGCTGAAGGCGATAGGCTTACGTTGGTGAAGCGGTGAAGAGGTGAATTGGTGAAGAGGCCTATTCACCTAAAACTGCTGCTCTAAATCTGGAGGTAACGATGGCAAGGATAGTTATTATTGGAGGCTCCTTTGGAGGTCTCACAGCAGCCTTTGAATTAAAAAGGCTTCTTGGTAAAAAGGCTGATATAGCAGTTATATCTGATGAAGATAGATTCATCTTTATCCCTTCCCTTCCATGGCTTTCCTTTGGATGGAGAAAAAAAGAGGATATAACACTTACGCTCAGGCCAATCCTTGAGAGAAAGGATATTAATTTCATCCATGAGCCAGCCAGAGGTATTGAACCAGACAACTCAATGGTCTTCACAAACACAAAAGAGATTCCCTTTGACTATCTCATTATAGCCACAGGCCCCTATCTTGCCTTTGATGAGGTTCCTGGTCTTGGTCCTGAAAAGGGCTATACAGACTGTATATTTACACTTCCCCAGGCAGAAAGGACCTATGAGTCATGGAAGAGATTTCTTGAGGAGCCAGGGCCTGTTGTAATTGGTGCTGTTCAAGGAGTGAGCTGTTTTGGACCTGCCTATGAATATCTATTTGAGGTTGATGCTGAATTAAGAAGAAGGAGGCTCAGGCATAAGGTCCCCATAACATTTATAACCTCTGAGCCTTATATAGGTCATTTTGGTATAGCCGGGCTTAGTAATTCAAAAAGGCTCATGGAGGATGAGTTTGCAAAAAGGGATATTAAATTCATGGTGAATCAGGCCGTTGAAGAGATAGTTCCAGGCGAGATAAGGCTAAAGGATAGCACAAAACTTCCCTTCAAACTTTCCATGCTTGCACCTGCCATGAAGGGAGTTCCAGCTGTAGCTTCGGTAGGCAATCCAAGAGGGTTTATACCTGTGGATAAATATTACAGGCATCCAAAATATAAGAATATCTTCTCAGCAGGTGTGGCTGTTGCAATTGCACCACCTGAGCCCACACCTGTTCCAACAGGTGTTCCAAAGACAGGCTATATGACTGTAAGGATGGCAAAGATAGCAGCAATGACAATCGCCTCTGAGATAAAGAATGAGAAGCCTCCAGAACCAGAAGATATATCTGCCATATGCCTCATGGACATGGGCAATACCGCAGCCTATATGAAGGCATCACCAGTGCTACCACCAAGACAGGAGGCTGTTTTAAAGGCAGGCATACAGTACAGATGGCTGAAGGCTGCCTTTGAGAGGTACTATCTATGGAAGATAAGGCATGGCCTGAGTAACTGGCCATAAATTCTGGGAACAATGGCAGAGATACTTGATATTATGTTTGGTTGCTGTCTTCCAGACAGGAAGAGGCTTAAGGAAGCCCTTAATAAGTTATCACCTGGAGAAACACTGCTTGTAAGTATCGAGAATTCACAGGCTGTAAAGGTAATGGTTGAAAGATTTTTGAGAAACACAGGTTGTAGGATTGTAGAAATGATTGATAAAGGTGCTTCAACTCCTTTGACCATTAAGAAGGAGGTGTAGTATGGCTAAGGTTACAAAGAATGTCTCAATTATGTGTTTTCATGATGAACTCTGTCAGGTCTACAATGCACTGATGACAGCACTGAGCCTTTTAAGAGAGGGATGCAAGGTGACCGTATTCTTTGGCTCCCGTGGTGTAAATGCTATTCATAAAGAAAAGGTAAATGAACTTAAGTGCCTTCCTGACCAGCCAAAGGAAGTGAGTGATGCAGTAATGAAGAAAATGGAGGAGATGGAACTTCCGAGTGTTGAGGATTTATTTGTAATGCTCCATATGGAAGGCGCGAGACTCCTTGCCTGTCCTTTGAATGTACCGTTATTCGGGATGAGTAAGGCTGATTTTATCGAAGGAGTGGAGCTTGCAGACCCTGCCACTTATTATAAAGACATTGTTATTCAGGCAGACATGAACCTGACCTTTTAGGAGGAATGATGAAGAGGTTGAGGCTTGTAGAGTTTTCTGTCGACCATCCACGGCTCATTGTTGCTATCACTATTTTTATAACCATCCTCTTTGCCACACAATTCCCAAAGATAAAGATAGACACGAATCCAAAGCATATGCTTCCAGCCACATCAGATGTGAGGGTATGGAATGATGAGGTTGACAGGACCTTTGGTCTCTATGAGGATGTAATAGTCCTCGGGATAGTAAATGAAAAAGGAGTTTTTAATAAAGACAGCTTTGAGAGGATAAAGGGGATTACTGACGAGATATTAAAGATAAAAGGTGTGGCATCAAGGGATGTAAATAGCTTCACCACAATTACAAATGTAACTGCAGAAAAAGGTATCCTCCGCCTGGCTCCACTCATGACAGATATCCCTGAGGATGATAAAGAGATAGAGGCGCTTAAAAAGAACATTCTTGAAAACCCCCTTTTTATTGACCGTATTGTTTCAAAGGATGGAAAGACCGCAGCTATTTACATACCCCTTGAAAAGGGTGCAAATGGCAAAGAGGTGGCAGATAGAATCAGGGAGATAGTAAAAAGGCAAAAAGGTAACGATAAATATTACATTGCAGGTGATCCTGTTGCAAGGGATACCTTTGGAGTGGAGATGTTCAAACTCATGGCAATATTTGCACCTATTGCAGGTGGGATAATGCTCCTTGTCAGATACCTTATGTTCAGGGACCTCTTCCTCTCTGTTACATTGATGATGGATGCAATGATTAGCATTATCTGGAGCATGGGACTTTTTATTGGAGCAGGTATCCCTATTCATATAATGAGTTCAATGAGCCCTGTATTCTTAATGGCAATCGCAACAGACAGCATCCATATATTCAATGAATTTTACTTCCGATTCCGAGAGGTTGGTAACAAGAGAGCAGCCATAATAGAGACAATGAAGGCTGTTGGAAGGCCTGTAAGGTATACAGCAGCAGCAACTGCAGCAGGTTTTGCAGTCC
>JBKBPW010000092.1:0-7109 GCA_046292975.1 Thermodesulfovibrionales bacterium
GTGATAGCCTTCCAGGTCTTCAGGCGAGGCTCATGAGTCAGGCATTGAGGAAGCTTACTTCAGCTATATCCAGATCCCAGACCATAGTAATATTCATAAATCAGATAAGGATGAAGATAGGTGTTATGTTTGGAAATCCTGAAACAACTACAGGTGGCACTGCCCTTAAGTTTTATTCCACAATGAGGCTTGATATAAGAAGGATTGAAAACCTTAAGGATTCTTCTGATACAGTAGGTGGAAGGGTAAGGGTAAAGATTGTAAAGAACAAGGTAGCACCTCCCTTCAAGCAGGCTGAGTTTGATATATATTTCAATGAAGGGATATCTCGTGAGGGTGAAATACTTGACCTTGGTGTTGAAAAAGGTATACTTGAAAAAGCAGGCTCCTGGTTCAGTTATAATGGTCAGAGGATAGGTCAGGGAAGGGAAAGTGCAAGGGAGTATCTCAAAAATAATCCGAAGGTTGCAGAGGAAATAGAAAGGAAGATAAAGGAGGCCTCATTTGGGATACAGAAGTCAGAGGCCAGAAATCAGAAGTCGGAATAGGAAAAGCCGTAATGGCAAAAGGATGATGGATTGAATAAACCTTGATTATAAAGATATTGGGATATGGATATAAATGAATTATTAAAAAAGGCTTATTCAATAGGTGCCTCTGACCTGCATATAAAGGTTGGCTCTCCACCCATTGTGAGACTATTTGGTGAGCTTAAGCCAATGGAGGGTATTGAGAGGATTAATCTTGAGGAGGCATTAAAGATAGCCTTTTCTGTGATGAGCCCGGCACAGAAAGAGACCTTCAAAAAGGAGCATGAACTGGATTTTGCCTACAGTATTCCGGATCTTGGAAGGTTTCGTTGCAATGCCTTTTATCAAAGAGGTGCAGTTGGTCTTGTCTTCAGGGTAATTCCAATGAAGGTCCCGACCTTTGAGGAATCGAATCTTCCAGAGGTCCTTAAAAAAATAGCAATGGAGCAGAGGGGCCTTATTCTTGTAACAGGGACAACTGGAAGTGGAAAGTCCACAACACTGGCTGCCATGATTGATTATATAAATTCAAACAGCGCAGTGAATATAATTACCATAGAAGACCCCATTGAGTTTGTTCACAGGGATAAGCGAAGTATAGTCAGTCAGCGAGAGATAGGGTCTGATACCGATTCTTTTTTAAAGGCATTGAGGTCTGCCCTGAGGCAGGATCCTGATGTAATACTTGTTGGTGAGATGAGAGATCTTGAGACAATTGAGACTGCACTTATAGCAGCAGAGACAGGTCATCTTGTGATGAGCACACTTCATACCCTTGATGCCAAAGAGACAGTTAATAGAATAATTTCTATGTTTCCTCCCCATCAGCACCAGCAGATAAGGATTCAGCTTGCCTCTGTTATAAAGGCAGTGATATCCCAGAGACTTCTTCCAAAGGCTGATGGCACAGGAAGGGCCCCTGCTGTGGAGGTGATGATCGGAACCCTTACAATAAAGGAATGTATAGCTGACCCTGAGAAGACAAAGCTGATACCTGATGTTATTGCACAGGGAAAATTATTGTATGGCATGCAGACCTTTGACCAGTCACTCTTTGACCTTTACAAAGCAGGTCTTGTTACCTATGAGGAGGCCCTTAAGTGGGCATCGAATCCTGATGACTTTACCCTCAAGGTCAAAGGGATACAGACCACTGCAGAGATGGTCAGAGAAGGTGAAGGCCCTGAAGGTCAACAAAAACCAGGATTCAAGATTGAGAGATTCTCAAGATAAGGCAAAGGCCTTTGCCTTAAAACTCCTCAGTTACAGACAGAGAAGCGAGGCCGAGATCAGGGACAGGCTCCTTAGAAAGGGGTTCAGTCTTGAGATAATTGAGGACCTGCTTAAAGAGCTGAAGGCATCAGGTCTTATAGATGATAAAGAGGCAGCGAAGTCTTTTTTTAGGGTTGCAAAGGAGTCAAGACTTCTTGGAGGCAGGGCAATAAAGGAATATCTTTTAATAAGAGGGATCAATCCTGAACTTATTGATGAGGTCACAGAGGGTCTTGATGAAATGGAGTCTGCAACTATGATTGTAAAAAAATGGCTCAGGAAGCAGAGGATTGATGATCCAGTTTCAGAAGAGAGGTTCAAGAAATTCATGCTTAGAAAGGGCTATAGTATGGAGACGATTAATAGTCTTATCAAGCAATTAAAGGAGGAGGTAAGATGAGAAGATTTTTCGGGGTACCCCTTTCCATGGCCCTGCTGCGCTTTTCCTTTATTATATTTCTTGGTGCCTGTGCAACAGGTATAAAGTATTCACCCGGGGAGATAAGAAACTTCCCTGAGGAGATTCAGAAACACATACAGGCTGGAGAGGTTGTTACTGGAATGACTCAAATACAGGTAAGGTATGCCTGGGGTGCACCGGCTGATGTTCAGGTGCTTGAACCCAGGGATGGGAAATACAGAGAACTCTGGGTCTATTCCACATCAGGGCTTCTTAAGACAAAGCTCCTGTTTGTTAATGGTATTCTTGAATCAATTATCTCAGGAGATCCAACTATAAAGATTGAATAATCATGAAAGGCAGAGAGATAAGAAGATATTTTCTTGATTATTTTCAGTCTAAGAACCACAGGATCATTAAAAGCTCTCCCCTGATTCCTGTGGGTGATCCCACACTTTTGTTTACGAATGCTGGAATGGTTCAGTTCAAGGACATATTTCTTGGTAATGAGACAAGACCATACAAAAGGGCTGCCTCATGCCAGAAGTGCATGAGGGCTGGCGGTAAGCACAGTGACCTTGAGCAGGTTGGTCATACAGCAAGACACCACACATTTTTTGAAATGCTCGGAAATTTTTCCTTTGGAGATTATTTTAAAAAGGAGGCAATATCCTTTGCATGGGAATTACTTGTAGAGGGATTCAGGCTTCCTAAGGAAAGGCTCTGGGCTTCTGTTTATGAAGAAGATGATGAGGCAGAAAAACTCTGGCTTGAGCTCACAGATATTCCTCAGGAGAGGATTGTGAGACTTGGTGCAAAGGATAATTTCTGGCAGATGGGTGATACAGGTCCCTGTGGTCCTTGCTCTGAAATAATAATTGACCAGGGACCAGAGGTGGGCTGTGGAAAACCAGACTGTAGAGTTGGCTGTGACTGCGATAGATACCTTGAGCTGTGGAACCTTGTATTCATGCAGTACAACAGAGATGCCTCAGGTAATCTCACAGCACTTCCAAGACCTTCTATAGATACAGGCATGGGCCTTGAAAGGATTACAGCCGTTCTTCAGGGAAGGTATAATAACTTTGATACAGACCTTTTTGAGACCATCATAGAGGCCATAAGCTCAATCACTGGTGCAAGTTATCACAAATCAAAAGAGACAGATGTCTCTATAAGGGTTATTGCAGATCATATAAGGGCAACGGTATTTCTTATGTCAGAGGGTCTTATACCTTCCAATGAGGGGAGGGGATATGTCCTCAGGAGGATTATCCGGCGTGCCTCAAGGCATGCCCATCTGCTGGGTAAAGAAGAGCCTATTCTATATAAACTTATTGACAGTGTAATAGATACCTTTGGCGATACCTATCCTGAGCTTAAATCAGCCCGTGAAAGAACAGAAAAATTCCTGAGACTTGAGGAGGAGAGATTTATAAAGACCCTTGATCAGGGCACAAGACTTCTTGATGAGCTTATAGAAAGATTAAAAAGTCAGGGCATAAAAACCATCCCCGGTGAAGAATTATTCAGACTTTATGATACCTATGGATTTCCTGTTGACCTTGCAAAGGACATTGCCATTGATTCAGACCTTTCCATAGATGAAGATGGATTCCTCAAAGAGATGGCAAAACAGAAAGAAAAGGCAAGGGAGAGTTGGACAGAAGAGGACCTGACTATCCCATCAATTTATAAGGAGATTTCACAGACAGAATTTCTTGGTTATGAGAAACTTTCAGCACAGTGCAAGGTGATAGCAATACTCAGGGATGGAGAGCCTGTAGGGATTTTAAAAGAAGGAGAGGAAGGCATTGTTTTTCTTGACAGGACTCCCTTTTATGGAGAATCTGGAGGACAGGTCGGTGACAGGGGGACAATCACAGGTGATTCAGTGATTGCCGAGGTAATAGATACAAAAAAACCCTATAAAGGACTTATAGCCCATTATGTAAGGATAAAGGAGGGTACAATCTCAAAGTATGATCAGGTAGAGGCTGAGGTTAATCAATCCTTAAGAAGGGCTACTATGAAAAACCATACAGCGACCCATCTTCTTCACAGGGCATTGAGGGATGTCCTTGGTGAACATGTAAGACAGGCTGGCTCCCTTGTGAGTCCTGATAGATTGAGATTTGATTTTACCCATCCTGCCCAGCTTGAACCTGAAGAAATAACTGAAATTGAGGGACTCATCAATAACTGGATACTTGAAAATATCCCTGTAAGGACCACTATTACATCCTTAGATGAGGCTATAAGGCTTGGTGCCATAGCCCTTTTCGATGAAAAATATGGTGATACTGTAAGGGTTGTGGAGGTGGTAGGGGTAAGTAAGGAACTCTGCGGTGGAACCCATGTGAGGGCAACTGGTGATATAGGAAGCTTTGTGATAATCTCAGAAGGAAGTGTTGCCTCAGGTATAAGGAGGATAGAGGCCCTGACAGGTATGAATGCCTTTAATTATCTACGGGATTCAAGTTTAAAGCTAAGAGAGATCTCAAGGCTCCTTAGCAGTCCTGATCCCCTTGAGAGACTGAAGGCCCTCCTTGATTCGCAGAAGGATATGGAAAGAGAGATCAGATTATTGAGACAGAAATTGCTTTCAGGAGAGGCTGCAAATGCAATTGAGAGGGCAAAGGATATAAATGGTGTAAAGGTTCTCTCGATGAGATTTGATGGTCTTGAGGCAAAGGAATTGAGGCTGCTGGGAGACCAGATTCGCGATAAATTAAAATCAGGGATAATTATACTTGGTTCTGTACTGAATGGTCAGGCATCACTTATAACAATGGTAACAAAGGACCTTCAGAAGAGATTTCACGCTGGTGAGATACTTAAAGAGATAGCAGAGATGGCTGGTGGCAGGGGTGGGGGAAAGGTAGATACAGCCCAGGGCGGCACAAAGGAGATAGATAGGCTTGACAGGGCACTTGAACTGGCTTATGATGTAATTAGAAAAATGAACAGTTTAAACAGTTTAAACAGTTAAAAAAGGAGGCAGACTATGTCAGTCTTTGATGTTGTAAGGAAGGCACTTCTGGCAGGTATAGGTGTTCAGGAGAAGGTGAAGGAGTTTATTGATGAACTCATTAAAAAGGGTGAGCTTTCTGAAGCAGAGGGAGCAAAGCTGATCAAGGAATGGACAGAAAAGGCTGAGAAGTCAACAGAAGGTCTCAGACAGTCTATAACAGGGCTTGTCAATTCTACACTTGAAAAGATGAAGTTACCAACCAGAGAAGAAATAGAGAGACTTGAAAAGAAGATAGACAGGCTTTCTGAGAGACTGAAGAAGCTTGAGGGTGAGAAGGCAGAAGAAGTGGAATAATGCCCCTATCCTTTCTGAGGCTCAGAAGAAGATATAAGGACATAATTCGTCTAAGTCAGATACTTTCTGTATTTTTTAAGTACGGATTTTATCAATTCATTGAACAGGTTAATCTTGCCAGATTCATACCCTTTCGCAAAAGGATTCTTGAGAAGTTTCCCTATATAGACAGGGCCTTTCCAGAAAGGCTGAGGCATGCCTTTGAGGAACTGGGCCCATCCTTTATAAAGCTTGCCCAGATACTATCAGCAAGACCTGACCTTATAACTAAACCCTATGCTGATGAGTTCAAGAAACTTCAGGATGAAGTTCCTCCTTTCAAATTTGAAGAGGTAAGGGCTATAATTCAGCAGGAACTTGGTGCACCTGTAGAGGAGATATTCAAGGAATTTGAGGTGAGACCGATTGCTGCCGCCTCCATAGCACAGGTTCATGGAGCAACCTTAAAGAGTGGAGAGGCTGTGGTTGTGAAGATCCAGCGTCCGGGTATTAAAGAGATTATTGAGACCGACATAGATATCATGAGATTTATTGCTGAGCAAATGGAGCGGTATATGCCAGAGGCTGAATTCTTTAATCCCCTGGGAATAGTTAATGAATTTTCCAAGACAGTGAGAAAGGAAATTAATTTTAAAGAGGAGGCAAGGAATCTCAACAGATTCAGGAGGAATTTTGAAGGGCACAAGTATATTTATATACCAAGACTTTATCCTGAATATCTTACAGAGAAGATTATAGTTATGGAGAGGATATATGGTGTCCGTATAGATAGTATTGCTGATATAGAAAGAATTGGTTTTGAAAGGGCTCATATTGCAAGGATCGGCCTTGAGGCATATTTGAAGATGATATTTGAAGATGGCTTTTTTCATGCAGACCCGCATCCAGGCAATATCTTTATTATGCCTGATGGACGGATAGGGCTTGTTGATTTCGGGATAGTCGGGTATCTCACCCCTGAGCTGATGGAGAGCCTTGCCCATGCCTTTATAGCACTTGTAAAACGGGACTTTGATACCCTTATAGAACAATACATTGACCTCGGATTTGTCTCGGAAGAGATGGATATAGAAAGCTTTAGAAGGGAATTCAAGGCAGATCTTATGGATTTCCTTGTCCCTCTTTATAGTGTCTCTATATCAGAGATAAATTTTTCAGAATACCTTGACACCCTCACACATCTTGCCATAAAGCACAAACTCAGGATACCATCAGATTTTCTCCTCGTGAATAAATCTTTACTGATACTTGATTCCATTGCCAGGGAACTTGATCCATCCTTTAATTTCATTTCTGTTGCAGAGCCCTATGCCTCAAAACTGATTCGTTCAAGATACAGCCTGGGAAGGCTTTACGAGAGGGCAAGGAGGAATCTTGATGAATTTACTGCCTTTGCCACAGCTACGCCGAAGCAAATCAGGCTTATCCTGAGAAAGACCCTCAGGGATGAGTTGAGCTTTAAGATAACCCATCTCGGACTTGAGAGGTTTATAAGGGATATTGACAGGTCAGCAAACAGGCTCTCTTTTAGTATAATAGTGGCAGCCCTTATACTTGGCTCATCAATATTAACACTTTC
>JBKBPW010000093.1:0-7100 GCA_046292975.1 Thermodesulfovibrionales bacterium
GATAGATGGTATAAGGGATAGGCTGTTGAGAATCAGGACTGAAGTGATAGATTAAGATGACCTTTTTCTGCCCTCACTGCTGGAAAGAGATCAGAAAGGAACACAGGAGATGTCCTTACTGTGGTGCAGATATTAAAGACTATGAAAAGAAAGACTTTGAGGAGAAATTAATAAATGCCCTGAGGCATCCTGAGAGGGAGACGGTTCAGAGGGCGGTATGGATACTTGGCAGGCTGAGGAGTGAAAGGGCAGTTGAACCGCTTAAAGAATTATTTAATAGCACAGATAATCCCTTTCTGAAAAGACAGATTCTGGTGGCACTTTCAGAGATAGGTTCAGAAATGGCAAAGACCCTTATTAGAGATTGTATTAATTCAGAGACAGGGATTGTTAAAAAGAAGGCTGTGGAGTTGATAAAGAATCTGGAGATATAAACTGTAAGAAGCATATCCTTAAGGGTAAAGACCATGATCATAGGAAGGAAGATGTTAAAAAACAAAGAGAGGTTTGAGATTATATTATAGTGTCTTGGTAAAGATAACGCTGAGATGATAAAAAATCTTTTTCCTGCATAGTATAAAATTTATTTCAAAATATAGGCAGGTTAAAATTATCTTTATTATGATAATGCTTCGTATTAAAACTCTTTCAGGTCCTTTATCTTCTAAGGCACGATTTGATGTCTGGCAGGATGGCCATCTTATCTATCAGATAACAGAGGACTCATCAAATTTCTGCCGGACCTTATTTGGATTTACAAAGTTGCGCATGCTTTTTCCATTGAATGTTGAGATAGTGGATTTGAGAACATATAAACGATTTAATTTATATAGAGGTGTTTCTTTCATCTCTACTTTTTATGAAATTAGAGAAAACAGGCAGATGATAGCATCCTTTAATCCAGAAAAGATGAAAAGATTGCCTTTAAAGTCAGCTATGAATTATGAAATAAGGGATTCCCTCAACAGGGTGATAGGTTCAACTATTTTTAAAAATCCCTTCATCATTGGTTCTCAACATGGTGAGGTTAAGGATGATAAAGGAAATCCTGTAGCCAGCTTTGAGTGGAAAAGGTTTTCTTTCTGGAAAGGCTACAGGGATTGTGATCTATTGATTACCAGTAGAGATGAAAACTGGGTCATTATCTCAATTGCAGCAGCTATAATCAAAGGGCTATATCTGCAGCAGAGATAGAATTAAGCGGCGCTTTATATCCCGACTTTGTGTTATATCAGGCCCTCTTTTATGATATACTATTTTTGCATTCACTTTTCCTATTAGAGCAGCAGAGCGCGGTTCCTGCACCCATCCCAGACAGAATGGCCGGGTGGCAGGACACGCCATTACCCCACACACACTGCGGACAGAGCGGCAGGTAGGGCAGTGCATGCTTTACCATCTGCGCTGGGTGCGGGTAGCGCAGTAGGCTTTATAGGAGGATAAATATAATGAAAGAAGCTCTAATAAAACTACAGATTGAAAGCCTTGAGCAGCAGTTAAGGGTTTTAAAGTCTAAGGTAGTTTCTCCAGCAAAAGTGAAGACCCTGTCTGAATTGTACGGGATTTTTGAAGGCAAGCTGGATTTCTCCTTAGAAGAGATTAAAAAATACGAATATTCTTTTGGTAATAAACTATGACCTACATTGTTGATACCCATATATTCATATGGTTCATGGATAAGAATAAGAGGCTGAATCCTCAACATTATCAGATATTAATTAACAAAGACAACAATTTTGTCTTTTCTGCTATTGTGCTCGCAGAAATTAAATACCTGATTTCTCAAAGACGGATAAATATAGCTTTTGAAAAGATTATAGATTATCTTAGTGAGTGTGAAAATTGCATTATTTATCCTGTGGATGAAAATGTTATCGAAAGAATGCCAGAAGGTCTTAATATCCATGATGCTTTAATCGTTGCAACAGGCCTTCTTTACAAAGATATCTTACAAGAAGAAGTAAAGATAATTACTGAAGATGCAGAAATTATAAAGTCAGAGTTTCTTCCTGTAGTTTAACGGGACACCATTTACGAAGCCTTTCGAGATCATCGATGTCATACCACTCAGGAAGTAAAAAATAGGACGGTTCCTGTTTCTCAATTTTTGAGATTGTTCTTTTGAGGACTTCAGGACTTCCCCATGGTATGTCCTTAAATAGATAGTCTTCTGGTCTTTTCATTCCAATGAGATAATATCCACCATCTTCTGAAGGACCAATAACAACATCAGAGGAATCAAGTCTTGAGAATGCCTCCTGGATATACTCAACAGGCAGGTCAGGAGAGTCTGCACCGATCAAAACAATCTTTCTGTAGCCTTTTTCATATAAATAACTGGCAGCATTGTAGAGTTTCTCACCAAGGTCTTTTCCCCTCTGAGGAATTAGTATTATCTTTTTATATCTTAAGGCTATATCCTGAGGGAATCTTCCGTCATAAAAACCATAAATTTCCACATTATCTAAAAGCAATGCCTTCTGCATGGTTGTGAAAAGCATCTTTTTATATATGGAAAGTGCCATTTCATGGCCTGTTTCTGAGGCAAGTCTTTTCTTTACCTTTCCATATTCAGGTGTTCTGAAGATTATGCCAAGGGATTTATCCGTCATCCTCTCTGAATAATCTTTTTGATATCCTTTTAAAACCAAAGGGCATGAGCATTATAAGAGAAATAATAATTATTGCACTGATAAAGGCAGTTATGTTCCCTTTTATTATTAACTCTTCCATTGAGCTTCCAAAGGCAACATAGGCAATACAGGCTGGAAGCATGAATACAAAGGTGCTCCAGAGATAATGAAAGGCTGGTATAGGTGTGATTCCAAATAGATAATTTAGAACTGGGAAGGGAAGTACTGGCAGCAGCCTTGCAAAGGCAACAGCCTTCCAGCCATGTCTTCTTACCTTTTCATTTAACCATTGCCACCTTGCATAACCAAATCTCTCTTTAATTATATCTCCAAGGAGGTATCGTGATAAAAGAAAGGGGATAAAGGCACCGATAGTTGCACCTGTAATGGAAAAGACAACACCCCAGAAGGGTCCCCAGAGGAAGCCTGCTCCGAGTGTCAGTGGAAGGCTCGGGATGAATATACTGGGCCCTATAGCATAGATGAGGATGAAGAGCGCAGGGGCAAGGACCTTATTTTTTCTGATAAATTCAAAGATCAATTCAGGAGATATATAGCCCTTTTCTCTTAGATATGTTACAAGTATTATTGTTGAAAGAAGCGCAATACCAAAAAGGATTTTTTTGTTTTTTAATCTCTCTCCTGTGGCAAGCATAAATCTATTTAACCATTTACGGCCCGAAGAAACAGGTTTTTTTAGTGGTCTTACATCTGTTATGACTTCAAGGATATGATAGGCCTCTTTGCCATTTTTGAGGAATCGATTCTTGCAGCCCATACAGTAGGTAACCACTGGAGCATCTTTTGAATCAGTGATGACCCTCTCTGTAAATTGGTTTGATAGTATTTCTGAAAGGGCATGAGTGGCACCACCCAGACCACAGCATTCAGGGAGGGTAGCTTGAGAGATTATCTTAGCAGAGGATTTAATATGTCCTTCTGCAAGGTTTCTGATTTCTTTAAACCTAAAGGATGGGCAGGGATGATGGAGATAAATCTCTTTAAGGCCTCCATAATACCTGTTTTTTGATACCTCTGGCATGACCTCAAGGATATGTTCTGTCTTTATTTCAGGCATGTAGAGGGAAAAGATCTTTTTACAGTTTGTGCATCCAAGGATCAGATGACTTATTCCATGATTCTTCAATCTGCTTCTTATTCTTTCTGTGGCAGCCTTCACTTCATCAAGGTCGCCATTTTGAAACAGGGGATCAAAACAACAATCAAGAACCAGCCCTATATTTAAGGTCTTAACGATCTTTTTAACGATATCCGGTCTTGTACCCTGAAGTGAGCATCCTGGCCAGAAGGCCTTCTCTGAACGTGAATAATATGCAAAAGGGAATCTGTGACCCCTCATGGCAAATCTTTTTGCAGAATTTAATGCAATCCTTACATCTTCAGATAAAGAATCTTCTTTAATTAGTTTATGCTTCATTAATAGAAATGCCTCTGATGGCGAAAGGCCCTGTGGACAGACCATATCACAGGCCCTACAGTTTGTGCATAAAAAGGAGACATGGGGTTTTTCTTTTATTATCTCATCAGGTGTCCCGTATTCTGAAAGAAAAGGGCAGGCATCTCTGCAGACACCACAGGAAAGACATTCTTTTAAAAATCTCTCAACCATCACTGGCACCCCGCACCCATCCCAGAGAATAAGGGCGTGTCATGCCACCCTGCCGGTAGTGTCACCAAAAAAATCCTCTGGATTTTTCGGGAACCCCGCTGTCTGGGATGGGTGCGGGGACCCCGATTTGTAAAATCTCTGAAGTCTATAGGGACTCATTCCTAAAAGAAAGAGCAGTGCTATCAAGACATTTCTGAGGCTTACAAGAATCGGTGAGAAGGGATAGCCCTTTTTCAGTCTTCGTGAGGAGACGATTACTTTATCAGGCAGACTTTTTAATCTAACAAATCCTTTCAATCTCCTTACAAGCTCAAGGTCTTCAAGAAAGGGGTATTCTTTAAAGCCACCAATCCTTTCAAATACCTCTTTTTTGATAAAAATTGCCTGGTCACCATAGGGCAAAGAAAAAAGCCTTGCTCTCAGATTTGCAAAAAACTCTACAAGTCTTATGGATATTGAAGGGTCATCAAATCCAAGCCTGAAAAAACCTCCTGCCTGCCCATTATTTATATGCTTCCTTATATCTACCCTCTCTGGGATGACTGAATCAGCATGCAGAAAAAGCAGGATATCTCCCTTTGCTACAGAGGCACCCCTGTTCAACTGGGTGCCTCTACCCATTGGGCTTTCTATAACAATTGCACCCTCCCTTTCTGCAATCTCTTTTGTCCTGTCTGTGCTACCACCATCAACTACAATTATCTCAAGAGGGTTAAGTTTCCTTGCCGATTCAATAGCAACCTTGATATAGCCTTCTTCATTCAATGCAGGTATGATTACTGATAGACCAGTCATCTTCCCTTAATAAACATCTCCTTGTATGGCCAGTCTGCTATTCCACCTTCCAGGATATAGAGCCTATTTTCAGGAATACCCTTTGATTTGAGATATTCATAGGTATTCATTGCACCACTTCTACCACGAGGACATATTATAACTACATCATCTTTTGAAGACATTATTTGATGGATCACCTTATCAAGCCTTTTCTTCTCTTCATCTGTCTTTGCTGGAAAGGCATTGGTCTCAATAGAACCCTTAAAGTGATGTTCTTCAAAATCCTCAGCTGGTTGGATATCTACAATCACCATCTTTTTACCTGTCTCAAGCCATTTTTTGAACTCCTCGGGTTTTACATAGTTTGCCGCAAAGGCAAGGGTAGTGAATAAGAAAAGGAAACACAGGGTAAAAAGCAGGGTCCCCAAAAACTCGCCAGATTTTTTGTTGTGCCAGTCAAGATACTTCTTCATATCCCATTCCTCCTTAAATTTTTATTTATCCGATCCATACGGTTCGGTAATCCTTCATTCCTTCAATAATATGATTTGTAGTACCCCTGTAGCCAACCTTAAGTTCTGATTCAAGATTATAATATTTAAGACAGGTTCCACAGGAGAATATCTCAACACCCATGGCCTCTATCTCTTTCAGAATTGGAATAATCTCTTCATTAATAGTGGTTAGCTTCACACCAGCATTTAGAAAGAATATGCTTTTGGGTAATTCCTTTGTGACCTTCATGGTCTCAAAAAATGCCTTAATGAGAATCTTTCCGAGTTCTTCCTCCTTTCCCATCGTGTCAGTAGCAACGATCAAGAAATAGGCTGAAGGCTGAGAAATCGCTTCTGCCATTGCTGCTCTGCTACTTTCCAACTCTGCTGCTCTGTCTATTTCGCAGGGATAACCCTTTACAATCTTCACCCTCCAGTAGTTATCTTCTTTTATATTCTCTGTATAGAAGCCATTCTTATTTGCAAATCTTGTGAGATTCTTTACAGAGGCCTCATTGTCAACAAGGATCTCCAGGATACCCTCACCTATCTTTGAAAGGGCCTCTTCAGCCATCAAGACTGGTTTTGGACAGGCCTCACCCCTTGCATCAATGAGCATGGTGACCTCCTTTGTTAGCCAGTTTATAAATAAGGATTACTGGATACCCTTCCTTAGAGGGTAAGACCTTTAGATTGCCTTTAAAATAAGAATTGGGTGAAACGAATCTTTGCAGAGGACTGGTCATGGGATATAAAGCATTGCTTGTAATAGAGATCCAGCAACTTTCAAGACATGTGATACAACCAGTTTTCTCTTTTTCAGAGGCTATTCTGTTACCTCCAAATTTTATCCTAAATCCTTTACCTGAAGAATCTTCAAATATTTCACTTAAAGGCAGTTCTTTATCCTGGCCTTTTATTATTGCTGTGACTGTAAGCTCATCTCCCTCAACATATTGACCTACAGATTCTTTTGTGAGATTATTCCCAGGCTTGGCTCCTATCTGAATTAATGCATCGTAGAAATCCAGTTGGTTGCAGTAAGCCTTTAATATAGCCCTATCACCAAATTTCCCATCTTTAAAGACAACTCCCCAGTGGACAGTTGGTTGGTAAAGATGCATTGCGTTTGTTTCTGTATAAATAAGTACCTGCCTATTTCTTTTGTCAATGATCAAAGGGTTATCCTTTGTCGGAAGTGTGTTGGCTGCGAATGCTGGAAAGATAATTAATAAAACCAGAATTACAGAATAAAATAATGTTTTTGAGAAGCTCATATAACCTCCTTATTTTACAGGCAAAACATGTATTGCCTTTATGATAAGCTGGACAGTGTCACCTGGTTTTAGATCAAGATCCTCCAGTGATTCTGTTGTGAGTACTGATGCCATCTCAGCAGGGGAAGTTACATCAAATTTTACAAGAGACATGACATCACCTTTCTTTATTGACTTAACCTTTGCTGTAATCTTGTTTCTTGCTCCATATTTCATAGCATACCTCCTTGAAGTTTCTTTAGTATCCTTAACAGCATAAGAACCGTTCAATATTTTGTTTTTCTTCGCT
>JBKBPW010000094.1:0-7094 GCA_046292975.1 Thermodesulfovibrionales bacterium
TATCCACCTTTATGCCTGTTTTCTTCTCAAAGGCCTTTGCCGCTTCCTCTGTTGGTGGCTTGCTCGCAGCGCCAGCGAAGACGAGGAGTCTTTCTTCAGCTGAAACTACGCTTGCAGCCATCATACATACAAAAACTAACAATAAAATTAATAAACTGACTCTCGACTCTTGACTCTTAACCCTTAACTCCATCTTACAGCCTCCTTTAATTTCGTTATGTTTAATTAACTACAACGATATCCAAAAAATTAGAATTTTAAATCCCTATCACCTCCTTTCTCAAAAACTCTCCAAACTTCTTATAAAGCCTCCAGAATGCCTCAATTGCCCTTTCCCCAGCCTCTGTAAGCTGAGCGCCGCCTCCACCCTTTCCGCCTGTAGCTGTTTCAACAAGCGGCGTTTTTGCCTGTTTGTTCATTGACTCCACAAGCTCCCAGGCATGTCTGTAAGACATATTCATTGATCTTGCTGCCTCTGAAATTGAGCCATACTGTTTTATCCTTTCAAGGAGGACTACCCTACCATATCCGAGAAATGTGCCGTCTTTTCCCTCAACCCAAATCCTGCCTTTCAATTCATAATCTTCACGCTTATTACCCGATATCTCACAGGAGCGATGGGCATGTTTTGGTTTGTGTTTTTCTGGAGAACATCTCTTTTTCATATCGTAATATATCATTAGGAATAACGGTTGTCAAGCATTTTTGGTTTTCCATTGCATCACCGCACACCTCACAGTTTCTGTTCCTGTAGATATAGAGTTTTCTGAACTCCCTATGGATGGTATTTAACAGAGGCAACTTTAAAAGCAATGGTTTAGAGTACGCGTAGGAATGTGCCAGATCAATAGGTCTTACAGCGAGGTCGTATTGACAAGCTTTACCCCTCGAGTTCCCGATATATAGAGCAGCAGAGCAACAGTTTTTATTAAGGAATAGATTTCTTTACCATAATGTCCTACTGCTCTCGTACCCCAAAAATATTGCGTTTTTGGGGTACCTTGTTGCTCTGCTGCTTTAATAAAGGAGATGTTTTTTATAGCCTTCCCTTTACCAGAGTGTCCACAACTGATGGATCAGCAAGTGTGGAGGTATCGCCAAGGTCTTCTATATCTCCACGGGCTATTTTCCTTAGTATTCTTCTCATGATCTTGCCACTCCTTGTCTTTGGAAGAGCAGGTGCGAACTGGAGTTTGTCCGGTGTGGCTATAGGGCCTATTACTGTTCTTACATGACCTATAAGTATTTTTTTTAGCTCTTCCGAGGGCTGATATCCTTCTTTAAGGGTTACATAGCAATAAATACCCTCACCCTTAATCTCATGGGGATAACCGACAACTGCTGCCTCTGCAACAGCCTCATGACTCATAAGGGCTGATTCTATCTCTGCGGTGCCGAGTCTATGGCCTGACACATTAATGACATCATCTATTCTGCCCATGAGCCAGTAATCGCCATCCTCATCAACCCTCGCTCCATCACCGGTAAAGTATTTTCCCGGGAATCTGGAAAAATAGACCTCTTTAATCCTTTTATTTTCAGGATCACCGTAGGTCCCTCTGAGCATTCCGGGCCAGGGCCTTTCAATAACAAGGTAGCCACCCTCATTAACACCTGCTGGCGAACCATCTTCCTTAAGGACCTTTGGAACCACCCCGAAGAAGGGCCTGTTTGCAGAGCCTGGCTTTAAGGTCATTGCACCCGGAAGGGGTGTAATAAGAATTCCACCTGTCTCGGTCTGCCACCAGGTATCAACAATCGGAAGTTTCCCTTTTCCCACATGGGTATGATACCAGATCCATGCCTCAGGATTTATTGGCTCTCCAACTGTGCCAAGGACCCTCAGTGATGATAGGTCATGCTTGTGGACCCAATGTTCTCCCTCTCGCATCAAAGCTCTTATAGCAGTTGGAGCTGTATAGAATATTGTTACCTTATGCTTATCACATATCTGCCAGAACCTTCCCGGGTCAGGGTATGTTGGTATCCCCTCAAACATAAGGCTTGTTGCTCCAGCACTTAGTGGTCCATAAACGATGTAGCTATGTCCTGTGACCCATCCTATGTCTGCTGTGCAGAAATGGATGTCTTCGTCATGATAATCAAATATCCATTTAAATGATAGGTTTGTGTACACCATGTATCCACCTGTTGTGTGAAGAACACCCTTTGGCTTTCCTGTTGAGCCTGAGGTATAGAGGATAAAGAGTGGGTCTTCTGCATCCATCCACTCAGGTTCACAATAGTTTTTAATGTCAGGTGCATTTATCTCGTCATGCCACCAGAGGTCCCTGCCAGGCTCCATATCAATTCCATCTGTCCTCTTTACCACAATAACCTTCTCTATAGTTGGACATTCCTGTAGTGCCTCATCAGCATTTGCCTTAAGAGGAACAAACCTCCCCCCCCTTACACCCTTGTCTGCTGTGATGAGGAGTTTTGCCTTGCAGTCCTGGATCCTGTCCCTTAAAGCCTGTGCGCTGAATCCACCAAATACCACGCTGTGTATCGCTCCTATCCTTGCACAGGCAAGCATAGCAATTGGAAGCTCAGGGATCATGGGAAGGTATATAGTTACCCTGTCGCCCTTTTTTACACCATGTTTCTTAAGGACATTAGCAAATCTATTTACCTCACAATAGAGTTGTTGATAAGTATAGATCTTATAGGAGCCGTCATCAGCCTCCCAGATAAGGGCTGCCTTGTTCCTGAGAGGTGTGTTTATGAACCTGTCAAGACAGTTATAGGAGGCGTTGAGTTTTCCACCTATAAACCATTTAATGTATGGTTTGTGAAAATCATAGTCCAGCACCTTATCCCATTTCTTAAACCATGTGATATGAGTTTCTGCGATCTCTGCCCAGAAGCCTTCAGGATCCTCTACAGATCTCTTGTAGAGTTCCTCATATTGCTTCATGCTCTTTATATGGGCCTTTTCACTGAATTCCTTTGATGGTGGGAATGTACGTTGTTCAGAAAGCAATACATCTATCTTTTCTGCCATATTTACCTCCTGCTTATTCTGCACCTATGCCAACATAGGTTCTCAATTTTTCTTCTTCAAATTTTGCCTCTGCCTGAGGCTCCCTTGTGGCAAGAGACACTATTATACCAACAATAAATGCTGCTGCCATAGAGATCAGGCCAGGATTTTTAAGCGGAAAAATGGGAGCAGGATTTTTGAATACATCAACCCACACAGATTGCTGAGGATACATTCTTTGAACTTAATTCTTACTTATACCCCATCTCTTTCTCTTTTCCCACAGTGATTTCCTTGTAATGCCGAGCATATCAGCAAGCTGTTGTTCTGTATATTGTCCCTGATATTTCAGGATAAAGATCTTGGTATAATCTTCAATAGAGAGCTTATTGTTGAGGGCTTCTTCTACAAAGGAGTCTTTTGTTTCTGTTAATCCTTCTGGCAGATGTTCTTTTTTTATAATGCCATCTTCTGTTATAAGCACTGCCCTTTCTATTACATTCTGCAGCTCCCTTATATTCCCTGGCCAGTGATATTTTTTTAATAATCTTAAGGCATTCTCCTCAATATTTTTTACTTCCTTTCCATGTTCTCTTGAATACCTTTCAATAAAATATCTGGACAGAAGTTCAATATCCTCACCTCTTTCTCTGAGGGGTGGCAGGGTAATGCTTATTACATTGAGTCTATAAAATAGATCCTCCCTGAATTTCCCTTCCCGGACAAGCTGTAAAAGGTCTTTGTTCGTTGCCGAGATAAATCTTATATCTACCCTTACTGATTGATTGCTTCCAACGGGTCTTATCTCCTGGTCTTCAAGGACTCTCAGTAGTTTTGCCTGAAGTGACAGTGGCAGTTCGCCTATTTCATCAAGAAATACCGTGCCACTATTTGCCTCTTCAAAGAGACCTCTTTTTGAACTTACAGCACCTGTAAAGGCACCCCTTACATGACCAAAGAGCTCTGATTCAAGGAGGTTTTCTGGTATGGCACTACAGTTGATGGGTATGAAAGGCTTTTCTGCCCTGTTACTGCTGAAATGTATAGCCCTTGCAATAAGTTCCTTACCTGTCCCTGTTTCTCCGAGGAGCAGGACATTGCTTTTTGCATTTGCTATCTTTTTGACCTCTTCTATAATCTTCTTAATAGCAGGGCTTTCTCCAATAATATGGCTGAAGTCATAATGTCTTTCAAGCTCTTTCTTAAGCAGTACATTTTCTCTCTGCAATGCCCTCTGCTTCAGGGCATTCCTTACTATCTGTTTTATCTCCTCATGAATTATAGGCTTTATCACATAATCATGGGCACCCGATCTCAGGGCCTCCACTGCTGTCTCAAGGGATGCATAGGCAGTAATAATAATAACAATCTGGTCAGGATACCTTTCCTTTACCTTTTTAAGTAATTCTATTCCATTCATACCAGGCAGTATTATATCTGTGATTATGAGATCATAAAGTGCCCTGTCTATAAGCTCAAGTCCTGATTCTGCATCTGTGGCAAGGTCAATGGAATAACCTTCTTTGCCCAGCACCCTTTTAAGTGACGCTGCCAGGGTTTCTTCATCTTCAACTATAAGAATTCTTTCAGACATATTTATTATTATAACCTTCCAGAGACCTGATTGACTGAGTGTATCGGAAAATCTGATGGGATGGGCTTTCAATAATCCTTTCTATATCGTGAGTTATATTTAAGACTGAAGGTTCGAGCCAGGGAATCAGTGAGGTCAGAAGCCTTTTTATATGCAATGGCAAGAAAGGGCCAGTTGAAGACAAGAAGACCTGTGAAGAATAAAAAGAACCAGACCTCAGGATTCCAGACTCTTTTCATTTATTTTTAGGGTATCATAGCATAGAAGCAAAGTTCAATATTCTATCTCATCAGCTCTTTTTTTAGCCATAGCTTAAATTCTGGAAAGAGTTCTTCAAAATTTATCTTAAACCACTGTCTCTTTTTCTCTGACCATTTATACCAGTTCTTTTTCAGAAACTCAAGGATATCTTCAATATCAAAGACCTCACCATCTTTATCCTTAAATATTTTTCCTTTTCCTGTTAATAACCATTCTTCACTTACATTCATCTTATTTGCGATTCTTAAAAGAAAACTGAGTGATGGCTCTCTTCCGTTAAAATAATAATAGACCGTACTTACAGGAAGACCCAGATCCTCAGCAAAGGCCTTTACAGAGCGGTTACCTTTAAGGATGTTAAGCCTTCTAATTATTCCTTCTATGAATTCCCTTTCCATTTTGAGCTTTTATTTTACTCTAAAGAATCTAATGCGTCTATATTATATAGAATTATTAAGCCTTATCATGAGCCCTCCTCATAGTGAATTTTGTACTATGATAAGTAAAACACATTCGTTTGTAAAAGCCATATTGATTTTTTTTCATATTTATGATAAATTTTTCTAAAGATGAAAGATTATTTTATTATAAATTTTTATGATAAAAATAGTCCTAATTTTAAAACTTTAAATATTCTAAAGATAAAATTTTGGATATCCCCGGATATAAATCATGAAAGGCAAACAGTAATTTAATTAATGAAAAAAGTTGTCATATCAATAATCTTAACACTGTTTTTCATAAACGGGGTTTGTCTGGTTATCTTCCTTGGAAATCTCTACATCGTAAAAAGAAATTTTCAGCGTAATATTATTATCAACGAAAGTCTTAATGCAAGGCTTGAATTATATGATAAGATTTTCAAACTCAGTAAGGTAAAGGCTGAGGAAGAGATTGACTGCATATCAGCAGAGATTAAAAAAACCATTTCCTCCTGTAAGAGATGTCATCAAGTAGCGGAGTCGGTTTGGGTGGTAAATACTGTTGAAGATTTAGAGAAGGAGCTTGATACCTTGAAAAAGGATAAAAGGACTCGGGCTTCCCTTTTCCCTCTCCTTGAAGATTTCAGCAGAATGGCACTTGAGAGGGGAAGACTTTCTTATATGTTAACTACAGGTGAGCTTAAGGCATCCCTTAATACCATAATGATTACACTTCTTTTAATTTCTTTTTCTGGTGGTGGTACTATACTTTATTTTTCCATTTATTCCCTTAGAAGGGTAGCCTTCCTTGAGAAGGATATAAAAGAAAAGGAAAAGACTATAACTGACTGGGCACTTGAGTGGCAGGAGACCTTTGATTCTGTAAAGGATATGATAATAATTTTAGATGAAAAGGGAAGGCCAAAGGCATTTAACACATCAGCTGGCGGGTTCTTTAAGGATGGTCTTCTCAGGGAAGATTTTTGCAGATATTTTTTAAATCTAAAATGTCCCTGTCAGGGTTCAGATAGGATTGTAATCAGGGATAGGATATTTGATATGGCAGTCTATAAGATGAAGGATGATACCACGAGGTGCATCATAGTTTTAAGGGATATCACAGAGCAGAAGGAGATGGAGGAGAAGCTGCAGAGGGTGGAGAGGCTTGTTTCACTGGGGACAATGGCTGGTGGTATCGCCCATGAGATAAATAATCCACTTACAGCAGTAGTTGGTTTTTCGGAATTACTTTTAATACATGAGGCAGATGAGAATAAAAAGAAATTTCTTGATGAGATACTAAAAGCAGCAAAAAGGATTCAGAAGATAGTTCATGACCTCCTTGCCTTTGGAAGAAAGGGTGAATTGAGTTTTGATAGAGGATTTTATAGATGAGATTCTTATGGATTTTAAAGATGTGACAGATATAAAGATTATGAGAGATTTTTCAGGCACTCATAATGTAATGATTGACAGGGGACTTTTTGAACTGGTTCTTCATAATCTTATCAACAATGCCATTCAGGCAATAAGGGATTCTGGTAGGGGAGATAGAGTGGAAATAAAGACATCAGGATACAATGGCTTTGTAAGGATAGAAATCTCTGACAATGGCCCTGGTATGCCTGAGAGGGTAGTTTCAAGGATCTTTGAGCCCTTTTTCACTACAAAGGAGGTTGGCAAGGGCACTGGTCTTGGTTTAAGTATTGCCCATAATATCATTGTGGCTCACGGGGGAGAATTGCAGTGCCTGTTCGATTGGTTTTACAGCACGGGGGAATTGACAAGCAATTCCCCCGTGAACCCCCGATGTCAAAGGGTTATTAAACCTTAC
>JBKBPW010000095.1:0-7018 GCA_046292975.1 Thermodesulfovibrionales bacterium
CATTATAAGAAGCCCATCAGGAGCTGGCATGGCAATAAAAACCTCTCCAAAGAAAATAAATGGCTGTGCGGCCTCATAAGTTGAGTCTCTTTCAAAGAGTCTGAGACCTGTGAAATCAGAAGAAGATTCAAATCCAGTGGAGGGATGAACTGATGAAGAGGTTTGAAAATTTTGCAGGACCCTAATCTCCTCCAAAGCCTGAGCACTTCCTTCATCTGAAGAATCCTGTCTTTCTTTGACTCCTAATGATAGGTCTATCACCTTTTTTATACCTTCCTCCACTGTTACTCTCACAAAATCATAAATTGCCACTCCCTCACTGAATCTCACCTCTCTTTTGGTTGGATGGACATTGAAATCCACCTTTGAGGGAGGTATGCTTAGATAAACCACAAAGAGTGGATGTTTATCCTTTGATAGCAGGCTACCAAGGCCATCATAGATCGCCTTTGATATAAGATAATCCCTGACAGGTCTCTGATTTATAAATATATATTGCCCTGTCCTTTTTGCCCTGAGCTCAGGTGGTTTTGAGATGAAGGCTTGAAACCTCATATCCTCGCTACGGCTCTCAAACTCAAGCATATGTTCTATTGTCTCCATACCAAAGACCTGGGTAATCCTTTCCCTTGGTTCATAAACAGGAGGAAAGAATAAGATTTCTGTGTCATCAGCAAATAGTTTATAGTCACGGCTGAAATCTGAAAGTGCCTCCATTATAATTATCTCAATAATATGATTTAACTCTGTGGAATTTGCCCTGAGGAATTTCCTTCTAGCAGGTGTATTGAAAAATAAATCCCTTACAGTAACGATGGTCCCTTTTAAGGGTGGTGCGTCCTTTACAGACTTTACCTCTCCACCAATAACCTCAATAAAGGTGGCTGGCCCTGTCTGGTCTGTACCTGTTTCTATTGTAAGTCTTGATACTGCAGCAATTGAGGCAAGCGCCTCTCCCCTGAATCCGAGGGTCTTTAGTTTAAAAAGATCTTCTATACTTGCAATCTTGCTTGTTGCATATCTCTGTACAGAAAGGAGGGCATCTTCCCTGTCCATTCCACAGCCATCATCAGTGACCTTGATGAGTTTTTTTCCTCCATAAAGGACCTCTATCTTTATCTTCCTTGCGCCAGCATCAATGGAGTTTTCTATCAATTCCTTCACCACAGAGGCAGGCCTCTCTATTACCTCTCCAGCAGCAATAACATTTCTTAAATGCTCTGGCAGGACATGAATTAATGGCATAGGTAATTATACAACAACCAGAAACTACCATGCGATGTGATATAATTAACAATGGAACTTTGCCCTGTATGTAACAAACCTCTTGATGAATGCATCTGCTGTCCTGAATGAGGCCATGTCTGCCTCCTGGAGCTGGGGGAACCATACTGTCCTGTGTGTAAACCAGAGCCTAAGAAAAATGAAGAATCCGCTGAGGAGATCCTTAAGAAAACATTAGAGAGTCTAAAAAGTTTAAAAAAATAACATCTTACTGCCTTTCAATATCTGTCTTTGTCATTCACTTTGCTTTATTAAAAGTTTCAAATCATCGATGAATTTATCAAATTTCTTTACCTTATTACTCTCCTGTATCTCTGCATCATTCATTACATAGCTTCGGTCAATATCCACTTCAGCAATTGCCCTACCTTTTCTTGCGGGTTGCTTAATACTGAGTGTTTTATCCTCATCCAATGTTATAAAAAGAACCTTGACATTTCTTGTAACAGGGTCCTGAGACAGCTTGATCTTCCAGTATCCTGTCTGGGCTATTCTTTCTCGCAATGTAACCTTACTTGATATAACTGCCACTACCCTGCAGCTCTCGGGCTCATAAATAATTAAATCTACATCAGGAAGGTGTGAGCCAAATTCACCATAGTGAACAAGAAGGTTTCTTTTTACCCTGCTTAATTCTTCAGAAAGATTTTCACTATTTTTCCTCTCCAGTGTGTTACCTTCAACAATCTTTAAACCTAGTCCCTCTACCTGATCTTTTATAATATGAAGAATCAATTTCTCAAGATTTTTCCCTTTAAAGGCCCTCCATGATTGTTCATGGTCTTTATTTGGTGTAGGTGAATACTGCCAATCTTTTTTGTGAATAGATTTTGCTTCTTTTAACAAGCTAGATATATACTTATAGGCTTCTTTCCCATGCCGCTTTTTGAGTTTTTCATACAGGTTCAGAAGGTCTTTAAATTTCATCTCTTTCTTTCGTAATGAGCCCAGTTTATCTTTCTATTTCGTTCTATTTTACCTTTTTCTGGAAGAGGTTTTCGCATAATATGCAGATATTTGAATCCTCTTAAATAAAAATTAAAACGTATTGCCCTGGTATACCAGATACCTGTATTGGATGTCTGGCCTCTCCTTACCACACAGATTATATCAATGGGCTCAAAATACTTACATAATCTCTCAAAAACTTTAAACCCAACAGGTGTAAATTTTTTCTTTACCCATTGGTCACCTATGAGCCATGCTAGCACCTTTCCGGGTTTTAAAACCCTGTAACATTGTTTCATTACCTTTTCAAGCTCATCATAAAATTCTTCTCTTTCCGCAGAGATTCGGCCAATGTTATCAGGATGGTCGTTATATCTAATATTGTCACCATAAGGAGAGTCCACAAATATCATATCAACACTATTATCATTAAGGGGAAGCTTTCTTGCATCATTTTGAATAATATCAGGTCTGGTGGGTGCAATATCATAGGCAATACATCTTCTTCCTTCTTCCTTACATACATCCAGAGTTGTGCCGCTCCCAGCCATAGGATCAAGCACAAGGTCTCCTGGCTCCGTATATCTCTTAATTAAGTTGTAAATGATAAACGCAGGGGTTACACCTGGATATTTATTATCTCCCTTAGGAATTTTTCCATAACTCTGCTTTGGATAATCCCATAGCGTGGTGGCTTCTAACCTTGGCTTTTCATCAAGCTCAAATGAAGGCAATTTTATTGTGTTCAAATCCATTTTGGGATCTTCAAAAAGCTTTAATAATATTTCAGTCCTGAAAGGATCTATTATTTGTGAACGCCAATCAATAGTTAATAGAGCTAAAATTTTCTTCGCATTCCTTAAGGTTTTAATCTCGCCGTTTTCACTTATCTTTACCTGATAAGGATATCGCCCCTCCCAGGCCTTAGGCTCTATATTTTTATTGCCGTCGGATTTAGCTATAAATGGCCCGTAAAGCACATCAGTATCTATATTTAAAAGAAAAAGCAAGTCTCCCTTTTTTATTGAGAGAACTTTTTCACCATAAATACTGTTTGTTCCGAATAGTTTTCGCCTTAAACATTCCTGTTCACTCTTATTGGTACAGACGAATATACAGCTCTTCTTTGAACTCATAATTTATTTTACAACAGAAGCCATTCTGCTTTCAGGACTTTTGAGTGGCGCCCCCTGCAGGAGTCGAACCTGCGACACCAGGTTTAGGAAACCTGTGCTCTATCCTACTGAGCTAAGGGGGCTCAGAAGTTTTTTAATTATACCATATCTTTAATAAGTTCGTGATGGGATAGTGATGAGTTCCATACATATTATTTTATAGCTAATTATTCGTCTCTTGCGGATAGCAACTCTTCTATATCATCCCTGCTTCCAAGGAATACCGGTGTCCTTTCATGTATGTGAGCTGGCTTTATCTTAAGTATGTCTTCCTTTCCTGTTATTGCCTTTCCTCCAGCCTGCTCTATTATGAATGCCATTGGTGAGGCCTCGTATATCAATCTGAGCTTGCCCTTTTTGTTCTTTGTATCTGCAGGATAGGCAAAGACTCCGCCCTTTATCAAAATCCTGTGGACATCTGCAACCATAGCACCAGCATACCTTGATGTATAACCCCTTGCCTTTAGATTATCCACATATCTTTGTAATATATAGTCCCAGTTATGATAATTTGATTCATTGATAGAATAAATCTTACCCCTTGATGGTATCTTTATATCAGGATGGGAAAGGAGGAATAAACCAACAGAGGGGTCAAGGGTAAATCCATTCACTCCATTTCCCGTTGTATAAACAAGCATGGTTGATGTGCCGTAAAGGATATAACCAGATGCAACCTGAGCACTGCCTTCAACAAGAAAATCCTCTGCTGTACCTTTGACCTTTTTGTGAATTGAAAATATGGTTCCCACATTTACATTTACATCTATATTTGAAGAGCCATCCAGGGGATCAAAGGCAATTATATATTTTCCATTTCTGCCTTTTTCAGGAAACAGGACATCTTCCATCTCCTCTGATGCCAGGGCAAAAAACAGGCCACTGTCAGAAAGATGCCTTACCATAAGGTTGTTTGAAAATACATCAAGCCTCTGAACCTCTTCACCATGAACGTTTATATTCCCACTTTTACCAAGTATATCAGCAAGTCCAGCCATCCTTACATGGGCTGCAATAATCTTCGCAGCAGACTCTATTGCCATAAGTGCAAGGCTCAGGGAACCTGTTGCATTAGGATGCTTTCTCTCCTCTTCCAGGATAAATCTGTTAAGGTCAATCCCTATCTCTGCCATTGTCTCTCCTGTAATATATTAAATAATTTATTCACTGCCTCTTCAGGAGTGCTTGCCTTTAAAACCCCCTTTATATCCCATGTATTAATGCCTATAACAGGCTTGCCTGCCTTCAATGCAAAGGCTATCTCAGATAGGGTACCATATTCTCCACCTATGGCTATGAAGCCATCTGCGCTCCTGACAATGATTATATTTCTTCCCTCCCCAAATCCAGTAACAATTGGAATATTAATATAGGGGTTGGCTGATTCCTTTGAGTCCCCTGGAAGTATTCCAACAGTGATTCCACCTGCTGAACTTGCACCCTTAGCTGCTGCTTCCATCACGCCACCAAGTCCACCGCAAAGAAGAATTGCCCCTCTTTTCGCAATAAGTGAACCACAGGTCTCAGCAATCTTCATAAGGGATTCATCAGCCCTGCCAGCTCCTATTACTGCAATTAAAAACTTCAACTTTCTCCCACCAACTGACATAGCAACTATTATAAGATAATGACAGGTAAAAAGGTTTTAAAGTGTTCCCCGTGGAACACTTTTGATGATAGAGCAGTAAAGGTGGGGTGCCAGTAATGTTCCACGGGGAACACTTGCACTTCAGCCTCTTCATACCCTTATGTTATAATCCATTGTGGCCAGGATTCTAACCATTGTTAATCAAAAAGGTGGTGTTGGAAAGACCACCACTGCCATTAATCTTGGTGCCTCCCTTGCGCTGGCAGAAAGAGACATACTCGTAATTGACACAGATCCTCAGGGAAATCTCACGAGTGGTCTTGGCATAAACAGAGGGGATATAAAAAAGAGTCTTTATGACATATATATTGAAAGGTCATATCTAAAGGATGTAATTATTCCCACACAGATCAATCATCTCTTTGTTGCTCCTTCAACAGTTGACCTCCTTGGTGTGGAGGTTGAGCTTGTTGGGAAAGATGGCAGGGAATTTATACTCTCAAAGGCAATCGCAGAACTCAAAGAGCAGTATCAATATATCCTCATAGATTGTCCTCCTTCTCTTGGTCTCCTTACCCTTAATGCCCTTGTAGCAGCCCATGGTGTTATCATCCCTGTTCAATGTGAATACTATGCCGTTGAAGGACTCAGCCTTCTTATGCAGACCTTAAGGATGGTAAGAAGCTCTTTTAATCCTGCTCTTGAGATAGAAGGCATTGTGCTTACCATGTTTGATTCAAGGAATGCCCTTTCTCATCAGGTTGAGGCTGAAGTTAGAAAACATTTCTCAGACCTCGTTTATGAAACTGTAATTCCGAGGAATGTTGCCCTTGCTGAGGCACCAAGCCATGGAAAACCTGTGTTGCTTTATGATATAAAATCAAAGGGTGCCCAGAGTTATATTGAGCTTGCAAAGGAGATATTGAATGAAGACAGCGTTAGGAAAAGGAATTGAAGCCCTCCTGCCTGAAAGACCTGAGGAGGTCATAAGACTTGATATCGACAGGATACTACCTGGAGAGCACCAGCCCAGGAAGGTCTTCAGGGATGAGTCTCTTAAGGAGCTTGCTGAATCAATAAAAGAAAAGGGTGTGATACAGCCTGTTATTGTAACAAGGGTTGGAGATGGTACATTTAAATTAATAGCAGGTGAAAGAAGGCTAAGGGCAGCAAAGCTCGCTGGCTTAAAAAAGATACCTGCGATAATAAAGGACCTTGCCTCAAGGGATGCCCTTGAGATAGCCCTCATAGAGAATATACAGAGAGAAGACCTTGACCCCTTAGAGACAGCCCTTGCCTTTGAAAGGCTTAAAAATGAATTCAATCTAACGCAGGAAGAGATAGCAAAGAAGGTTGGTAAAGACAGGGCAACTGTTGCAAATTACCTGAGACTTCTAAGTCTACCTGAAGAGATAAAGAGATTGCTTCATGAAGGCAGTCTCAGTTTTGGCCATGGAAAGGCAATTCTCAGTATTCCTGATAGGTCCTCACAGATAGAGGCAGCAAGAAAGATTATAAAGGAAGGTCTCACAGTAAGACAGGCAGAAGAACTGAGCCACAGGCTATCCAGCACCTCCTTTAACAAGAGCAAAAGATCCTCTCCGAGAGATCCTAATATCTCATCCCTTGAAGAAAAACTAAAAAAATCTCTTGGCACAACTGTCAGGATCATTCATAAAGGCAAAAAGGGCAGGATAGAAATTGCCTACAACTCCCTTGAGGAGTTTGATAGATTACTGGAACTCCTTTTATAAATAGTGTCGGTCATGCTTTCTGGACTTTATCTGGTTCTACTCCTTAACTACAGGAAATAGGATATTGGAAATAGGAAATAGGGAAAATCCCCCATCTCCCATCTCCTGTAGTAAAGCCCATCTCCTATCTCCTATTCCCTATCTCCTGAAGTAAGGTTTGTTATAGATATTATATCGGCAATTTCCAGAGACCCTGTAATTTGCCGATAGAAAGAATCAAAAAAACAGCAAAGCCTCCTTTTCATTAGGTTTTTGGATGATATAAAATA
>JBKBPW010000096.1:0-6798 GCA_046292975.1 Thermodesulfovibrionales bacterium
TATCATGTGGTGAGTTATCCTCTGTCTTAATTCTAAGGAAGGCTTTGCTGTCCCGATGTCCATGAGCCTGTATATCTGCATGGAGTCTGCACTTATGATCTCTGTATTAAGCCTCTCAGCAAGGAGCACGGAGACTTCTGTCTTTCCCACACAGGTAGGTCCAAGAAGGATAATTACATATTTACTCATAAATAGAATTTTACCAGAAGCTCAGAAAATATGGGCCCCAAAAAAATCCCGAAATTTTTTGGGGTGCTAATGGCGATAGGTGAATAAATAAAAAAGCAGGTTGAGGCAGGCTTCTGAGCCTGAACCTCAACCTTAATACAAAAAAGGGGAGTATTATATGAAGAGGCTGCTCTGAGCCTCCAGGGCAAACTCTACAAATTTATCTGCATCAGCAATCTCAACTCCATCAATAAGGTCTTCTTTTTTATATCCAAGCATCTGCATTGTGGCAGAGCAGGCAATAAGTTTCACCCCTGCGTCCTTTGCCATCTGAAGCATCTCCGGAAGGCTCGCCCATTTTATATTTTTAATAAGTTCAGGAAGGACCTCCATTCCAGGTGGTGGTGCAATCTTTTTACTCATCTCTTTATGAATTATATTCATACCACCAAAGGCAAAAAATATCCTTACATCTGCATCAAGGGTAGCTGCTGTTGAGGCAATCACAAGGGCTGCATAGGCCTTATCAAGCGTGCCACTTGCTGCAACAATAGCCATCTTTTTCTTTTCCATGACATATCCTCCAGAAGGCTTAACCTTTTTAAATTAAGAAGGGCAAAGCCCCTACATTTAATTCGCACTTACGAATAACCAGGGATTTATAAACAACAAAATAGGATAACAAAGAGGATTACCTTTTGTCAAGGAATTTCGCAACTATACAATTATTGAATACGAGCATCTTTTTTACTGTAACTTGCTGGAGTGAAGATCAATCTAAAAAAGTATATAATTAACGGGGCTTAACCCTTTTCTTTTCTATATCAAGGTCAAGGCTCTTAAGAAGTTCCAGTTTCTTTTTCAATTCTTTGCCTTCCCTGTCAAGCCTTATGACCTCCTTGAGCAGGGACTGAAAATTCCTCAGTACTGCCTTATCCTCATCCCTGGCGCTCAAAAAGAATAAATCCAGCTCCTTCAGTGATCGTTGATAATCAGGTCTTGGATTTTTGTAATGACTTAAAAGGACTGCAAGCCGAAGATGTTGCAAGGCCCTATCCTCTTCTGATAAGGTTATACCTGAAAGGGACTCCTCTATCTCCTTTATCCTTCCTGCAAAATTTTCTGGCATTACAGAAGAATATTCCTTAAAGATGGTTAAAAAACGAGGCTCCACACAGGCAGGGTACTCTATCCTTGATTGTTCATAGGAAGGTACGCATCCTGAAAAAATAAAAAATATAAAGTAGCCTTCTTATACATCCGACTCTTTTCTAGTAAATTTTATAATATTGTCTTCGCCCAGAGGCTGGCGAGAATCCTTTCTCCTTTTGTCAACCACATATACACTTCCAGCAATAGACTTTGCATACTCCTTGAGCTCTGCGGCAATCTCACCAACCTGGACAGGATCAACTAATTCTCTCTGTTGATTTGTAACTACAGCTATTGAAATGGTTAAGATAGGGAATTTCATCTCGATACCCTGTCTTGTTTTGCCCATAATATAACCCCGTTTTCTATCATCAGGATCATAAAAATTCACAATTGTCCTGTCAAATTCTGAGATAATGTCATTGCAAATTTTTGAATACCTCTCAGGGACAGTTATAATCACAAAGTCATCACCTCCTATATGTCCAATAAAATCCTCCTCCCGACCATAAGTCCTGACCACTTTTTCTATAATATTTCCGAGTGCCTTGATAACTTCACTCCCTCTGGCATATCCGTATCTATCATTAAAGGCCTTAAAGTTATCCATATCAACAAGACAAAAGGCAAGAGGTGCTTTGGAATTAATCCTTTTTCTCAGGACATTCTCAATAGCAACACCACCCGGCAATCTTGTAAGAGGGCTTGCATCAAGATACATCTCTTCAAGTTTCTTAAGTCGTTTAGCCATATCAGTAAAAGCCCTTGCAAGGTCGCCAAGCTCATCTTTATTTTTCAGATCAGGTACCACATCAAATCTTCCCTCTGCTATCTCCTGTGTTGCCTTCTTTAGTTTATCTACTGATGATGAGATATTATGAGTAATGAAAACTACTGAGGCTTATCCGAGAATCAATCCCATGGCGCAGAGCAGGCCGGCTATCCTGTATGCCCTTAAACTTATCATGGAACCCTCAAGTGTCTTATTCCTCTGGGATTTCCGTGCGCCTTCATTTAATCTTGTCAGGACCTCTGAGATCTCTTCATGCCTTTTTTTAATTAATTGATCATCCCTTTTTGCCTGTAGAGACAGAAGATCCTTTGAATGTTTGAAATATTTGATAAAAAGCTCTGCAAATTCTTCATGAAGTTTTATAAGCTCACCTGCTGGTTTATCCAGTTCGGACAGGGCATTAATCAGACTTTTTGCCTCATCAGTACTCTTCCAGAATATCTCAAGCATTTCAGGGCTTCCAAGTATTGCATAGCGTCTTCCATAAACCTCCTCCTTTACAATAACTTCTGAGAGTCTTTCAGTCAATTCAATAATCTTTATGTCTCTGTTAACAATATCTTCCTGAACTGAATTAAGTCTTCCCAAACTGAGGATTGTAAAAAGAGAGGTGATTATTAAAAGTAAAGCCATTATCATATAACCAAGAAGGATCTTTCTTGAAATGGTAAGCCCGAGGTAATAATCCCTCAACTTAGCCGGGAGGAAAGCAAGCCCTTTTCTTTTCTCCCCATCTTCTTCCATATCTTAAGCATAGATTATCAAAAATAAAAACTATTATCAAGAAAATTTTTACTTTCCCTTGCCCTTATAGTCTACTTTAGGCTATCATAAAAAATGTATCCTGACTTAAAGACATTCAAAGCACTATCTAAGGAATCTAATCTTATACCTGTCTATGAAGAGGTCATAGCAGACCTTGAAACTCCTGTTAGTGCCTTCTTAAAACTCAGGGCATCTCCCTCCTTTCTTCTTGAAAGTGTGGTTGGTGGTGAAAAGTGGGCAAGATATTCTTTTGCAGGCACAGAGCCATCTGCCATAATTACATATAAGGATGGGAAAATAACCCTTGCTAAAAAAAATATTAAAAAGAGCCTCAAGACAGAGGATCCCATGGCTTATGTGAAGGACTTCCTCCATCAGTTCAGGAGTCCCCAGATTGAGGGGCTTCCAAGATTCTTTGGTGGTCTTGTTGGTTATATTGGCTATGATATGGTGAGATTCTTTGAAAGGATAAATATCTCTCCTAAACCTGCCTTAGACCTTCCAGAAATGTATCTTATGTTTACAGACACCCTTCTTATTTTTGATAATCTCAGGCAGAGTATCAAGATAGTAAACCTGGTTGAGCCGAAAAATGCTCCTGAAAAGGTCTATGAAAGGGCAGGCAGGAAGATTAATTCAATTAAAAAAAGACTCTCAAGAAAGATAAACTTCCCTGGCTTTATAAGCCCCTCGACTGCTAAATCAAAAGGCAAAGAGGACTTCCTTTCCAACTTTACAAAAGAGGAATTTTTAAAAGCAGTAGAAAAGGCAAAGGAATATGTTATGTCAGGTGATGTGGTGCAGGTTGTCCTTTCCCAGAGATTTGAAAGAAGCACAAGGGCTAAAGCCTTTGATATTTACAGGGCGCTAAGGCTGATTAATCCCTCACCATACATGTATTTCCTTGATGTAGGTAGTGCATGTCTTGTTGGCTCATCACCGGAGATACTTGTGAGACTTGAAGGAGACAGGATAACCCTGAGACCCATAGCCGGGACAAGAAGACGGGGGAAAACAGAGGAAGAGGATATCCAGCTTGAAAAGGAGTTGCTCAATGATCCAAAGGAGAGGGCAGAACATATAATGCTCGTAGACCTTGGCAGAAATGATGTAGGAAGGGTAGCAGAGGTTGGAAGTGTAAGGGTAAGTGAACTGATGACAGTAGAAAGATACAGCCATGTAATGCATATTGTCTCAAATGTGGAAGGAAAATTGAAAAAAGGACTTGATTGTTTTGATGTCCTCAAGGCCTGCTTTCCTGCAGGGACAGTAACAGGTGCACCAAAGGTAAGGGCAATGGAGATCATAGATGAACTTGAGCCAACAAGAAGAGGACCTTATGCAGGTGCTGTTGGATACCTGAGCCTCAATGGAAATATGGATACCTGCATAACCATAAGGACACTCATAGTACATAAAAGAAAGGTCTATGTTCAGGCAGGTGCAGGGATTGTTGCAGACTCAATTCCTGAATTAGAATACAAAGAAACAGTAAACAAGGCACTTGCCATGGTCAAGGCAGTCGAGCTTGCGGAGGCTTAGAATGCTATTAATGATTGATAATTATGATTCTTTTACCTACAATCTCGTTCAATATTTTGGTGAACTGGGTGAAGAGGTAATTGTATTCAGAAATGACAGGATCACCATACCTGAAATAGAAAAAATTAAACCAGACAGGATAGTGATATCTCCTGGTCCATGCACACCAAAAGAGGCAGGAATATCCATAGAGGTTATAAAATACTTCAAAGGAAAACTTCCTATCCTCGGAGTCTGTCTTGGACATCAGGCAATAGGTGCTGCCTTTGGCGGGAGGATTGTAAGGGCAAAGAACCTAATGCATGGAAAGACATCCATGATATTCCATGATGGGAAGACCATCTTTGAGGGACTCCCCAGCCCTTTTGAGGCAACAAGGTATCATTCCCTTGTAATAGAGAGAGAAACCCTGCCAGAAGAGCTAATTATTACTGCCTGGACAGAAGATGGAGAGATAATGGGAGTAAGACACAGGAGATATATTATAGAGGGTGTTCAGTTTCATCCTGAATCAATATTAACAAAACATGGACATGATATCCTCAGAAATTTTTTAAAAATAACCGGAGGTTTCCATGATTAAAGAGGCAATAGCTAAGCTTGTTGAAAAAAAGGACCTCGCCCCTTCTGAGATGGCTGAATGCATGATGGAAATAATGGAAGGCAAATGCACAGACAGCCAGATAGGAGCATTTCTAACAGCCCTGAGGATGAAGGGAGAAACAGTTGATGAGATAACCCAGGCTGCACTTATTATGAGAAAAAAGGCCATAACAATCTCATCACCTCCAGGGACGATTGATACCTGTGGAACAGGTGGAGACCTCAAAGGGACATTCAATATATCAACCACATCAGCTATAGTGGTTTCAGCAGCAGGTGTGCCAGTTGCAAAACATGGAAACAGGGGTGTATCAAGTCAGGCAGGAAGTGCAGATATTGCAGAGGCCCTTGGTATAAAGATAGACCTTCCACCCGAGAAGGTTGAGAAATCTCTTTTTGAGACAGGCTTTGGTTTTCTCTTTGCACCTCAATTCCATCCAGCAATGAAATATGCAATCGGCCCGAGAAGGGAAATAGGCATAAGAACCATATTCAATATCCTTGGTCCCCTTACAAATCCAGCAAATGCAAAAAGACAGCTCCTCGGAGTTTTTAGAGCAGACCTTACAGAGACACTTGCACAGGTACTTTGCAATCTTAGCTCAGAATATTCAATGATTGTCCATGGCAGAGATGGAATGGATGAGGTAACGCTTACAGATGAGACAAAGGTAACAAGATGCCTGAATGGCAGGGTAGAAACATTCACTATAAGACCAGAGGAATTTGGTTTCAATCGTGTTACTGAAAAGGAACTTAAAGGTGGTGACAAAGATTACAATGCAAATATCACCCTCCAGATTCTTTCAGGCCATAAAGGTCCAAAGAGGGATGTGGTTGTAATGAATTCAGCATTAGCCCTCATAGTGGCTGGAAAAGCAAAAGGTTATCAGGAAGCAAGGATGATTATAGAAGAAACGATTGACTCTGGGGCAGCAGAAAAGAAACTAAAGGAGATTGTAAAATTTACACAGAGTATATGAGCGATAAAGAAAGGCTTATAGAACTGATAAAGGCCCGTTCCTATAAATACAGTGAAAAACCCTTCAGGCTTTCCTCAGGTGCCTATAGCAATTATTATTTTAACCTCAAGCAGACTACATACAGTCCTGAAGGTCTCTATCTTGTAGGAAAACTTGTCTTTGAAAAGATCAAAGAACTGGATTTAAAAATTGATGCCATAGGTGGTCTCACCATGGGTGCAGACCCGATTGCCTTTGCAGTAGCAAGGTATTCTTATGATATGAATGAGCCTATAGAGGCCTTTGTGATAAGAAAAGAGCCAAAGGGCCATGGCACCATGTCTCAGATTGAAGGAAATGTAAAAGCAGCAGACAGGGTGATAATAATAGATGATGTTGTAACAACAGGTGCATCCACTATAAAGGCAATCAATGTTGCCAGAGAGGCAGGACTGGTTATAATTGGTGTAATCGCACTTCTTGATAGATGTGAGCAGAATGGAAGGCAGAATATAGAGTCACTCGGCTATCCCTTCTGGAGCATCCTTACTGTTTTTGACTTCGGAATAACCCCCTAAAAAATTAAATGCGGCGGCGACCTACTTTCCCATGACCTCACCGGTCATAGTATCATCGGCCCTGGAGGGCTTAACTTCCGTGTTCGGGATGGGAACGGGTGTTTCCCCTCCGGTATCGCCACCGCAAAACTAATTTATTTTACAGGATAAGACCTGAAAAAATCAAATTGACAACATGGTTAATGGTCAAGTCGAACGGGTTATTAGTACTGGTCGGCTCAACACCTTACGGTGC
>JBKBPW010000097.1:0-6713 GCA_046292975.1 Thermodesulfovibrionales bacterium
GAGTATGTTGAGCAAGTTGCCAAGACAGAAATTTTTGAGACAGGTGTTAAAGTTTTTGACCTCCTTGTGCCCTTTGTTAAGGGTGGAAAGATGGGGATGTTCGGAGGTGCTGGTGTTGGAAAGACAGTTATCATAATGGAGATGATTCATAATGTTGCCATGAAACATGGTGGAGTTTCGGTCTTTGCAGGTGTTGGTGAAAGAACCCGTGAAGGTAATGACCTCTACCTTGAGATGAAACACTCCGGGGTTCTCCCCAATGTTGCCCTTGTCTATGGGCAGATGAATGAGACCCCAGGTGTTAGGGCAAGGGTAGGACTCACAGGCCTTACAGTAGCAGAATACTTCAGGGATCAGGGCCAGGATGTCCTTATATTCATAGACAACATATTCAGATACACACTCGCAGGTTCAGAGGTCTCAGCACTTCTTGGAAGGATGCCCTCTGCAGTGGGTTATCAGCCAACACTTGCAGTTGAGATGGGAATACTGCAGGAGAGGATCACAACAACCAATAAAGGTTCTATTACATCCATGCAGGCAATATATGTCCCTGCTGATGACCTTACAGACCCTGCAGTTGCAACAGCCTTTACCCATCTTGATGGAACAGTTGTCCTTTCAAGACAGATTGCAGAGCTTGGAATATACCCTGCAGTTGATCCCCTTGATTCAACCTCAAGGGCACTTGATCCAAGGATTGTTGGTGAGGAGCATTACAAGGTTGCAAGGGGTGTTCAGGCAGTGCTTCAGAGATACAAGGAACTTCAGGACATCATAGCAATACTTGGAATGGAGGAACTCTCAGAGGATGACAAACTCGTGGTTGCAAGGGCAAGAAAACTTCAGAGATTCTTGAGCCAGCCCTTCCATGTAGCAGAGACCTTTACAGGAACACCTGGCAAATATGTAAAAAGAGAGGATACCATCAAAGGATTCAAGGCAATACTTGATGGAAAATATGATGACTATCCTGAACAGGCATTCTACATGGTTGGACCTATTGAAGAGGTTGAGGAAAAGGCAAAGAAACTCGGCTGGAGGAGAGAGGTTTAATGGAAAAACTCAGACTTGTTATAGTCACACCCTATGGCCAGGTGCTTTCTGAAGAGGTAGAAGAGGTAACAGCACCTGGCTCTGAAGGAGAATTTGGCGTCCTTCCCGGGCACATGCCATTTTTCACGACCCTGAAAATAGGTATCCTTACCTATAAAAAGGATGGACAGACAAACTATGTCTTCATAAACAGCGGCTATGCAGAGGTCACCCATGACAAGGTTATTATCACTGCAGACAGTGCAGAGCGTGCAGAGGACATAGACCTTGAAAGGGCAATTAAGGCAAAAGAGCGCGCAGAGGAGAGATTAAAAAAGATGGAGGCTGTAGATGTAGCCCGTGCCACAGCAGCCCTTGAAAGGGCGACCATGAGAATCCAGCTTGCCCAGAAGAGGGTACCGAGATAGCCAGATTTCTGAATCTTAAACTTTGAACCTTGAACTAACGGGGGTAATTTGAGGCTCAGGATTACCTTTGAGACTCAGAGAATTCCTATCATTTACAGACACCGCTTCCTTGCCCTCATAAAGGATGCACTCAGCAGAGCAGACCAGGAATATAAAAATCAACTCTACCCTAACAATGGCTATTCCAAAAGGGTCAAACCTGGAGATCATAAATGATTTTGGTTGATGATTTTTATAAAAAAATTTTTAATGTTTCTTCCCCTTACAAATTTCAGAGAAATAGTTGGGAACAAATACATACCTTAAAATTTCCTTTATTGGTGAAGGCACCTACTGGTTCAGGAAAAACAGAAGCTGTACTTGCACCATACTTGTCGCAATTTATTGATAATAACTTTCATATTGCTCCGAGACTGATTTATGTCTTGCCGATGAGAGTTCTTGTGAATAGTGTTGCAGAGAGAATAGCAAGATATACTAAAAAGATATCTCCCCATATTTCTGTAAAAGTTCAGCATGGAGAAATTCCGAATGCCCCATTTTTTATTGCTGACATAGTTGTTACAACACTTGACCAGTTTCTCTATGGATTTGCAAGGGCAAGTAGACAGGTTGGTAGACATCTTGATATACCGGCTGGCTCAATCGCATCTTCACTCATAATTTTTGACGAGGCACATATGTATAGGGATGAGTTTACATTCTCTATTATGCGGGCATTGATGGAGATTCTTTATAGAAGCAAAATCCCTTTTGTTGTAATGACCGCTACCATGCCTAAGAGCCTTGAGAATAGTCTATTTGAAAACATTTCTCTTGAAGATGAGCAAAAGATAGTTGCCGATACTTCTACAGGAGGAGATCTTAGAATCACTCTCAAAGATAAATCTTTGTATTCAGGTGGAAATCTAAATCTCTCTGATGAGATTTTAGATAGAATAAAAGAACAAAAAACTTTAATAGTTGTCAATCAAGTAAAAAGGGCACAGGAGATTTACGACCATATTAAATCACACCTTGAACTTAACAATGAACAAATTGTCTTATTACACTCACGTTTTACAAAGGTAGATAGAGAGAAACATGAAAGGAAAGCAATCTCATTAATACCTCATAAAGAAGAAGGTAAAATTGTAATACCGGAAGGCGTTGGAGTTGTGGTTTCCACTCAGGTTCTTGAGGCAGGTATTGATTTTTCGGCAGAGCTTTTACTTACAGAACTTGCACCAGCAGATTCATTAATCCAGAGGGCTGGGAGGTGCGCAAGGTATGAAGGTGAAAAAGGTGAGATGATTATTTTTCCTGTAGAGGATGATAAAGGGCATTTGCCTTATGAGAAAGAACATTTAGCAAAAACACTTGAGTGGCTACAAAATAACAGGAATTTCAACATCAAAGACTTTAATGAGGTCTGTTCTTTTGTTGATGGAGTGCTTGATTATCGGGCAAATGATTATGAGGCAACGGATACATTGATTGATCTATATGAGTGTGTTTTGTATGCTGATGAAAGGCCTTCAAATATCCAATTAAGAGAAGGAAAACCCATAACCCTTGTGGTTGTTGATCTATCAATAGGAGAAGGTCGTAGAAGAGAAGATAGGATCAAAGACGCCATTCGGAAAACCAGTATAAGAGATAATTCTATAAATGTTGATTTCAGGGTTGGATGGAAACTATTAAAAGACGGGATTTTGAAATATAGTTTAGATTTCAATGAAGAAAAGGATGAATGGGATTTTACAGAGGTTAGGGATATATCACCTTTTGGATGCTATCTGCTTGAGAAGGATAATTATGACGAATTTAAAGGAGTAATACCAGATGCCAGCAGTTTCATTATTTAGTGCACCAAAGGAAGATTATTTAAATCACATTTTAAAATGCAGTGAGAAATTTGAATATATTTTCCCAGTGTTTGAGGCTACCCTTTCAAGAGTTTTAGAAAAAAATAGCTTGAAAGAAGATTTATTGAAGATGATTTTATTCCACGATCTTGGAAAGCTCACGAGAAGATGGCAGGAAAATCTTGGCACCAACAGAAAACTACCCTCTCATTCAACTCTTGGAGCTACTTATCTTTGGAAGTCCCTGCCAGAAGGCATTAAAGAGCCCTTAAGCTTTGCCGTGGCAATTCATCACACAGATAGAGGGTTACTTAGCGATAATATAGAAAGACCCGATGTCCAGGCAATATTAGATGGCATAGTAGATAATAAGGGTAATATTGTATGGCATGATAAGGCTTATAGTCTGAACAATGATTTATTCCCAAAAGCATTAAAGGATGTAACAGTGAATGACCTGAAGGAAATGGCAAGGGGCTTGAGGGTATGGGCTCGGGGATGTGGTTTTCTTGAACAGCATCAAAGGAGAATCCAGGCATCCCTTGCCCATCATATTTTGAAGCTTTGTGATGTTTCTGCTGCAACAGAAAGAAGTGAATATCAAAAGCGCGATGATACTGATTACTACGGTGGATGGTTGATGGTGGAGGAGATAAAAGATTATGTAGATGCTGTTAGAGAAAGGGTAAAGCCATGAGCATAACCCTTTATCCTCCAGCAACTGGGTTTCCTGACTTAGAGGTTAAGATTGCCTATGGACTGGCAAGGGTGGGGATTGAGGCATTTGGAATGGAAAAGGTTGCTATACATGATGAGGGCGGTTTCTATACAATTATTATAGATGTTGGCGAACATGAATCTGATAAGCTTGATAAAACCTTCAATCTGCTTTGCCGCAGGTTATTATCTTCATCATATATTCCCTTCAGTACCCCCGGGATAGCCGGAAGAAGTGCAGAAAGTATAGTAACACAACCAGATGAGATATTCTCTTTGGATGACTATAAATCAATGGTATTTAATGCTGAAAACAAAAGTTCTGAAAATGTCTGCAGGCACGGAAATACTTCTGTGGGTAATATTATTGGGTTTGCTGCATCTACTTCCTATCATCATAAACGAGATGGAATTGATATTTCTATCCAGCAAAATATTCCGAGGAGACCAACTAATCCAAAAAAGATTTGTAAAACTTGTGCTTTACTCTCATTGCTTGGAATATGGTATGCCTCTTTTATTTTCAGTATTTCGGATAGAGAGATAATAGTTACTCCAATTCCAAAGGTTAGAATCACTGGCTCTATACTTCAAGAGATTTTTGCATTACAACATCAAATTAGAAAGAATTGGATTAATCAAGAAATTCCTCAGGTGGTAATACCTCTGATATTTTTATCCAAGATTCCATCGTCCGCAGATATTTTAGAAGGCTTTGACTTATTCATGGCAGTCCTGAGCCGACAGCAAGGTTACCATGTTGATGGACTTTACTTAATACCTATTGAGAATTATTTAGACTTCATACGGCAGAGTCCTTATAACATAGCTACTATAGATGTTATCCATAGAGGGGAAGCTAATGGTGCATTACAGGAATTAAACAATGCCATTTATAATCGGAATAAGTCATCCCTTCTCAAATTTGCCCGTCTTTATGTTCAGGAGACTTCGCCTAAGAGGGGAGAGTGGGTAAGTCTTTTGTATCCAGAAACAGCAAAATATCTTTTAAGGGAGGTGGCTATGATAAGCCCTGAGATTATCGAGAATCCAGCATTAGAAAGTCTTGCCAGAACATTGAGATACTTTATCAGAGAGAGAAAATATGGTTATGCAGATGATATTAGAAATGCAAGGAAGGAATCAAGGGATTTTGAAGAGACCATTGCAAAGATGCTTAGAGAGGGCAGGCTTAGATTAGAACAGAATGAAATGATTCATCTCCCAACTAATGAGGAGATTAAAGAAGTTTTCAGACTTGCCAGCAGAGATTTTGAAGGCACAAAAACAGCCCTTGTAATACTTGCATTTTCGTTTCCATCAAGAGCTGAGGAAACAACCAAATTAACAGAGGAGGTGCAAGATGCTTAAGTTTGTAACATTTGCAGTAAAGGTTCAATTAAATGTCCACGACCTCAACAATGAGGCAGTAGCAGGTAATGTTACTGACATAAGAATTATGGAATTTCTTGATGAAAGAGGTGAAAGAAAAGAAGCTCCAGCGGTATCTGGAAGGATGCTCAAACACTGGCATTATGAAGGGATGAAGCATTTAATAGTCAACGGTTCTTACTCTACTGTTCCTTTATGTGATGGTTGTAAGGCGGGAGAACCGATTAGACCAGGGAAGATTGCTAACGGAAACTTATCACAGGACTCAGGTATAAGTGAGGAAGACGCTATTAAGAATTGTGCAGTTTGTGATAGCCATGGTTATTTAATTGCAAAACCTGAAGCTGCAGCGGGCGAAGGTGGAATTTCTGCCAGAAGGACTTCACGGGCGATGTTCTCGTGGCTAATGCCAGTGTTAGAAATCGATGCGGCTTCTAAGCAGGTAATTCATAACAGGGTTTCGTCAGATCCAGAAACGATGATGCCTTTCAATAAATCCTATGCCTCTGGAATATATGCATTTGTCTCTGCTCTTGATGTGGAAAGGATTGGACTCGTGGAGTTAAATCTTGGAAGAAACACAACTCAATATGCAATTGATGATAATATGCGAAAAGACAGAATAAAAGTCGCTATTGAGGCATACCGTTATTTAATCTCTGGTCAGATGGGTGCTTCCCTTTCCCATGCAATACCGCATATGAACCCCCTTGAAATTCTTATTTCATATTCCGAGAGTGGCCCTTTGCCCTTTCCCGTATCACCGATGTATTCAGACTACATTTCAAAAACCACTGGGTTGATGCCCCGTGATACCGTGCTTCTCTATTACGGAAGTGACACTCCATCAGGAGTTACAAGGAAAAATACGCTCAATGAAATATTTGATGAGCTTTTAAGCAAAGTGGGCTAACTCAGTGAAGGCATTGGTGTTTAATATAAGAGTTAATTCACTTTACTCCATCAGGATTCCCTTTACATGGCAATCTGCCTTGACATATCCAGTCTTGCCGCCATCTGCAGTAATTGGGATGCTTGCAAATGCATTACAGCGGTATAAAAATGATAAACACCCTTTAGAGTATCTTGACATGATTGAAAATGAAATACTCTGGGCTGGCTCAAGACTTTTTACTCCTTGTGTTATTAAAAGCTACACAACCTCTGCTATCGTCAAATGGGAAGATACTTTAGGTGGGAAGTTTACCAATGCCATGGGAAGGCAATATGCCTATTCCAAGAATTTACAAATAGCGGCAATATTCAAAAAAGGATGGGATATCAACGATATTGT
>JBKBPW010000098.1:0-6622 GCA_046292975.1 Thermodesulfovibrionales bacterium
TTTAAAGAAGCGTTGCCACAATTTGCAATTATGAGGAAACAATACCTTTTCGAAGAGATTATTTTTGAGGAAACGCGGGTGCAATCTCAAAAGAATTGGTTAGTTGTAATGGAGGATGCACTATTGAGGCAGATGTATTTGTTGAGTTTTCTAATCTGAGCGGCTGTTGGGCTGCTGCTTCCATTGGAATTACTAAGACAGCCTATCCAGAAGATGGTTCAGGTTATACAGGTGAATATCCTGATGGAGCATTTATGAGTATATCAAGCGATGGAGATGCCTGTTGGATGACACCATCTAACTTAAGAAGACATGCATATTTTTGGCTGGGTATTTATGCAGAGGACGGAACAAAAGAATATCTACCGAACTGGTCTATTAACGCTGATAAATATGTCAATGGCTGGCATACTCTACGGATTGTAATAAACTCTGATAGAACAGTCAAATTTTATGCTGATAACGATTTGATATGGCAACCGTCCAAAAAGATACATCCAACTGTGCTTGAAGGCAGGAATATCGTTTTAGGATCACGGTCTTCCGGATCGGCTGGCAAGGCATATCATGACTGGGTAAGAGTCACTACTCCATAAAACTGAAAAGTTCTCAATTATTAGAGAACATTTTTGAGGAAGCTGAAAGAGGAGTTGTTAATTGTCAAATAATTCAGGGAGGACTTAAAGTTCTCCCTGAATTTTCTTTATGCCCTTTCGGTTATCACAAGAGGAGGTCACCTATGATTTTGACCCAAACACTGAAGAAAAATTGAACTAAAAATTGATATACTAGTATCAACTCCTTTATATAGGATAGAAGGAAGCCATGAGCAATAAGGAATTGCTTTTAAAAGAGATTGAAAAGGTTCCAGCGCCTTTTTTTGATGAGGTATTGCAAGCATACAAAGAAAAAACTTAAGAGTACCCTAACTGAAATACTATATAAAGTGGATTAATTTAAATGCATAAGGCAGTTATTAATATTAAAGGGCATATAATGCTTGATAGGGCAGAAGATATAGGCCAGTTTTGGGCATATGACCTCAATTATTCAAAAGATGCTGACTTAACTTTACTGGATAATGTTCAGTTTATCTATGAGCTATCACTTGCAGAGTTAGAATTGGAGGCATTAGGTGCTGATTATGAAGTAACCAATGGACTCAGGGAATTTAAATTAAAAAATAAATCAAAAGAATTAAAAGAGAGGATAATAAAAAAATCATCTTATTTTAAATCTGTGGGGAAAGAATTTACTGATTATTTTTACATTATCCAAAAAAACAGGACACGGTCTGTAAATCAATATTTGACTCACTGGATTTATCCTTATAAGGGCAAATTTCATCCTCAGATGATTAGGGCATTATTGAACATTATCGGATTAAAGGAGGGTGATTATGTATTTGAGCCTTTTTCTGGTAGTGGAACAACTGCATTAGAAGCTCAATTATTAGGTATAAATTTTGTTGGCATAGATGTTTCTCCTCTTTGTGTATTACAGGGAAAAGTTAAAACCAACGCCATTTATGCAATAGATGAAATTATAAAATTCAAGAATAACATATTGTTAAAGCTGAAGCCCTCTCTTTTTAACCAGGAACATAATTTTTATAAAATTCTTGGAGATATTGGTAATGAAGTTGTAAGGGATTTTTATGCCCTTGCAAGACTTTTAGCGGTTAGTGATAAATCAAGGCGTGGGCGTAATTTTGAACAGTCATTTGTTAAAAATTTAAATCTTATGATAGAGTCAGTGAAAGATTACAAAGAAGTCGTTGAAACTTTACATTTAAAATTAGGTGATGTTGACATTAAAGTAGGGGATTCAAGAGATGTGAAATTGCCTGATAACTCCGTAGATGGAATTATAACCTCTCCACCATATTCTATTGCCCTTGACTATGTAGAAAATGATGCTCATTCTTTAGAGGACATGGGATATAATCTAAAAGAAATCAGAGAGAATTTTATTGGCGTTAGGGGGAAAGGAAAAGATAGGGTTGAATTATATAACACTGATATGAGGAAGTCTTACAAAGAGATGTATAGAGTTTTAAAACCTAACAAATATGCCGTCATTGTTATAGGTAATGCCACTTATCAGGGGCAAGAGGTTAAAACAGTAGAGTTTACTATTGATTACATGACAGGACTCGGCTTTAAGTTAGAAAAAAATATTTTGAAACTAATATTTGGCCTTTACAATGTAATGAAAAAGGAAAATATTCTTATCTTTAGAAAGGTAAGATAAATGGCAGATAAAGAGTATGTGGTTAGATTAGAAAATATAATCAAACAGATGCTCACACCCTTGAAGGATATTCCTTTTAATCTTGTAATTGAAGCAATGTCAGGGAAAAAGGTTATTCCCTTTGATTTTGAAAATCTTGAACACAAGGAGTTGTTGAGCCTATTAAGGCAAGCAGCATTACAGACAGGCAAGGCAATAAACAAAACTGGGATTCTGAGGCCACGACCAAATGAAGTAGGAAACGATATAGAACCCTTTGTCAGAAAGGCCTTAAACTCTTTGAATCTAAAGGCAGATATTCCTATCGGCCCAAGAGGAAAAAAGAAGGTTCCGGGATACCCTGATATATTATTTTGGTTTAAAGAGAAGCCATACTATTTAGAGTGCAAAACTTACGACGCAAAAAATATCGCAACAACACAACGAAGTTTTTATTTTTCACCTTCTAATGAGTTTAAGGTTATTTATGATACACTACATTTTTTGATGTCTTTTGAGATTTATATTTATGGTGAGTCCGGCAGAAATCATATTTATAAATGTAAACATTACAAGATTTTGTCTCTCGAGTCTTTAGCCGTTGATGTTAAATATGAGTTTAATTCTGATAATAAAAGATTGTACTCTGGAGAACCAGGAGCAAAAATTTTAGATGAAGGGTTAATTGAGTAAAATTCAGGAGATATGATAAAAAGCAAGAACACAATCTGAAGTGCTCCTGTATTGTATTAAGTATGCAGTAAAATTGACCATCCCAGCAAATTACCTTGCCATCCCCCAGTTTTAAAACCCCTTTAGTAATTTGTCATAACTTTTCTTTTTTATAGAGTTTTCTATGAATTTTCTTAAGAAGTAGAAGATTTTACTTGACAAATCTTTTATTTTTTGTTATCTTAATTGCAATAAAACAATTAAGGAGGAAGGGATGTCAAAGAAGGAGAGGGTACTCAAGGAGATACTTGCCTGTAGCGAGATGTTACAGGGCAGTATTGTGAGGATTAAAGCTCGGTGCGGTAAGAAGGGTTGCAAATGTGAGAGGGGGCAGCCTCATGGTATTTCTCATTATCTATCCTTCAGGGAATCGGGAAAGACCCAGATGGTTTATATTCCAAAGGAGAAGGTAAAGGAGGTTCTAAGGAGGATAAACCTTTTTAAGAGGTATTGGGAATTGGGCATCAAGCTATCAAGGCTCAATCTTGAAGAGCTGAAGAGGGCAAAGGGGTCCAGGAGGTGATCAGGGACTTAATTCAATATGAGGAGATACTGGAGCTTTTAAGGTTAAGATTCAATTTAAGGCTTAGTATTTTAAAGAATTTGGTAGCGTCCACTAAATTTTGCATGATATACCCACTACGGCTATCTGGCAGTTTCCATTTAGCCCAAAACTCTCCCTCCAAAACCTCTTAAGCTCATCCCCCTCAAAGACCCTCTTTAAGAGGAGTTTTATAAGATTCAATGCCCCCTTATCAGTCCAGCTCCCTCCAACCTTCTTTATCCTCCTGCCTATCTCCCTTATACTCCTTTCTATAGAACCAGTAGTCCTTGAGATAACCTCCCCCTTTGTTGGCAACAATTAAAAAGTAGCCAAATATAATAATGGTGGCTCCCTGCAAATATAGCAGAAGGCATAGTTATCCCTTAAACAACTCTTATCAAGATGAGATGCCCTATAGTAAAATTCCCTATTTTTAACTGTATTGTTTGCTTTTACTTATTTCTTACTCCTATAAGACCTCCCTTCAAAGGGTATAAACTTCCCGTTCATGCTGAGTCTATCAAGTATTGCTGAGGCTGTCACAGAATCAAATATCTTCCCCCAGTTAGATGGAATCAGGTTTGTTGTTACTATAGTTGTTACCACTTCTGTCCTCTTTGAGATTATCTGAAAGATACTGTCTGCTTGTTCCTTCGTGGGTATCACATATCCAAGCTCATCAAGACAGAGTATAGGAACTTTTGAGTAATACTCTATAAGACTGTATACATTCCTTGCCTTTGAGAGTTTAGAAGTAAAGTCAAAGAGGCTGATAAAGACTGTTTGATGTCCTTTCATGATGGCATCATGACATAGGGCAGTAGCAATATGAGTCTTGCCCACTCCTGCAGGACCGACTATCACAAGATTACATGGTCTGTTAAGCCACTCCGTATTTATAAACTCCATTATCTTCTCCCTCGGTATCTTTGGATTGAATGCCCAGTCAAAGTCGCTGAGGAGTTTTATCCCCTTTATCCCTGACATCCTCATCAGGTATTCTATCCTCTTTGTCTCTCGTATCCTGTATTCATCTGCAAGAAATCTCTCAAGCAATACCCTCTCCTGTTCTGTGAAATTCTGTGGCTCCTGAAGAATTCCTAAAGTGCTTCCATAGTTCAGATAAGTTCATCATACTCTCCTAAATCCCTCCCATGATATGTTATCTCAAGAAGTTTTCTATCCTGAGGATGAACAGGGTTGTCATGGCTACTGCCTGAGGGTTGTAAAAGGCTCTGGATATACTTGACCCTGTATACCCTGATACTGTTCGCCTCTCTTACAGCTGAAATTAGCGTCTCTTTTGATATCCCTCTTAAGAGCTTAAAAAGTTCATATGCTATTGCTAAGGCATCCTCTCCCTCTTGTCCTGCCTCTTTAAGAAATTCTTCTATCCCTTTATCCATACCTTTCATCAATTGGTATATCCTCTGATATTTGAAGTTAGGTGTTTTGCTGAGAAGTCTTTCTCTATGTGATGGATTCTCTATCTTCTGTTTCCTCCCAAAGCTCCTCCTGTGAGTTGTAATCTTCCTGCCATTTATCACTACCTCTATGTATTCAGGATATGCAAGTATCTCAGAGGAGGCTCCAGAATACTGAGATGGCACAGAATACTTGTTGGTCTCAAATTCAACAAAACCTGTCTTGCTGATTTGTGCTCTTGTTATTCTATAAGGCTTATAGGGTATCTGTGTAAGTTCCTTGAGTCTCTCTTCCATTATTGCATCAGCTGGCCTCTTGCCAGTACAGCGGTGAACCCTTTCATTCCTCTCCTTACGCCATATGCTAAACCGCCTGTTTAATTCATCAATGTCTGTGAAGGTCTCTACCTTGAGATAATCCTTTATATCCCTTATGACCCTCTCAACCCTTCCTTTTTCGTTTGCCCTTCCCGGATTACAGGGATATATGGAAAACCCATAGTGCCTGGCAAAATCCAAAAACTGTGCATTGAAGCTCAACTCAGGATGCCTCTTTATCACTACAGTCTTGAGATTGTCATAACGATTCCTCTGTGCTACCCCCATGATCTCTTTATATGCGGAGATATGCCCATCAAGAAAAAACTCCAATGACTGCCTCGGATAAAACTTCACAAATAAATACCTTGAATATGCAAGAATAAAGACAAAGCCATAAACAATGCCAAAGGGCATACCCCATACCATTCATCTATCAGCCTTTTGTAGTCTTTCATGATAGTATCCCGTGGCGGTTTTACCAGTCTCTCACCCTTGATAATCCTTGATTCCTTCTTCCTGGATATACCAGGCCTCTTTGCTATCTGCCTTATGCTCAATCCCTCAACTTCATAAAAATACCCTATCTGATCGTTGATTAACACATCCATAAAAACCTCTGTCTTAATCTTGATGCCTTCAGTTTAAGACAGACACCCAGGGAATTTCATCTTGTCTTGTATCATGTCTTGTTTTACTGATTCCTTAGAGATTAACTTCTTCCTCTGGCGCCATTCCTTCACATACCAGTAACGACCTTTAATGTATCCAGGATTCTTACTGCACCAGTTAGCCTGTGCAAGTTGTTTCCTTGCCTTCTTACACTCATGCCTCTGACATGCCTTCTGCCTTGATTTGACCCTTTTGTCAGGTGTGAAATACCTGCCACAAAATAAACACCTCTTTACCATGACTGCTCCTTAATAAAAAATATTTACTCAGAGTAGTCATGATAAAAGATGCCCCAGTTTTGTTGATGACTTGAATTAAATGGTGGGAAAATACAGTCGTGCCTTATATGTTCTTATGGAGAACCACTATTGTTATCTTTGGTATCTTTTTGATTATTACTTACAGAAGGTGTTAGAGGCAATGGATTAAAACTCATAAGTGACAAAGGTTCGCAGCCCACTTCTACCTCGTTTATGAAGGACATGGCAACGCTTTCAATAGAGCAGATATTTACATCTTATGATAATCCCAAGGGGAATGCTGATACAGAAAGGGTAATGAGGACGATAAAGGAGGAGATAATCTGGGTTAACGAGTTTAGCTCATTAGAGGAGGCGAAGGAGAGGATTGGCAAGTGGATAGAGGTTGACTACAATAAGCTTTATGTTCATAGTGAATTGGGTTATGTATCTCCTCAGGA
>JBKBPW010000099.1:0-6521 GCA_046292975.1 Thermodesulfovibrionales bacterium
CCTCAGACAACCAAAGGCTGGCTGTTTAAGAACTGGGGCCTTTCTGGTTATCTTTATCAACTTAAACATTTTTTACCCTTTATATTTCTATTTTTTTAACCTCTTCATATAACTCTTTTAATTCAGGTTCTTTAATCCTGAAGGCTGTCCCTCTATTTCTTACCGAACCATTTGCTTTTAAATGCATTCTAAGATCTATCCCAACCTTTCGTTTTTTCCATGATTACAATATATTCTTCTGTCATAGTGGAACCAACTATGCCTGCTTGATTTGTGGGACTATTTTTGAGAGGCATTCTTTTGTTAGGAATTTTACGAATAATAGTTTCTATATGTTTAAAACCTACAAGCTCACCAAAGTCTGCTACAATCTCATCAGTGGGTAATTGCACACCCTTTACTGTTCTGTTACCAACTACCATACAGAGAAATCCACCTCTTTTTGTAACTCTGCCTAACTCTTGAAAGCACTTATGTAGGTCTATATAAAAGGCCATTACATCTCGTGCCCTTTTTTGGTCAATCTCTGCTATTAGTTTTAAAGCGTTTCTCAAGTAGGATGAGGAGTAACCTAAATGAAGGTTATAGATGTCCAACCTCCCACCTAAAGACCTATTGTCTATATTTATAGCGTTACCATTAAAGCCAAGCCATTGAAGTGAAAGTCTTGAAAATTGACCATAGGCTACAGTGGTTTTTGAATCTCCGTAAGGTGGCGAAGTAACAACTAAATCTATTGTCTTGTCAGGTATACTTGTTTTATATCTTGTATCTTCATTTAATATTTTTACCTCCGGGGGCGAAGTGACAGTGGTTTTACTTTCACCAAATTTATTCCAAAGTTCAGCCATACAATTTATATTATGTAAAGCCCGCTCTTTAAATATCTCAAACACATTTGGATTAAAATCTTTTAGTTTTTTTTCTTCCAAACGATAAAGTTTGAATTCATCATTTCTTGTATTAGAACAAGTCCTTACAGTAACACTAAAAACAACATTAAAGAAATCCTTACAATCTTTATTTTTAATATCTTCAATAGCCTTTTTAAGTCGTGCCAGTTTTTCTATTACATTAGATTTAAACCAATAATCAATATTTGGAAAATGTGGTATTTCTACTCTCTTTATTGCTCTTATTCTTTTTAAAATCTTTTCTAATTCCTCATGCAAGACAAGAGGATTTATAGGGGTTGTCTTTACCTTGCTTATGAGATGAGAAAGGGGATTTATATCAATCCCGTAGGAATAATAACTGCGGATAAAGGCCTCTAATAGAACAGAACCAGAGCCACAGAATGGGTCTAATATAATTGCGTGAGGTCGCGCATACTGGGTAATAAGTCGCCCTGCTATTTGGGGTATCATCATTGCTGGATAGGGATGAATAGAATGGGTATAGGGTTTTTCATTATCTTCAGCATAATTCCAGCTCGGGTCATATCTTTTAAGACGGGAAGAATTTGTTAAAGACTCTTTCGTCATTCTTAACGACTCTATAGGATGATTAATTTCTGATATTCCAAGAGCATTATAAAAAGCTAATTGCTCTTTAACCAATAGTGTATTATCTTTATCTAAAGAGTCATAGTCATGGAGGTTTAGTTCGTAATAAGATTTATTTCTCTTCTTTCACCTATAGAATAATCTTGGGGCCTTTAATGATTCTTAAGTTTTGGAGACCATTCTCCTCAAATTCTTTCTCATATATCTCCCAAAAGGGTAGTTTTTTGCTGATTAGTTCTTCAGGGCCCATATTTTTCGCTTCTTTTATTCCGTATTTTTCGATTACATCTCTTTCTGAAAGCCTCGTGACCAGTTCCACCCAGAATATCTCATCGTTATATGAGTCAATTAGGTCCTCTAATCCTGAATTCTCTATGTATTCCTGAGTAAGAAAAAACTGTTTGAGCCCTTCATCATATTCAATATGATCTTCCATACCGAAATCCTTTCCAAAGGAAAGGATATACTGCTCCAGTTCATTAAACTCTTCAATAGTTTCATCAATCCTGTGGACATTGGCCATCCAGTTGCCAAGATGGATAAGTTTAATAAGGCTCTGGAATTGTTTCTTTGTGAAATTAATCTTCATGGTTTGCTCTCCTTAGTTCTTTAATAGATAAGGCATAAAGACCTTTTTCAACTATTTCAATTGAAGCATATTTTGAGGGATTTGTCAAGTGCCATCAGGTTGGCTGGAAATTGCCGATAAGAATATCTACAACAAACCTTAAATAAAATAGGCTTAAGGCTGAAGGCAATAGGCTGAAGGTGTAGTAACACAGGCGTCTCGCCTGTGGAAAAGGCTGAAGGCTGAAGGAATAGTGCGACAGAGCGACCGTGCGACTGTCGCACTGTCGCACTAAATGAATGGCCCTCTTCACCGATTCACCTCTTCACCACTTCACCAACTTAAGCCTATCGCCTAAAGCCTTAAGCCTAATTTCTTGTCGCATTGTAAAGGCATTGAGGCAGCCTACCCTTTTGTATCGGCAATTTATAGACGTTGGTGGCGGAGTAACAGTTGGCTGGAACTAAGGGCGCACCTCTGGCAACATTATGCTTATCTGGGCACCAGGGAAAAAGGTGAGATTTTTTTCATGGCTTTTCCCTTTTGACCACTCCGGTATGATGGATAGCCTTGCTGTTCCTGAGCGGATGGAGAGTTTTCCGTTCCACTCTGTTACAAAACGTCTCACTGCAGCAAGGCCATGACCTCTGCCTTTATCACTGTATCTTGATGCTCCATGGATGAGTGCCTTTTCAATTGCCTCAAGGTCATCTCTGATATTGAATCTCTGGGAAAGGGATTTTTGAAAACCGATTCCTGTATCGGATACAGCAATCTTCACTACATTTTTATTCAGATTCTGAAAATGATATTTCTGTATCCCCACATATCCCTTTGAGTTGCTATGCTCTACGATATTCTGGCATACCTCTGCAAGGGCAACTATGAACCCATTTATTGCCCTTTGATTATAATGGAGATGCCTTTTCAGGATAACATCAGCACGTGCCTTAACCTTTGCTACGATAAAATGTATATCATCAGATCTTTCTATCTTTGTTATCTCAAGAAGGACATCAGAATGAACCCTCCTTCTATATCTTTCTGATAACTTTAGAACCTCTGGCTTTATCATGTAGTTTTGAGAGGCATATCTCAGGAAGTCCATCCTTTCAAGATATTTGATTGCTTCATTATCAGAAGGAAGTAAGAGGGTTTTGAGGTTTCCAGCCTTGCTGGTCACCTCTCCAATCTCAATAATACCGAGCATGCCGTAGGGGTCAATAAAGGTTATGTTTGTTAAATCAATGGTCTCAGAATTGTTAAATTCAGGAAGAAACTCTTCAAAGGTTGACTCAGTTAGATGGCTCATGTTCAAGACAGAATTGATTTGAATTGCTCAGGAAGTCTTCTAAGCTTTCCATTCTCTATACAGGCAAGTGTAAGGTATGCCTCTAAGAGGAGCTCATTATCTTTAAGGATCTGATTTTTAATCTTCAGACTCGCATTCTTTAATTCCACGACCTCTGTTGTTACCATGAGGGTATCTCCCAGTCTTGCAGGTCTTTTATAGGATATTTCAAGATGGCTTACTACAAAGAATATACCTTTATTATGAAGGTCTATGACATCCACACCTTTATCCTTCAGAAACTCCATCCTTGCCCTCTCAAGATATCTGAGATAGTTTGCATAATAGACAACACCCCCTGCATCGGTATCTTCATAGTAGATATTGACCTTTATTGAATGGATATTTTCAGACATAGATTATATTAACATTTTATTTTTGCTCTATGGGTTAGTTTACTGTATAATAATAAATAAGTTTTTACAGGAGGTAAAGCTATGAAGGATGTGATTGATATTTCAGATGATAGGTGGCAGGGGATTAAAAAGAAATTGAAGATTATTATAATGGTCTTTGGTGGTTTTATAGCCTTTTTGATACTGAATCCCTTTGTGATTGTTGGTGCTGGTGAAAGGGGCGTTGTCCTTAATTTTGGTGCCGTCCAGGACTATGTATTTGATGAAGGGCTTCATCTGAGGATACCTATTGTGCAGAAGGTTGTGATTATGGATGTTAAGGTTCACAAGTCACAGACAGATGCAGAGGCAGCATCAAAGGACCTTCAGGATACACATTCCACTATTGCCGTGAATTACCATATTTTTCCTGAGAAGGCAAACTGGGTTTATCAAAATATAGGAAAGGAATATAAGGAGAGGATCATAGACCCTGCTGTTCAGGAGGTTGTTAAGGCTGTTACCGCAAGATATACAGCCGTTGAGCTCATCACCCAGAGAGAAAAGGTGAGGGCAGAGATAATGGAACTCCTGAAGAAGAGGCTGATTGCTTACAATATAGTAGTTGATGATTTTTCTATTGTTAATTTCAAATTTTCTCAGCAGTTCACGCAGGCAATAGAGGCAAAGCAGACAGCAGAGCAACTTGCCCTTAAGGCACAGAGAGACCTTGAGAGGATAAAGATAGAGGCAGAACAGAAGATCACGCAGGCAAGAGCAGAGGCAGAGGCATTGAGGCTTCAGAAGCAAAATGTCACTCCAGAGCTTGTAAAACTGAGGATGATAGAGGCATCTCTTAAGGCAATTGAAAAATGGGATGGTCATCTGCCAAAGGTAACAGCAGGTGCTGTGCCATTTATTGATATAAAGAGTTTTGAGAAGGATTGAATAAAAAGAGAATCCTGAGCTGGTGTCTCTTTGATTTTGCCAATTCCAGCTATTCAGCTGTAATTGCCTCTGTAATATTTCCTGTTTATTATGCCACTGTCATAGTTGGTGACTCCTCGGGTCTTGGAGACCTCTGGTGGGGAAGGGCTATTTCTTTAAGCATGCTTATAGTGGCAGTTCTTTCACCATTTCTTGGTGGAATAGCAGATTATTCAGGCCTGAGGAAGAGGAGTCTTTTTATCTCAGTGGCTTTATGTGTGACTGCTGTGGCAGGCCTGTCTACACTGAGAAGCGGTGATGTCCTTAAAGGATTTTTTCTGATTCTTATTGCCAATACTGCCATGGAGAGTGCAGTTGTCTTTTATAATTCCTTTCTACCCTTAATAAGCCCGAAGGAATATCTTGGCAGGGTCTCATCCTGGGGATTTGGTATCGGTTATCTGGGTTCTATCATATCACTACTTACAGGCCTTTATTTAATTCAGAGAGGGCATTATGACCTTACATGGGTCTCTGTATCAGCCTTTTTTTCTATTTTTTCAATTCCTTTATTTATGAGTATGCCAGCAGATGAGAGAAGGGAGAGGTTTCTCAGGTCTGCCAGTCAAGGATTGAGATATATTATTAAGACTTTCAGGGAACTCTGGAAGGACAGTGTTTTAAGGAGATTCCTGATTGCCTATTTTCTTTATATTGATGGTATCAATACAGTGATAACATTTTCAGGTATATATGCCACCGTAACACTCGGATTTGAACAAAGGGAGCTTGTAATCCTTTATATAATTGTCCAATTCACAGCACTCCTTGGCGCCTTTGTCTTTGCGAAGGCAGTTGATTCCCGGGGACCAAAGGCAGTTATACTTATTTCCCTTCTTATCTGGATAATGGTTTCTGGTGGTGCCTTTTTTGTGAATTCAAAGTCAGGGTTCTTTGTCCTTGCCTGCCTTGCTGGCACTGGCCTTGGCACAATTCAGGCATCATCAAGGGCATATTTTTCTTCCTTTATACCTTCAGGTAAGGAGTCTGAATACTTTGGTGTTTATTCAATGATTGGTAAAAGCTCTGCCATAGTCGGTCCATTTTTATTCGGCGAGATTTCAAGCCTTACTGGCTCTCAGAGACCTGCTATACTGGCTGTGGGACTGTTTTTTATTCTGGGATTTTTATTGATGGTTGGTCTGAGAAAAATTGCTCAGGATTTTAGTAATTCTAAGAGGTGCTGAACAGGCTTTGTAATATGAGACAAACACAAGGCCTTTGTAGGGCTGTCATGACAATTCTGAGGAGACCTGTTTCTAAGATGCGAAATTTATAAAAATACATTCCATAAGAAAAATAAATCATCTGCAATTTGCCGATAAAGATAGGGGGTATGCCGAAATGGCTTGAGGTGCCAGATCATGGGGTCTTACAGCGTGGCCGTATTGACAAGCAATTCGGCCACGAACCCTGAAATAGTGTAAGGTTTTTTCCATGCATTGGCACACCTTAATGTAAGCTTTTTAATCAACATTACCGAACATAACCTCCTTCACCTTTTGGGTGAAAACTTTTAGAACAGGACATAAAAACTGGGGGATGGCAAGGATCAAAAAGCTCTTGAGCCTTTTTCTTGTAAGGGTTACTATGTATAGATCAATTACCTTGAATAAGAGGGCAAATAATAAGGATTTTAAATCTTAATTTATTGTGGGATCCTATAGTTTCTCTCGTCAAGCAGGTCCACACCGCATTGCAGATTATTTATCCAGTCGATAAATTTATTGACCATAGTTTTGCCTTTAAAATATCTATGTCCATGCTGCGGGACT
>JBKBPW010000100.1:0-6460 GCA_046292975.1 Thermodesulfovibrionales bacterium
TATTTTATATCATCCAAAACCCTAATGAAAAGGAGGCTTTGCTGTTTTTTTGATTCTTTCTATCGGCAAATTACAGTGAAAAGGAGAGGACTGAGAAAGAAGAGCTAATCGCTGAAAGCAAAAGGCAGTGGATGGCAATATTTGATGGCATAACAGACTTTATATTCGTGTCAGATGATAAATATAACATTGTAAAAATAAATCAAGCCCTTGCCTCTTATTTTAAGAAAACACCAAGGGAACTTATAGGCAAAAAATGTTATGAACTTTTTAAATGTGATCTTGACGCCTGTCAGGCAAGGACATTATCATCAGGTCCCTCTCGAACCTACGAAACAACTATTGATGACAGGATATATCAGGTAACACTCTATCACCTCTTAGACAGGATACCTCTTATAATCCATTACATGAAAGATATAACTGAGTTAATAAGGTTTAAAAATCAGCTATATCATGCTGAAAAACTTACCTCCCTCGGTCTGCTTGTCTCAGGTGTTGCCCATGAGATAAACAATCCCCTCACAGGTGTTATTGCCTATACAGAACTCCTCTTAATGAAGACAGGGGATGAAAAAGTAAAAAATGAATTAAAGAAAATCCTTCAAAGTGCCGAAAGATGTAAGAGGATAGTTGAGAATCTCCTCACATTCTCAAGGCAGAGAGAACCGGTGAAGAGTCTTGAATCCATAAACAGCATAATAGAAAAACAGCATAATAGAAAGGGCAATAGACCTGAGGGGATACTGGCTCAAATCAAGCAATATAGAGGTAATAAAGGACTTTGGAGAGACACCGAGCCTCCTTGTGGATGCCCAGCAGATGCAGCAGGTCATTCTGAACATTCTTCTCAATGCAGAACAGGCAATCATGGAAGCTGAAAGGAAAAAAGGTCAGATACTGTTCACTACAAGATATATACCAGAGTCACAGAAGATAATAATTACAATAACTGATAATGGCACAGGGATCCCTGAGGAGAATCTTTCAAAGATATTTGATCCCTTCTTCACCACAAAACCTGTTGGTATAGGCACTGGACTTGGACTTTCTATATCTCACGGGATAGTAACAGAACACGGTGGCATTATACGGGCAGACAACTCTCCTCAGGGAGGTGCCATGATAACAATAGAGCTTCCTGTCAAGACTCAAAAGGGAGGATCTTAAGGATGTTTGCCATAATAGGTGGTATTGTAGTTTTATTATCTGTTATTGGCGGTTTTCTCCTTGAAAAGGGAAATCTCCATGTGCTTTTTCAGCCTGCAGAGTTTGTGATCATCGGAGGTGCTGCCCTTGGAAGCTTTATAATAGCCTCACCTCCAAGGGTGCTTTCCATGGTGATAAAAAATATCTTTAAGATATTCAGTGCAAAGAACTTTTCAAAGACATTCTACCTTGAGCTTCTCTGTCTCCTCTATCAATTATTCTCAAAGGCAAGAAAGGAAGGTCTTGTTGCTATAGAGGCTGATGTGGAAAATCCCCAGAGGAGTCCACTCTTTCAGAAATATAAAAATGTAATGGCCCATCCTGAGTTCGTGACATTCATAGCTGATAATTTTAAGGTGATAGTATCATCAAATGTTCCATCCCACGAACTTGATAGCCTCATGGAGCTTGAGATAGAGACAGGGCATAAGGAGGCAGCCATCCCATCAACAAGCATCGGAAGGGTGGCTGACGGACTTCCAGGTCTTGGAATAGTTGCTGCAGTGCTGGGAGTTGTCCTTACCATGCAGAAGATAGACCAGCCACCGGCAGTCCTCGGGCACAGTATAGGAGCAGCCCTTGTGGGAACATTCCTTGGCGTGCTCATGTGTTATGGCTTTGTAGGTCCTGTCTCAGTGAATCTTGAACACCTTGCAAGGGAAAAGGCAATACCCTTTCATGTAATAAGGATTGCTATGGTCTCCTTTGTTGGAGGCTCAGCACCACAGATAGCAGTGGAATTCGGTAGAAGGACAATACCTGAAAAGGAGAAACCAACTTTCAAAGAACTCGAAAACTCAATTAATAAGCTTAAATAATTATGGATAACAATAAATCTATCATAATTAAAAAGGTCAAGAAGTTAGAGCACGAAGGGGGGCATGGTGGAAGCTGGAAGGTTGCCTATGCAGACTTTGTGACAGCCATGATGGCATTCTTCCTGCTTCTCTGGCTCATCACCATGGTATCTCCTGAAAAAAGGGCAAGGGTTGCAACATATTTTAAACATTTCAGCATCTTTGAACAAAGCGGTACATCCTTTATGGAGAAATCCTCTGAGATAATGAATGAGGCAGGAGAATCAGAAAAAAAACTAACACCAGAGATAGGTGGTCCCTTTGCCATGAAGCCAGAGGAGTTCAAGGAGATGATTAAAAAGGCAATTGAGGACAAACTCTCAGACATAAAGGACCAGATAATAGTTGACATATTTGAGGGAGGTGTGAGGATACAGCTTGTTGATAAAGAAGGCAAACCCATGTTTGCCCTTGGCTCAGCAGAACCAACTCCAATGGCAAAGAGGATAATGCAGGTAATAGGTGAGCAGATCAAGGAACTCCCAAATCAGGTTGCTGTAGAAGGCCATACAGATGCCCTTGCCTACAAGACGTCCCATTACAGTAACTGGGAACTCTCAACAGAAAGGGCATTAACAGCAAGAAAGGAGCTGGAGAAATACGGACTTGACCCTAAAAAGATCACAAGGGTTGCTGGCTATGCAGATACAATTCCCTTTATCAAAGAAGACCCCAATGACCCCCGTAACAGGAGGATAAGTATAATCCTGATGTTTCCTGAGCAGAATAGTTCGTCGGTACCCCAATTAATCAAAACTGAGCCCCAGCATTGATCTCACGGCCTTTCTCCGAGTATCTCTATTATCTCAATCTCTCTCTTTCTGATATACTGAACAATAAGCTCCTCATCCTGTGGATGGAGATAAAGCTCTGCACCATATCTGATATTGTCCGCCATCTGCTTTTTAAATCTTATAATCCCGTAACTCATGATTACCTTTGGTTGTTCAGGAAGCTGGATACCGAATACATAGACCTCTCCTGTTTTCAGGTCTCTTGTAGAATAAAATCCTATACCCTGCTGACTTATGTCAAAGACCTCAAGAGGGAGTGTGGATTCACCGGGCATGAGCATGAAGAGTCTTACAGGTTTTTTAATACTCGGAACTATCCTTACATGCCTTCTCCTTTCAATAAAGAGCCTTTCAGGGATAGTAGCCTCTGCATCATGTTCACTAATTTTCAATATCTTCACAATAGCCTCATAATTTATGTCCTTATAGGAAAGAACGACCTTCATATCCCTGCATTCCTTGAGTCCTTTGATAAGAATGAGCGGTTTGAATTGATAAAGGATAAGATGATCAGTCCTTAACCTCACCTTGCAGACCCCCCTCACTGTAACAGGCCTTCCATACTCATCAATCTCAAAGGAGATGATTAAGGGTAATTCCTTTTCTATCATATAACCTCCTCCTTTATCTTCAGAGGCTCTTCAACTGGCTTGTCAATTACGCCCTCTCTAAAAGAGACCTGATGATCAGGCTTCAGATCAGGTATTGCCCTGAGCTGGGCAAGTCTGAAGATAAAGTTTATAAACATTCCCATCTTGATTATGTCATCTTCCTGAAGACTGAAGCAGAGGGCATTTCTGGGATAGAGAAACTCCTCAGGTACCCTTGGTGTATTTTCTGCTATAAATATAACAGGACCTGTTACACCCTTTGCCCTGAGTTTTGCAAGAAACTCTTTGTAGTTTTCATCAAGGGGTATAAGGCCACAATCGCTGATACCCGCATCCCTGAGCATTGCCTCTTTTATATTAGAAGGATGCTCAATCTTTAATTGAAGATCTCCCTCTACAAGCAGATCCCTCAGCTCATGGGTTGTCCATATAAGCATAAAAACACCTCAGCGGGAAATATAATCCCGTTTTCTATTCGGCATCCTTACAGGTTTTCTTTAAAATTGATCAGTTGTGCATAGGAAGGTTGAAATCTGTATAATATAAAAATGCCTATCAGCCTCACCATAGCAGGCTCTGACCCAACAGGCGGTGCTGGTCTTCAGGCAGACCTGAGGGTCTTTTGGTATTTTGGGGTTTATGGCCTCTCGGCAATAACCTCCATAACCTGTCAGAATACTACAGGTGTAGAGGATATCTATCCGATCAGGGCAGAAGAACTGGAAAGACAACTCACCGTGCTTTTTGAGGACATAAGGCCTCACAGCCTTAAAACAGGTATGATCTACAGCAAGGAGAATGTAGAGGTTATAGAGAAGATTATAAAAAGATATGAATTGACAAATCTTGTAATTGATCCAGTAACAGTATCCTCAACGGGTGTCAGCCTTCTTGAAGACAGGACCCTTGATATTTTAAGGGAAAGGCTCATACCCCTTTCAAGGGTTATTACTCCAAACATATACGAGGCATCCCTGCTTACTGGATTAAAGATTGAAAATATAGAAGACATGAAGAAGGCAGCACAGATGCTTAAAAGGATGGGAGCAGAGACAGTGGTTATCACAGGTGGACATCTTGCGGGAAATGTCAGTGTAGATGTCTTTTATGACAGAGATTTTTCCCTTCTCGAATCCGAAAGAATAGGTGGTGAATTCCATGGCACTGGTTGCATCTTCTCTGCAGCAATAGCAGCCAATCTTGCCATTGGAAAATCTCCTCTGGAATCAGTCAAAATAGCAAAGGATTTTCTTAAAATTGCCCTTGAAAAGGCCTTTTATCCAGGTAAAGGTATGGCCATTTTAATGAATCCAGTTTCAGAAAGGCTGCTGATGTGAAGAAAGAAACCATTATCTATCAATGCCAGGCCTGTGGATTTGTCTCACCAAAATGGCTTGGGAAATGTCCTGATTGCGGTCAATGGAATAGCCTTGTTGAGGAAAGACAGGTCAGATCCTTTTTAGGGCACAGGCTTTCTGAGATATCAGCTCCAAAACCACTTAAGGACATATCATACATAAAAGAAAAGAGATTTCTCACCGGGATAAAGGAATTTGACAGGGTTCTTGGAGGTGGCATTGTCCCTGGTTCACTTATACTCATAGGAGGTGATCCGGGGATAGGAAAATCCACCCTTCTCCTTCAAGCAATGGATGGAATAATCCATTATGGCAATGTCCTTTATGTCTCTGGCGAAGAGTCACTTGAACAGATAAAGATAAGGTCTGAAAGATTGAACATAAGCTCTGAAAAGATACTCCTTCAATCAGAGACATGTCTTGAAAACATCATTGAGACAGCAAAAAAGATATCACCTGTTGCAATGGTCATTGATTCAATACAGACCATGTATTCGCAGGAACTTCCCTCAGCACCTGGCTCAGTTGGTCAGGTGAGAGAATGTGCTCAGGAACTCATGTTTTTTGCAAAAAAGACAGGTACATCAGTATTCATAATAGGTCATGTTACAAAAGATGGCTCAATAGCAGGTCCAAGGGTCCTTGAGCATATTGTTGACACAGTGATCTATTTTGAAGGTGAAAAGGGGCATTCTTACAGAATCCTCAGGGCTATAAAAAATAGATTTGGCTCCTCTAATGAAATAGGTGTCTTTGAAATGACAGATGAGGGTCTCAAGGAAATAGAAAATCCATCAGAGATATTCCTTTCAGAAAGACCAGAAGGTGCAACAGGCACAGTTGTTACAGCAAGCATAGAGGGGACAAGACCAATACTTCTTGAGTTTCAGGCCCTTGTCTCACCAGCCACCTTTGGTGTTCCAAGAAGGACATCTATTGGCGTGGATTACAACAGGGTGAATCTCCTTATTGCTGTCCTTGAGAAAAAGGCAGGTATACACCTCCTTGGAATGGATATATTTGTAAATGTTGTTGGAGGGCTTAAGGTCCTTGAACCTGCAGCTGATCTTGCTATTGTAACAGCCATGAGCTCTTCAGCAAAGGATATTCCCGTTGATCCTCACACAATCGTATTTGGAGAAATAGGCCTTTCAGGAGAGATAAGGGCAGTAAGCCATGCAGACCTGAGGCTCAAAGAGGCTCAGAAGATAGCCTTTAAAAGGGCGATAATCCCGAAGGCAAACGCTGAAAGGCTCAAGGGAAATGTCTCCATAGAGATCATGGGAGTAAAGGAACTCAATGAGGCAATGGAATATTTATTTAGATAGCATAGCCCTGAAAATTGCCGATAGAGATAAGGCTTAAGCGATAGGCTTAAGTTAGTGAAGTGGTGAGGAGGTGAATCGGTGAAGAGGCCCGTTCATTTAGTGCCCCGCACCCACTGCAGACGGGACGGCCTTGCAACAGGGTATACTTTACCATCTGCAGTGGGTGCGGAATGCTACAGTGCAACCATCGCACGGTCGCTCTGTCGCACTATTACTTCAGCCTTCAGCCTTTTCCACAGGCGAGACGCCTGTGTTACTAAGCCTTCCGCCCTCAGCCCTCAGCCTTCAGCCTATTTGGTCGCA
>JBKBPW010000101.1:0-6446 GCA_046292975.1 Thermodesulfovibrionales bacterium
TTGGAAGTTTAAACATTCCTTGTAGGCTGTTAGTCTGTCGCACTGTAGCTCTGTCGCACGGTTGCACTAAGTAACCTCATTTAGAAGGGATTGCGACAGAAACTTGTCTACTGGGATGTACCCATCCCAGTAGGTAGGAATTAAGACCTCATTTAGAAGGGATTGCGACTATATTTCCCCGTACCTTGAACGTCCTAAATACATTGTAGGAATTAAGACCTCATTTAGAAGGGATTGCGACGAAGAACAAGGCTTTAGGCTGAAGGCTTAAGGCTGAAGTATGTATGTTAAAATAAATTCATGGCTAATTATAAAAATCTTATTGTATGGCAGAAAGCTCATTCACTTGCGTTAATAATTTATAAAATAACAGAACAATTCCCAAGACATGAGCAGTATGCTCTGACATCTCAAATCAGAAAGGCAGCTTTATCTATTCCTACTAATATAGTTGAAGGCTATAACAGGAAAAGCAAAAGGGAGTTTATTCACTTTATAGACATCTCTCTTGGTTCATTAGCTGAAGTAGAATATCTACTTGAGTTTTCTGTAGATTTGGGATATATAGAAAAATCGCAATTAGACAAAATCCAACCGTTGATTGATGAGATTGGTAAACTATTATGGTCTCTTCAAAAGTCAAAACTTCAGCCTTCAGCCTTAGCCGACCTCATTTAGAAGGAATTGTGGCACAAAATGCATAAAAACTCATTCCCTCCAGCCTTTTTCACCTACAAGAGGCACGAAGACACAGGGCACACTTTCCTCTGTAATTAAAGAGCCTTTTTGCTTTCTTCCCTTAATAAGGACCTGTGAGTATCTTGAGCCAACAGGTGCAATCACTATACCCCCTTCTTTTAATTGCTCAACGAAGGTATCAGGTATCTCAGGAGCAGCAGCAGTGACGATTATCCTGTCAAAGGGTGCCTCCTCTGGCCAGCCAAGTGTTCCATCCCCAATCTTAAAAAAAATATTTTCATATCCCAGTTCCCTCACAATCTGCCTTGCCCTTTCAGAGAGGGATGCAACCCTTTCTATTGTATAGACCTCCTTTACTATCTCAGCAAGCACAGCAGCCTGGTAACCTGAGCCTGTTCCGATCTCAAGAACACGGTGATTAATATCAGGCTCAATAAGCTCTGTCATCACTGCAACCATATAGGGCTGTGAGATAGTCTGTCCCTCTCCTATAGGGAGTGCCATGTCATCATAGGCCCTGTCCATTAATTCTTCAGGAACAAATCTGTGCCTTGGCACCTTAAGCATTGCATTTATTACCGTCGGGTCTTTTACCCCCCTCAGGATTATCTGGGTCTCCACCATCCATCTTCTCAGGCTTTCAAAGTCCATCTATCTGCCTTCTTTAGAATCTCCCTTGCTGCAATTACTCCAGAGGCAGATGCCTGTATAAGACCTCTGCTTACTCCAGCACCATCACCAATTGCAAAGAGATTTTCTATCTCTGTCTCAAGGCCAGGGGAAAGTTTTAATTGCATTGAATAAAATTTCACCTCCACTCCATAAAGGAGTGTATGTCTTGAGTTTATACCAGGGGCAATCCTGTCAAGTGCCTCAAGCATCTCAAGGATGTCCGAAAGGTATCTGTAAGGGATTACAAAACTCAGGTCACCTGCCACAGCATCCTTTAATGTTGGTTCAACAACTCCCTTCCTTATTCTTTCTGGCGTAGAACGCCTTCCCTGAAGAAGGTCACCAAGCCTCTGGACAAGGACTCCCTGACCGAGAAAATTTGCAAGCCTTGCAATGTATTTCCCATAGAGTATGGGTTCATTAAAGGGTTCTGTAAAAAGGGTGCTCACAAGGATGGCAAAATTTGTATTATTAGTCTTTTTGTTTCTGTAGCTGTGGCCATTCACTGTCCAGATGCCATCAAGATATTCCTTAACGACCTCTCCATGGGGATTAACACAGAAGGTCCTCACCCTGTCATCAAATCTCTTTGAATAAAAAATAAACTTGGGCTCATAGGTTATATCCGTGAGATGTTCCATCACTGAGGCTGGGACTTCCACCCTTACACCTATGTCCACCTGGTTTTTGAGCATTGTAAGACCCAGTCTCCTCGCCTCTCCTTCAAGCCATGAAGAGCCTTCTCTTCCTGGAGCCAGTATTACATACCCAGCCCTGAACTCTGTACCATCCTCAAGTCTTACACCAGTAACCTTCTTATCCTTTGTGATTATTGAGCTGACCTGTTTTCCAAAGATAACATCTATCTTTGACTTTAGATCCATCCTGATGTTTCTTAAGACATCCCTGCAACGATCTGTTCCAATATGCCTTATCCTGGATGGCACAAAGATAAGGTCATTTTTGGAGGCAAGCCTTGATATCTCCTCTATCTCCTCAGGACTTCCGCCATAGACCTCCTCAGGTGCTCCGTATTTAAGATAAATTGAGTCCACATACTCAATGAGTTTATCAAGCTCATCCTTTGGAATATACCTTGAAAGAAAACCTCCAATCTCTGAGGAGAGATTCAATTTCCCATCGCTGAATGCCCCTGCCCCACCCCAGCCACTCAGGAGTGCACATTTTTTACACTGAGTGCAGGATATCTCTTTTATCTTCATGGGACAGATCCTCTGATCAATATCAGGACCTTTGTCTATTATGAGTATCCTGAGGTCTGGCGCCTCTTTAAGCAATTCCAGTACTGAAAATATACCAGCAGGTCCTGCTCCTGTAATTATTACATCATAGGACCTTCTTGGAATCTTTGATCTGCTCCTCAATCTCCTGCCACCTCATTGAAAGATATTTCAAAGCCTCATAATTTGTCAGGTCAAGATGTACAGGTGTAACAGATACATAACCATCCATTACAGCACTTATATCTGTATCCTCACCATGTTCCCAGTATGGCTCTCCTCCGCCTATCCAGTAATACTTTTCTCCAGATGGTGAAAGGACCTCTTTTATAGGATTATCATAAATTCTCTTGCCCTGTCTTGTGAGCTTTATCCCTTTAATATCATGAAGTGGCAGGTTTGGAACATTGACATTAAGAAGGGTATCGTAGGGAAGTGAATGTTCAAGGATAAATCTCGCTACTATCAGGGCAATCCTTGTGGCACTATCAAACCAGCAGACATTGTTTTCACAGAAGCCCTCTCTATGGTTTTTCTTCATAATCCATGTATCAAGTGATATGGAAAAGGAAGGAACACCAAGTATGGTTCCCTCTATTGCCGCAGAGACTGTGCCTGAATAGGTAATATCATCACCAAGATTCGGACCATCATTAATTCCCGAGATTATAAGATCTGGCTTTTCAGGAAGGAGCTTCTCCACTGCAAGGGCAATACAATCAGTAGGGGTACCATTTACACTGTAAATCCTTTCTCCAATCTCTGAGACCTTAAGCGGCCTGTGAAGTGTAAGGGAATGGCTTGAGGCAGAACGTTCCCTGTCTGGCGCAACAATATAGACCTCTGCAATGTTCCTAAAGGTATTGTAAAGGGCCTTTATGCCAGGGGCATGGATACCATCATCATTTGTAAGGAGGATTCTTGCCACAATTTATTGTATCATAAACAACAGGCATAACAAATCAACTCTCTCTTAAAATAATCCTTACTGCTTCAGTGAGATTCTCTGCCATATAGTCTGCCTCCTGATGTCCCTTCAACTCACCTGTCTTTACAAGTACAGTCCTTGCACCAACTGCCTTTGCAAGCAGGATATCCGATTCCTTATCTCCAACCACCCAGGAACCCTTAAAATCAATATTATGCTCTGCCCTTGCCCTGAGGAGCATACCTGGCTCAGGCTTTCTGCATTCACAATGCTCATCTGGATGATGGGGGCAATAATAAAAATCATCAAAGTCATATCTTTCTATAAATACTGAATTTATCTGCTTCGCATTCTTTTCATCCACTATGCCTCTTGCAATACCAGATTGATTTGTCACACCTATTAATTTAAAACCAGCCTCCCTGAGTCTCCTCAATTCCTTTATATCCTCAAATACCTCAAGTCTTGAAGGGTCATTAAGATAACCTGTGTCTTTGCATAGAGTCCCGTCTCTGTCAAAAAACACTGCCTTATGAGAGGGGATCAAGCTCTTTATAGCTTCAAAGACCTCCTCAACTTCTATAGCCTCCATGCAGGCCATCTCCTCACAGGTTCTCTTAAAACAGGGGCTGCAGGGAGTGTCTTTTTTTATCACTATATCCAGGAATCCCCTTGGACCTGTCAGGTCTGGAGAGGTTGAACCAAAGAGTGCCACCAGAGGTGTGCCCACCGCATAGCCTATGTGCATCGGACCGGAGTCATTACTGAGCAGTAGCTCACACTCTGATATTATTGCTATCAATTCCCTGAGGTTTGTCTTACCTGTAAGGATCATTATATCCTCACCCTTGATATTCTTTCTGATATCCTTTGTTATTTCTATCTCCCTGTCTCCACCAAGAAGCACCACACTGCCATCTGTAAATGTCATAAAGGCATCTGCTACGCGAGAAAATCTCTCAGGAAACCACCTCTTTGCAGAGCCATAGGCTGCACCAGGATTTATGGCAAGTATCGGTCTTTTAAGGGAAGAAAGCCTTCTTCTTGCCTCAAGCCTCTCAAAGAGGGAAAGTTTTATCCATGGCCTTGAATACTCAGCAGGGATACCAGCACGTCTGAGGAGTTCCAGATAGTAATCGATGTGGTGAAGCCTTCTGTCTTCACCACTGTAAGGAATCCTCTCAGTGAGAAGGCAACCCCTCAAATCTCTGGCATAGCCAATCCTTTCAGGTATCTGAGCAACAAAGGCTATAAAGGCAGCATCAAAGGCATTCTGTAAGAGTATTGCCTTTGAAAATCCTTCTTTTTTGAGGGACCTTGCAAATCTCCATTTTTCCCTTAAAGAATTTGCCTCTGAAGGATAAAGTATAAGGTTATCACTATAGGGACTGTCATAAAAAAGAGGAGCCACCCAGGGCTTCACCAGAAGGCTTATCTCACTTTCTTTAAAATGCCTTCTTAAGGCCCTGAGTGCAGGTATGGTCATCACCGCATCACCAATCCAGTTTACACCTCTGACAAGTATCCTGCTTTTTGAGGGATTTGAACTACTTTTTTCAGGCATTATTAATTATACTACAGAGCGATAGGGGTGAATAGGTGAATGGGTGAATAGGTGAATGGGCCTCTTCACCAATTCACCGCTTCACCAACTTAAGCCTTAAGCCTAATCTCTATCGGCAAGTTTCGGAATATAGAAGCAGGAGAAAGAGGATTCCTTTTGCTACCTCGATCCAGCCTGTTACCTTAAGCCTCACACGATAGAGGGTGAGACTGAAGATGAGATTGTCAATGAGTGGAGTGAAAATCCATGGTCTTATATGAAAAGTCAAGGACAGGATAAGAAGAAAAATTAAATAAAGTATCATTAATATCCTCTCCCTGATACCTCTTTTTAACTGCACCCTTACCTTAAACACCCCGGCAATGAAAAATAAGGATATGATAATGTAAAGCATAAGGTTTATCTCTTCAGTTAAAGAAAAATAAGTAACAGGAGAGGCAAGACACAATGTAAGGAATCCTGCTATTTCTGTAAAGATGCTGTGTTCTCCTGAATATCTAAGGAAAAGAAGATATATTAATGGTATTGATGCCAGAGGATAAAGCCTGAATACAGCTGCTCCCATAGAAAAAATAAACATAATAAGCCCTGTAAGGATTTGTGCGATAAAAACAATAAAGGCCTCCTTCTGCCCGAGTCTCTGCCATATCACATATGCCTGCTTGGAGTTTATAAAAAGGCACAAACCAGAAAAGGTCAGAAACAGGCTAAGCTCTATCCTCTGTGCTAAGATTATACCGCTAAGAAAACTAAATAAAAGCACAGACCATGAACCATATTCGCTGAGGATATAATTCTTCATCTTATTGTTATGTTAAAATATTTAAATGAAAAAATATCTGATCCTGATCATAGGACTTTCACTGATAACAGCTATATCAATTTATTTTTATAAGGCAGGTCATGGAGGTGTCTCACCTTCTTATCCTTTTATTATAATTGGCCTTCTTACAGGGATGGTCATAATTCTTGGAGGATGTGAACTCTTTGCAAATGGTGTGGAATGCCTTGGTGACAGGTTCAATCTCTCCCATGCAACAGCAGGGAGCCTCCTTGCAGCAGTAGGAACTGCCCTTCCAGAGACCATGATCCCTGTAATTGCCCTCATTGCTGGAAAGGCAGAGCACAAAGAGGCAATAGCAGTGGGTGCCATACTCGGTGCGCCCTTTATGCTCAGCACCCTTGCTATGTTCCTGCTTGGCATAACAGTTATTCTTCTTAACATCCTTAAGAAAAGACAGAAGCCGCACATGAATATAAATCTCAAGGCCCTCTTATTTGAACTCAGATTTTTTATCGTCGTGATGATAGCAGTATTTATTGCATCACTCGTAAAGGAAAA
>JBKBPW010000102.1:0-6383 GCA_046292975.1 Thermodesulfovibrionales bacterium
AATTCTTAAAAGACATTAAGAAGGCGAATAAAAGAGGTTTAACCTCTTGGGTAAGTCTTCTATCGGCAAATTACAGAGTTCCCATGAATGAGACTTGATTAATTCTGTGATATGTGTAACTATCACAGTAGGGATGTCAACAACCATATAACCCTTTGATCGTGCCTCTTCCACCTCTGATTCCTCTATCCAGTAGGCGGGTATGCCAAAGGCAGGCTCTTTTGTGGGGATACCCCTGAGCCTTTCTGCATTCTCAGCAGAAACAGCAAGATAATGTCCTGGTATTACCTCTGCCCTTGCCACCTCTATTCCCCTTATATAAAAGGAATATTCATGAGGTCTGAGCTGGAGATTATCCTTTATATGGATTGATGGAATAACAAAGCCAAATTCCTGTGCAAGCTGCCTTCTCATTGCCTTTATCTTTCCAAGAAGAGGGGCCTCTCCCTCAACAAGGCTTACAAGTCCATATCCTATCTCAAAGGTCATTGGCTCTATTTCTATGAAGGATTCCGGAGGGCTCTCTTTTTGTACAGGTTCTGATGGCAATACCTCCTCAGAAGGTCTGGTTACCACATAGGCAAGGGCTCCTGTTGCAATGGAAAGCATGAAGAATGGCAGATGTGGTAATCCAGGGATTATGCCAAATATAAATAACAGTCCCGAGGCTGTCCAGAGTGACCTGGAATTCATAAAGAGCTGTGATATCATGTTCTTTCCCAGATCTGTATCTGTTCCAGCCCTACTGATTACTATGCCTGCAGAGGTGGAGACAAGGAGTGCTGGTATCTGGGCTACAAGACCATCACCAATTGTAAGTATCGTGTATGTCCTCAATGCCTCATTCAGAGGAAGACCCTGCTGTAGCATGCCTATTAAAAGGCCACCTATGATATTTATTCCTGTGATAATAAGACCTGCTATTGCATCACCCCTTACAAATTTGCTTGCACCATCCATGGCTCCATAAAAGTCTGCCTCCTGTGCAATGAGCGCCCTTCTTCTTCTTGCCTCTGCATCATCAATAATCCCTGCATTCAGGTCTGCATCAATAGCCATCTGCTTTCCAGGCATTGCATCAAGGGTGAATCTTGCTGCCACCTCTGCAATCCTGCCGGAGCCCTTTGTTATGACTATAAAATTAATAATCACGAGTATAAGAAATACGATCATTCCAACAGCATAATTACCCGCAACAACAAAATTTCCAAAGGACTTTATGACCTCACCTGCGGCATGGGGACCCTCATGACCCCTGAGAAGGATCAACCTTGTTGATGCAATATTAAGGGCAAGTCTGTAAAGGGTTGCCACAAGAAGTATTGTTGGAAAGGCTGAAAAATCAAGGGGCTTTTTTATAAATATACTTGAGATTATTATGACTATGGAAAGGGAGATGGAAAGTGTTAAAAGAAGGTCAAGCACAAAAGGAGGCACAGGAAGTATCATCACTCCAATGATACCCACAATAGCAGTGACAATCACTATGTCAGAACGTTTTTGAAGTAAATCTGCTGCAGTCATGCCACACCCCTGAGCCTGTAAATATAGGCAATAATCTTTGCCACTGCCTTATAAAGCTCCTCGGGTATATAGGAATCCAGTTTCAATTTAAAAAGTGCCCTTGCAAGTGCCTTATCTTCATATAGAGGGACTCCATGATGCCTCGCTATCTCCTTTATCTTCTCTGCAATAGCGTCTGCTCCCTTGGCAACAACCTTTGGTGCTGGCATCTCCTTTTTATAAAGGAGTGCAACAGCAATGTGTGTGGGGTTTGTAATCACAACAGTTGCCTTTGGGACCTCCTGAAGCATCCTCTTCCTTGCAAGCTCTCGCTGGATACTCCTGATCCTTGCCTTAATAAGAGGGTCACCCTCTGTCTCCCTGAACTCTTCTTTGAGCTCCTGCCTTGTCATCCTTAAAGACCTCTCAAACCTGAACCTTTCAAAAATTAAATCAATAATTGCGATGCTTAAAAATGTAATGAATATTGCCATGGTTGCCTTTTTAAGAATCATAAGACCATCCCTCTGTATATCCTCAAAGGCAATGGATGGCATATTTGAGACATCTGGAAGAAACTTTCTGATTACAAGATAAAGTACCAGGCCTCCTATCAGGAATTTTGTAAGACCTTTAAGAAATTCAAATATACCCCTCAGGGAGAAAAGCCTTTTAAGACCACTCACAGGATTTATCCTGTCCATATCCATTTCAACTGACTTAAGGACAATTCCTCCCTGAAGAAAACCAGCCAGAAATGCTATTGAAAGGCTGATTGAAAGAAGAGGAATCACAAGAAAGAACATATCACTACCAGTCTTTCTTATAACCTCCAGTGGTTCTGTTCCGTATTGAAACATGAGAGAGTCTGAAAGAAACCCTGAAAGACCTGCCATGAACTTTTCTCCTGATACAAAAAGACTCAGGAGTATTCCACCTCCTGCTGCTATTGATATAAGCTCCCTGCTTCTGGCAACCTGTCCTTTTTCCTTCGCCCTCTGTCTTTTCCGCGGGGTAGCCTCCTGGGTTCTTTCTTCAAAGTCAGGCATCTCATCTCCTCATCAAATACAGGGATTTCACTAATTGCTCCTTCATCAAATCAAAGGAGGCACCAGAAAAATACATATAGGCAGGCAGAGAAATAAACATTACAAAAAGACCTATGCCAATATAAACGGGATAGGCAACAAAGAAGACATTCATCTGAGGCACAGACCTTGATATAAATCCCATCATGATATTTATGGCAAGCATGATAACTACCACACCAGATGCCATCTTGAGACTCATCCTCAGGATATTCCCTCCAAAGGATATAAGGTCTTCAATTGCACCCGTGAAGGATAACCTTCCGGGAGGGATAAGCTCATAACTCTTGACAAATATATATACCACATCCCTGTGGATACCCGAGACAAAAAATATAAATATGGTAATTATCCAGAAGAGTCTTGATACCTCTGTGGAATAGCCTGCCTCAGGATCAAAGACAGTTGCCATTGAAAGACCCATTGTGTTGCTCATCACCTGACCCGCCATCTCTGCTACCATGAATACTGACCTGGCAATTATACCCATGACAAGCCCTGCAATGACCTCTGAGATTATTATCAATGGAATATCTCCCTGAGAGACCTTTATATCAATAAGGGGTGTAAGGAGAAAAGAAAGGGCAATAATAAAACCTATCCTGAATTGTGCTGGCAGGTTTTTGCTTCCAAATATGGGAAGGAGGGTCATAATAATACCTGCCCTGAGCAGTATCAATACAAAATCAATAAACTCCTGAGGCTTTATCTCCATCTATTTCACCATCCCCGGGATCTTTTCCATGAGATTTATGGTAAATGTAATAAGAACCCTTGCCATCCATGGAAGCATTAAAAATACGCATAAAAATACCGCAACTATCTTTGGCACAAACACAAGGGTAAATTCCTGTATCTGTGTTACTGCCTGAAAAAGGCTCACAAGTAATCCAATAACAAGGCTCACCATAAGCACAGGCCCTGATACCAAAAGCACGGTCTTGAGAACCTCACCTGCTATGTCCCTCACAATATCCACTGTCATTGAAAACTCCTCACAATCGAAGCAGCGATAAGATTCCATCCATCAACCATAACGAAAAGAAGAAGCTTGAAGGGCATTGATACCAGCACAGGTGGAAGCATCATCATACCCATTGAAAGAAGTATGCTGCTCACTATCATGTCTATAACAAGGAAGGGAAGATAAATGAGAAATCCTATCTTGAAGGCGGTGCTGAGTTCACTTATAACAAAGGCAGGAACAACAACCCTTATTGGCAAATCCTCAGGTCTTGATGGAACCTTTTCCTTTGAAAGTTTCACAAAGAGTGCAAGGTCTTTTTCCCTTGTCTGCCTTAACATAAAGGCCTTTATATCAGGCTCTGCCCTTTTAAGGGCCTCATCTATTGCTAACTCTTTCTTGAAATAAGGCATTATAGCCTCTGCTGTTACCTTATCAATGGTTGGACTCATTATGTAAAAGGTGAGAAAGAGTGATATGCCTATAATTACAGAATTTGGTGGAAGATTCGGGCTTCCCAGTGCCTGCCTCAGGATACTCATGACAACCACAATCCTTGTAAAGGATGTAAACATCACGAGTATGGAAGGAATAAATGAAAGTGCCCCTATTAAGATAAATACCTCTATTGCTGGATCAGTTATCTTCATTGAGCCTCTTCCTTATAGCAGAGGTCAGATCTCGGAAATCAGAGGCTGTAAAACTGAACTCATGATCAGGATGTCGAACCTCTGGCTTCTGTATTCTGACTTCTGATTTCTGACCTCTGACCTCTCTTTCCGGTAATGTCTTAAGAACCTTCATATCATTTGAGGTAACACCTATAAAAAGGAGTTCTTCCCCGATCTTCATAACTGCCACTGCCACCCCCCTTTTTGCATCGAGAACCCTGTATGCAATTATATTGATTAGACCTCTTTCTGCCTGCCTTCTCCTTATTGCAAACCCATAAAATATCAGAAGAAGTCCGAGCACTGCACCGAAGGCAAAGAGCATCTGGATATAGGAGTCCATCATTTCAGTTGCTTTATCCTCTCCTGTGGACTTATCACCTCTGTAAGCCTGATGCCGAATTTGTCATTCACAACAACAACCTCTCCCCTTGCAACGAGTCTGTTATTCACAAGTATCTCAAGAGGTTCTCCAGCCATCTTGTCAAGCTCAAGGATAGAACCCTGTCCGAGTTGAAGGAGATCCCTTATAAGCATCCTTGCCCTCCCAAGCTCAACTGTAATCTCAAGGGGTATGTCAAGAAGGAAATCAAGGTCTTTCTGTGAACTTTTTGTTTCAGTTAATGTCTTTTCTACCATTTCTCCTCCAGAGATTTTTAATATAAGGCTGTTATCCTTACAGCCTGACTTCCCCTGCTACTTCCAGTCACTCCTCTAAATTTTTTTACTCCCTCTATTCTTACAGGGAGCTCATCATTTACCCCCACACCGAGATTTATCACATCTCCAGGTTTGAGGTTAAGAATCTCTCCAAAGGTAAATTCCAGTCTCGCAAGCTCTGCAACCACTTCAAGCTCTGAATCAAGGATTGCCTCCTTAAGAACCCTTATCCATTCCTCATCCTTTATCTCAGGAGTTTTTTGATTATCTGATCAGCAAAGGGTTCTATAACTGAAAAGGGGATAGTCAAGAATGCCTTACCAGAAAACTCATCTATACTTATCTGAAACTCTACCTTAATGACTAACTCGGATGGGGTGGCAATGCCAGTGGACTCCACAGTGGTATCAAATCCTGTAAATTCAGGATTGAGAATAAGGAGATCCTTCCACGCCTGGGCAAGATCATTACTCACCAGAAGAACAATCCTCTTTATAACCCTCTCCTCCATTGATGTAAAGCTTCTTGGTTCCATCTTCTGGAGTCTTACCTTGTGACTTCCAAAAAATAATTCTACAAGTGCAATGACAAGGGACTGTTCCATAATAAATAGACCACTTCCATTAAAGGGATTGAGCTTAAGGACATTTACACTTGATGGCACAGGCACCATCTTTACAAATTCATTGAATCTTATCTGCTCAGAAGGCCTTGTAATAACATCAATAGATTTATAAAGGAGTGTGGAGAGGGAATTTTTCAGGAGTACTCCGAACTTCTGGCATATCCTGTCAAGACCGGGTAATCCTCTCAAAGGTCTTGGAGCCTGAAGAAAATCATAGGGCTTAACCTCAAAGGTTTTTTTCTTCGCCTCTGTGCTTATCTTACCTGTCTGTACACCTTTAAGTAATGCCTCTACCTCTTCCTGTGAGAGTATCCTGCTCATAATTACACCTATTGCATCACGAATTCTGTGAAATAAAGGTTCTTGAAGACATCCTTTTCCATAATCTGATTTGCCCTGAGGAGAATCTCATCCTTGAGCAGTATCTTTCCCTCAGGGCTTGCAATGGATTCAACAGACTTACTGCTTACAAGTGTGATTATTGCATCCCTGAGCTGGGGTATCCTTGACTGAACAAACTCTCTCTGGGTCTCGTCAGATATCTCAAACTGCATGGAGACCTTCAGGAACCTTCCCTGCTCAAGGAGATTAAGCACAAAGGGGTCAAGGGCAATAAGGGCTGACTTCTGTGCTGGTTTCTTTTGCTCAGTCTCAGAAGTAGCTGATTTCTTATTAAATAAAAACACATAACTCAAGCCACCTCCTGCAAGGAGGGTAAGGACAATGAATAATATTAGAACCGTAACTTCACAATATTTTAGGGAATAAGTTTTTTAGTTTGAGTCGTTCTATTATCTTTTCCACCTTTGCAGGAATCTCGCTTAGCCTTTCTTGTCCATCATTATAATATACAAGATACACCTTTGATAGCT
>JBKBPW010000103.1:0-6361 GCA_046292975.1 Thermodesulfovibrionales bacterium
TGTTACTACACCTATAGCCTTCAGCCTCCCCGCACCCACTGCAGATGGCAAAGCCTTGTCCTGCTCGCACGGCCGTTCCGTCTGCAGTGGGTGCGGGGTCAGCCTTAAGCTTAAAGTTTATTCGGCAATTTACAGTAGCCATAAAACCCTTGTTATGTTATAAGGCTTTTTGTTAGGATATTCAAATATTAAGAATAGATTCAGGCCATGAGAGGTTGTGTTAAAGATATAATTTTCAGTATCAATTTCTACGGAGGTAGGTTATGAAGGCAAAGGTCACATATGTTAAGGGTCTGCAGTTTGTTGGTGAATCGGAGACAGGCCATGCAATTGTTATGGATGGAAATAGAGAATTCGGAGGTGAGGACACAGGACCAAGGCCCATGGAACTCCTCCTCATAGGTCTTGGTGGATGCACGGGAATGGATGTGGTATCAATCCTCAAGAAAAAGAAGCAGGAGCTTGAAGGGCTTGAGATAATTATAGATGGTAAAAAGGCAGAGGAACATCCAAAGAGATTTACTGATATAACCATAGAATTCAGACTTAAGGGAAAGAATCTATCTGAGGAGGCTGTGAAGAGGGCAGTGGAGCTGTCAATGGAGAAATACTGTTCTGTGAAGGCCACTTTAGAGGGAGAGACAAAGGTATCTTTTAGATATAATATAATAAGCAATGAATGAGAGGAGGTACTGATGGTTAAGATTTATTATGATAAGGATGCAAATATCTCTATCCTGAAGGGGAAGAAGATCGCCATTATGGGATACGGCAGTCAGGGACATGCCCATGCTAATAATCTTCGTGAAAGTGGCATGGATGTAATTATTGGTGTGAGAAAGGGCTTAAGCTGGGAAAAGGCAACAAAGGCAAATTTTCAGGTAATGACACCACCTGAGGCTACAAAGGTTGCTGATATCATTATGCTTTTGCTACCGGATGAATATATGGCAGATATATATAAGACAGATATCCAGCCTTATATGAAAAGAGGCGCCTATCTTGCCTTTGCCCATGGCTTTAATATCCATTATGGTCAGATTGTTCCGTCACCTGATACAAATGTCTTTATGGTTGCACCAAAAGGCCCCGGTCATCTTGTGAGGTCTGAATATACAAAAGGCAGTGGAGTACCCTGCCTTATAGCAGTGCATCAGGACCCATCGGGAAATACAAAGGAGATTGCCCTTGCCTATGCCTCTGCCATTGGTGGTGGAAGGGCAGGTATTATAGAGACAACATTCAGGGAAGAGACAGAGACTGATCTTTTCGGAGAACAGGTTGTCCTCTGTGGTGGACTCACTTCACTTATAACTGCTGCCTATGAGACCCTTGTGGAGGCAGGCTATTCACCAGAGATGGCTTATTTTGAATGCCTTCATGAGGTGAAACTCATTGCAGACCTTATTTATGAAGGCGGTATAAGCACCATGCGCTATTCTATAAGCAATACCGCACAGTATGGAGACCTCACAAGGGGTCCGAGGATCATAAATGAGAATGTGAAGGCTGAGATGAAGAAGATTCTTAAGGAGATACAGTCAGGAGAGTTTGCAAGAGAATGGGTCCTTGAATGCAGGGCAAACAAGCCTGTCTTCAATGCATTAACAAGAAGGGGAGAGATGCATCCAATAGAAGAGGTTGGCTCAAGGCTCAGGGCTATGATGCCATGGCTTAAGAGGGATAAACTCGTAGATAAATCAAAGGCATGATAAGACTTGCTCCCGAGGGTTATCCTTTTATAGGAGGTTTTTTCTTTCTATCAGGCCTTTTCTTTGCTGGAGGACTGACCCTTCCTTTTTCTCTGAGTGTACTGCTCTTTCTTTTTATGGTCTTTTTTTTTAGAGACCCTGAGAGGACCCCTCCATCTGAGAAGGGTATCTTTGTTGCACCTGCTGATGGAAAGGTAATACTTATAAGAAAGAGCTTTGAGGACAGGTATCTCAAGAAGGATGTCTGGCAGTTGAGCATCTTCATGTCTCCCCTTGATGTCCATGTGAATCGCTCTCCTCAGGATGGAATTGTAAGAAAGGTAATTCACAACAGAGGAAGGTTCCTTGCTGCCTACAGGGATGAGGCATCATTAAAGAATGAAAATATAGAGATGGTACTTGAGACCTCTTATGGTGATATCCTTGTAAGGCAGGTGGCAGGTTTTATTGCAAGAAGGGCAGTATGCAGGGTCAAGGAAGGTGACAGGCTCAGACTGGGTGAAAGGTATGGAATTATAAAATTCAGTTCAAGGCTTGATGTATATTTACCTTCTGATACAGAGATAACTGTGAAGCCTTCAGACAGGGTTAAAGCAGGAGAGACTATTATTGGAAGGATAAGATGAAAAAGGGTATGTACATACTCCCTAATATGCTCACCCTTGTAGGTATGTTTTTTGGTTTTCTCAGCATTGTTGCTACAATGAGAGGAAATTATGTCCATGCTGCCTGGGCAATAGTGATTGCAAATATATTTGATGGTCTTGATGGCTTTGTTGCAAGGGCAACAGGTGCATCATCAAGATTTGGTGTGGAGCTTGATTCCCTCGCTGACCTTATTGCCTTTGGTGCAGCACCTGCTATCCTTATTTACAGATGGACACTGCAGGATTTTGGAAGACTTGGCTGGGCCTTTTCATTCTTCTTTCTTGCCTGTGGTGCCTTGAGGCTTGCAAGGTTCAATGTCCAGACAGCACCAGGACAATCAAAGGCCTTTACAGGTATGCCCATACCTGCTGCAGCAACCATTATTGCATCCTTGGTAATTTTTTATTATCAATTTCATGATTATCCTCCTGAAAAGAATATATATGCCCTTTTGCTGACAGCAATATGTTCTTTTTTTATGGTGAGTACCCTCAGATTCCATGGCCTGAAGGAGATCAATCTCCGCAGCAAAAGACCCCTCTGGTTTCTCCTCGGTTTCATCCTTGTAATGCTTGTCATAGTGATACATCCACCTGTTGCACTATTTGTATTTGCAATGGCATACCTCATTGTTGGTATAATTGAAAATATGTTTATAATAATCAGAAAAAAGAGGAAGGTTAATGAGAATAATAAAGGTCTTTGATACAACACTCAGGGATGGTGAGCAATCTCCTGGTGCCTCAATGAATGTTGATGAAAAACTTCAGGTAGCAAGACAGCTTCAGAGGCTTGGAGTTGATATTATTGAGGCAGGTTTTCCCATTGCCTCCCCAGGGGATTTTGAGGCTGTAAGAAGGGTTGCCTCTGAGATAAAGGGTGTAACTATTGCAGGTCTTGCAAGGGCAAGGGATGAAGATATTGAAAGGGCAGCAGAGGCCTTGAGCCCTGCGGAATCAAGGCGTATTCATACCTTTATTGCCACATCAGATATTCATCTGCAGTATAAACTCAGACTCTCAAGGGAGGCTGTCCTTGAGGCTGCAGTGAGGGCAGTAAAGAAGGCAAGACAATATACTGATGATGTGGAATTCTCTGCAGAGGATGCCACCCGTTCTGACTGGGATTATCTCTGCCGTGTCCTTGAGGCAGTTATTCAGGCAGGGGCAAAGACCGTAAATATCCCTGACACTGTTGGATATGCTATACCTCAGGAATTTGGTGAATTGATTGAGTACATAAAAAATAAAGTAACAAATATAGATAAGGCTGTTATCTCGGTTCATTGCCACAATGACCTTGGCCTTGCTGTTGCCAATTCCCTTACAGCAATACTTAAGGGTGCTGGTCAGGTTGAATGTACCATAAACGGTATTGGTGAGAGGGCTGGTAATGCTGCAATGGAAGAGATAGTAATGGCCTTGAAGACAAGACCCAGATACTTTGAGGCTGATACAAGGATAATAACCCAGGAGATTTATAAGACAAGCAGACTTGTCTCTAAGATTACAGGGATGGTTGTACAGCCGAACAAGGCAATTGTGGGTGCAAATGCCTTTGCCCATGAGGCTGGTATTCATCAGGATGGATTCCTTAAGGAGCGATCAACCTATGAGATAATGAGGCCTGAGGATGTGGGAATACCTCAGTCAAAACTTATCCTGGGAAAACATTCAGGAAGGCATGCCTTCAAGACGAGACTTGAAGAGCTTGGATACCGTCTTTCAGAGGAAGAACTTAACAGGGCCTTTGAGAGATTCAAGCGACTGGCTGATCAGAAAAAGTATATATTTGATGAAGACATAGAGACCCTTGTTTCAGAGGAGGTCTCAAGGATTCCAGAGGTCTACAGACTCCTTGACCTTTCTGTAACGAGCGGGACAAATGTAAAGCCCACTGCAAGGATAAGGCTCGGTATAAATGATAAGGTCGTGGAGAGGATCGAGCAGGGTGATGGGCCTGTTGATGCTGTTTACAGGGCTATTGCCTCTATAACCGAGACAAAGAGTGAGCTTTTAAAGTTTGAGGTAAAGAGCATCACCGGGGGGACAGATGCCCTTGGTGAGGTTACTGTTACACTTGAAGAAGGTGGTCATACTGTAAGAGGGCAGGGTGCTGATACTGATATAATAGTTGCCTCTGCAAAGGCCTATATTAATGCCCTTAATAAACTTGCGATCAGAAAGAGATGATTTGAGAACAGTAATGGATTACAGAGATACTTTAAATCTTCCAAAGACAGATTTTCCCATGAAGGCAAACCTTCCAGAGCGGGAAAAGGAGATACTTAAGTTCTGGAAGGAAAATGAAATTTATGAAAAAATGCAATTGAGGGACAGGTCAAAGACCTATATCCTTCATGATGGACCTCCTTATGCAAATGGTCATATCCATATGGGTCATGCCCTGAATAAGGTCCTCAAAGACATAATAATAAAGTATAAGACCATGAAGGGTTATTATGCTCCCTTTGTCCCTGGATGGGACTGTCATGGACTTCCTATAGAACTGCAGGTGGATAAGAATCTCGGTGAGAAGAAGGCATTGGTCTCTGTGCTTGAAAAACGAAAGCTCTGCAAGGAATATGCTGAGGAATTTGTAAAGATCCAGAGGGATGAATTTGTGAGACTCGGTGTATTTGGTGACTGGAGCAGACCCTATCTCACGATGGATCCTCATTACGAGACAGCTATTATAAAGGAGTTCTTTGAATTTGTTAAGCGGGGAAATGTTTATAAAGGGAAAAAGCCTGTTCACTGGTGTCCCTCCTGTGTCACAGCCCTTGCAGAGGCAGAGGTTGAATACAATGAGAAGGAGTCGCCTTCAATCTATGTAAGATTCAGGATCACTGCTCGGGATGTAGAAAGGGTTTTTCCTGAACTAAGTGATATCCCGGTCTATTTAATCATCTGGACAACCACGCCCTGGACGCTTCCAGCTAATCTTGCCCTTGCAGTTCATCCAGAAATCAGGTATATAGGGATAGAGAAAGACAGTAGTGTCACGATCTTTGCCTCTACACTTTCAGAAGACAGGAGGCAGAAGCTCAATCTCATGGGCAGGTGTGTTCTTGATGTAAAGGGCTCAGAACTTGAAGGTATAAAAGTAGAGCATCCCTTTATTGATAGATTGAGTACAGTTGTCCTTGCTGATTTTGTTGATATCTCTGAGGGGACAGGTATTGTTCATATAGCACCCGGTCATGGTGAGGAGGACTATGCAGTTGGCCTCAAATACGGGCTTCCCATATATGCACCTGTTGATGACAGAGGAAATTTTACAGAAGAGGCAGGAGACCTCAAGGGAGAGTTTGTCTTTAAGGCAAATGAGAGGATAATCAGGATACTTGAAGAAAAAGGAGCCCTTCTTTATAAAGAAAGATATACCCATTCTTATCCTCATTGCTGGAGATGCAAGAGGCCCGTAATCTTCAGGGCTACTGAGCAATGGTTTATATCAATGGAAAAGAATGCCCTCAGAAATAAATGTCTTGAAGAGATAGAGAAGGTAAGATGGATACCAGCCTGGGGAAGGGACAGGATTTATAACATGATGCTTCACAGGCCAGACTGGTGTATCTCAAGACAGCGTTCCTGGGGTGTACCTATAACACTCCTTACCTGCGAGAGATGCGGTGCTCCTCTCAAGGATGAGAGATTCTTTAAAAAGACCCTTGAGTTCATATCCCGTGGAGGTTCTGACATATGGTTTACAGAACCCCTAGAGACCTTCCTTCCAGAAGGCAGTAGATGTGAAGAATGTGGTAATAGCTCCTTTAAAAAGGAAATGGATATCCTTGATGTCTGGTTTGAGTCAGGTGTGAGCCACGCTGCTGTGCTTGACACCGACAGCAGACTCTCATGGCCTTCTGATATGTATCTTGAAGGAAGTGATCAGCACAGGGGATGGTTTCAGAGTTCCCTTATTTTATCAACAGGCACCCGTGACAGGGCTCCCTACAGTACAGTCCTCACGCACGGTTTTGTTGTTAATGGTCAGGG
>JBKBPW010000104.1:0-6260 GCA_046292975.1 Thermodesulfovibrionales bacterium
AATTCTTAAAAGACATTAAGAAGGCGAATAAAAGAGGTTTAACCTCTTGGGTGAGTCTTCTATCGGCAAATTACAGGATGTTGCTAAGTTTGAGGAACAGCAGGAAAAGATACTTCCAGAGGTCATGAAATATGCGGAGGAGATTGGCATACCAATTGCGGAGACAGATGTATCAATAGGAGGGGAGAGAGGAAGATACGAGATTGAGACATCCTGGACAGAGACAGTGAATCTCTTTGACATCTATGAGCAAACCTATAATTTCCATATATCAGTTGGTAAATAATGTTTACAGGTATAGTGGTTGAGCTTGCAACAGTGAGCTCTTTCATAAAAAAGGGCTCAGGAAGCAGCCTGTATGTTAAAACCTCTGTTGGAGAGGATGCCTCTATTGGTGACAGTATTGCTATAAATGGAGTCTGCCTTACAGTAGTTGACAAAAAAGATGGGATACTGGGTTTTGATCTTTCTGAGGAGACCATGAGGACAACTAACCTTAAAGAGCTTTCCCAAGGAGCAAGGGTAAATATTGAGCCTGCATTAAAGGCAGGCGGTTCCTTTGGTGGTCATTTTGTAACAGGCCATATTGACTGCACTGGTATAATCAAAACAAGACAGCAAAGAGGGGATTTTATATATTTTGAGGTCCTGGCACCAGAAGATTTTATGAAATACCTTGTGCCAAAAGGCTCTGTGGCTGTTGATGGCATAAGCCTTACAGTGGTGGAGGTTTTTAAAGACTACTTTAGCCTTGTTATCATACCCCATACTGCAAAGCTTACAACCCTTGGTTTTAAAGGGCCTGGTGACAGGGTTAATCTTGAAGCTGATATAATAGGAAAGTATGTTATTAAATATCTTGAGGCCTTACCTGCTATAAAAAGGCAAGGTTCAAGTCTTGCTGATTAGGAGGTAAATGATGGAGTATAAATTTAACTCAATTGATGAAGCAATAGAAGAGCTTCAAAAAGGACGGATGATTATCCTTGTAGATGATGAGGATAGAGAAAACGAGGGTGATCTTTGCATGGCTGCAGAAAAAGTAACCCCTGAGGCAATAAACTTTATGGCAAAATATGGCAGGGGTTTGATATGTTTGAGCCTGACCCCGGAAAGGGTGGAGGAGCTCAAACTTCCAATGATGACAGATGAAAACTCCTCGCCCTACGGAACAGCCTTTACCATATCCATAGAGGCAAAAAAGGGAGTCACCACAGGAATATCTGCCCATGACAGGGCAAAAACTATCCTTACTGCAATAGACCCGAAGACAAAACCAGAAGACCTCGCTAGACCAGGACATGTCTTTCCTTTAAAGGCAAAACCTGGTGGGGTCCTCCAGAGGGTAGGACATACAGAAGGCTCTGTTGACCTCGCAAGACTTGCAGGACTCTATCCAGCAGGTGTTATCTGTGAAATAATGAATGATGATGGAACAATGGCAAGGGTTCCGGAATTGATGGATTTCGCAAGGAGGCATAATCTAAAGATAGTTACAATTAAAGACCTCATTAAATACAGAATGAGGGCAGAAAGACTTATCAAGAGGGTAGCTATAACAAAGCTTCCTACTGAACACGGTGAATTTACAGCAATTGGTTATACAAACTATGTGGATTCAAATCTTCATATAGCCCTTGTTAAAGGCGAGATCAGGTCAGATGAGCCTGTGCTTGTGAGGGTTCATTCTGAATGTCTTACAGGTGATGTCTTTCATTCCAAAAGATGTGACTGCGGAGAACAGCTTCACAGGGCAATGGAGATGATTGAAAAAGAGGGTAAGGGTGTTATTCTTTATATGAGGCAGGAAGGCAGGGGCATAGGGCTTGAAAATAAGCTCAAGGCCTACGAGCTTCAGGATAAAGGGCTTGATACCGTAGAGGCAAACATACAGCTTGGCTTTAAACCAGACCTCAGGGACTATGGTATAGGTGCCCAGATACTCGTTGATCTTGGGGTAAGAAATATGAGGCTTATGACAAATAATCCCAAGAAGATAGTAGGACTTGAGGGTTATGGTCTGAAGGTGGTTGAAAGGGTGCCAATAGAGATCAAGCCCCATGAAAAGAACCTTATTTATCTTAAAACAAAGAAAAAAAAGCTGGGCCATCTTCTTGAAAATGTATAAAGGAGGATATCTTTATGAAAATAATTGAGGGTGAGCTTCAGGCAAAGGGTTTAAGGTTTTGTGTGGTGATCAGCAGGTTCAATGACTTTATTACAGAAAGACTTCTTGAGGGTGCGAAGGACTGTCTTTTAAGACATGGTGCAGATGAAAAAGAAATAGTTGTTGTTAAGGTCCCGGGTGCCTTTGAAATTCCGTTAATAGCAAAGATTATGGCCAAGAAAAATGCTTATGATGCAATTATATGTCTCGGGACAGTAATAAGGGGTGCTACACCACATTTTGAATATGTAGCAGCAGAAGTTTCAAAAGGTATTGCCCAGGTGAGCCTTGAGACAGGTATCCCGGTTGCCTTTGGAGTTATTACAGCAGACACCATAGAGCAGGCAATTGAAAGGGCAGGCTCAAAGGCTGGCAACAAGGGATGGGATGCAGCACTTACAGCCATTGAAATGGCACAGGTCCTTAAAAAGATTTAGGCTATGAAGAGGAGAACTGCAAGAAAATGTGCATTGCAGCTCCTCTTTCAATATGATTTTACTCAAAGGGTACCTGATAAAAAAGACCTTCAGGACTTCTGGTCAATCAGAATGGAACCAGATGATATCCGTTCTTTTGCTGAAGAGATCTTCTACGGAACCCTTGAACACCTGAATGAAATTGACAGGACAATAAGTTCTGCGGCTGAAAACTGGTCAATGGAAAGGATGGCAGCAGTAGATAGAAACATCCTGAGGCTTGCCACCTATGAGCTCCTCTACAGACCTGATATCCCTGTGCCAGTGACTATAAATGAGGCCATTGAGATTGCAAAGAAATACGCCTCCCAGGACTCCCCTGCCTTTATCAATGGCATCCTTGACAGGATTGCAAAGACTGTCAGGATTGAGACTATTAAGAAGACCTGATGCTTGCTGTAATATCAGACATCCATGCCAATCTGGAGGCCTTAGAAGTTGTAATTTCTGATACTAAAAAGAGGGGGATTAAAGATTTAATTTTTCTTGGAGATGCAGTGGGTTACGGTCCTGATCCTGAAGTTGTTGTTGAAATTTTAAGATCAGAATGTATATCAATAATTGCTGGCAATCACGACCGGGCAGTGGTAGACCCCGGGCTTGATGAATATTTCAATGAAATAGCAAGAGAGGCTATATTATGGACAAGGTCTGTCTTAAGTGAAAAGGTAAAAGGATTTTTAAAAAAACTGCCTTTTGTTTCAATATATAGACACAATGAGGTTGATATATTTACAGTGCATGCATCTCCAAGGGAACCAGAGAAGTGGCATTATATCCTAACATTAAGTGATGCCCAGATTAATTTTTATTATTTCAATGAAAGGATATGTTTCATAGGTCATAGCCATTATCCCTTTGTGGTAGAAAGATCAGATTCAGGAGAATTAACAGTGATGAAAGAAAACCATTGTATCTTAAAAGACAATTGTAGATATATCATAAATGCAGGAAGTGTAGGGCAGCCCAGAGATGGAGACCCGAGGGCCTGTTATGTTATCTTTAATGGCAGAGAGATTGATTTTATAAGATTAGAATATGATTTTAAAAAGACACAAAAAAAGATGAAAGAGGCCGGGTTACCAGCACCGCTTATAGAACGGCTGGAGAAAGGAGTTTAATTATGATAGAACGATATACAAGGCCTGTGATGGCAAAACTATGGTCTGCTGAAAATAAGTTTAAAAAATGGCTTGAGGTTGAATTAGCGGTATGTGAGGCCTGGCATGAACTTGGAGAGATACCAGAGGATGCCCTCAAAATCATTAAAGAAAAGGCCTCTTTTGATGTTAAACGGATTGAGGAGATAGAGCTAACTGTGAAGCATGATGTGATAGCCTTTCTTCAGTCGGTGTCAGAGACCATAGGACCTGAGTCAAGATATGTCCATAAAGGTCTCACATCCTCTGATGTTGTTGATACTGCACTGAGTCTCCTTATGAGAGAGGCAGCAGATATCATAATTGATGATGTTAACAATTTACTTTTACTATTAAAAGATAAGGCATTGAAATATAAACATATTATCTGTATGGGTAGAACCCATGGTGTCCATGCAGAACCTATATCATTCGGTCTTAAGTTCTGTCTCTGGTATTCTGATATGCAAAGGAATCTTGAAAGACTTAAAAGGGCCCGGGATGTAATAAGTATCGGAAAGCTCTCGGGAGCTGTAGGAACCTTTTCAAATATCCCTGTTGAAATAGAAGAAAAGGTCTGTAAAAAACTTGGTCTCAGACCAGAACCAGTAGCAACACAGGTAGTGCAGCGGGACAGGCATGCTGAATATCTATCAGCCATGGCAATCTTAGCAGCATCAATTGAAAAGATAGCTATTGAAATAAGGCACCTTCAAAGGACAGAGGTCCTTGAAGCAGAAGAGCCCTTCACAGAAGGTCAAAAGGGCTCTTCTGCTATGCCTCACAAGAGAAATCCTGTTGGATGCGAAAATCTATCTGGCCTAGCAAGGGTTGTGAAGGCAAATCTGATGGCCAGCCTTGATAATATTGCGCTGTGGCATGAAAGGGACATATCCCATTCCTCTGTAGAAAGGATTATCATACCGGATAGCACAATACTTATTGATTATATGCTTACAAGGCTTACAGGGATAATAAAGGACCTTCAGGTATACCCGGAAAAGATGCTCGAAAATATCTCTCGCAGTTATAATCTTTACAATTCCCAGAGGATTCTGCTTATGCTTACAGAGAAGGGACTTACAAGAGAGGAGGCATATAAATATGTTCAGAGAAATGCCATGGAAAGCTGGAGGCAAAGAAGGGATTTTAAGGAACTATTGCTCGCTGATAAGGATATACTCAGATACCTGACCAGTGAGGATATAGAAAAGGCCTTTGATCTCAATTATTATCTCAGAAACATAGATTACATATATAAGAGGGTCATCGGAGAGTGAAATGCCTTTATTCAGCATAAAGGTAATTAATAGCTCAGGTGAAAGATCCAAGGAAGTCCTGGAGGCTCCTGACCTTAATAAAAAGAAGTCCTTAAGGAAAGAGGTCTTATTCCAGTTGAGATAAAGGAGGTTTCAAAAAAGAAACTTCTTTTTCACAGGATAACTGAAAAGGATATTCTATCTTTTACACAGGAATTACATAGCCTGCTTGAAGCAGGCCTTGGCCTTGACAGGGCACTCAGGGTACTTTCAGAACATTCTGCAAAACCTGCAATGAGAGAAGTTATATCCAATATATATTTAGATATAGAAAAAGGTCTCTCCCTTTCTCAGGCCCTCTCAAAACACAGGGGGTTCTCATCAGTGTATGTAAACATGGTGAGGGCTGGTGAAATGAGTGGAGGTCTTGAGGCTTCCTTAAAAAGACTTGAGCAATTCCTTGAGATAAACATATCCACCAAAGATGAGATTAAAGGAGCACTAATATATCCAGGGCTTTTAACAGGTGTGGGTGTTGTTGCCCTGAGTGTAATTGTGTTTTATGTTATACCCCGGTTTCAGAAGATGTTCGAGGAGCTTGGCTCTGTTATACCCCTCAGCACGCAGATTGTATTTTCAGTAAGTTCTTTTCTTTCATCCTACTGGTGGGTTCTCGGAGGTATGGTTATATTGACCTTCGCTGGTTTAAGATATTATATTCAACTACCCAAAGGAGAGGAGTTTATTGATAACATAAAATTAAAAATCCCTGTGCTCAGGGATATATTCATGAGACTAATTATTGCAAGATTTTCAAGGACACTCGGAAGCCTTCTGGAGGGTGGCGTGCCTCTGCTTGATTCCATTAGGCTTGCAAGAGAGGTAACCTGTAACAGAATAATATCTGAAAGGCTTAAACCTCTTGAAGAGGGAGTAAGAAAAGGAAGGGGAGTTGCCCTACCATTAAGGGAATCGGGTGCATTTCCACCACTGCTTAGTCAAATGGTATCAGTTGGTGAGGAGGCAGGAAGACTTGAGGAGACCTTTTTATCAATAGCTGAAAGATATGAAAAGGAAGTGACAATTCATATAAAGAGACTCATAGGTCTATTTGAGCCTCTCATGATAATAGTTATGGGAACAAAGGAGTCAACTATAAAGAATTCACCTCCTTAACAGAGAAGAAGGTTTTATGAGAGAGCATAGCAAAGATAGTTCT
>JBKBPW010000105.1:0-6224 GCA_046292975.1 Thermodesulfovibrionales bacterium
ATTATGCTCTTGTACTCAGGCGCATTGGGATCATTGCTCTGACTCTCAAGTGCCTTCAAAGCACTCCCCCTTATCACAGGTACCTTGTCACCAGGAAATCCATACTTGCTCAGTAGCTCCCTCACCTCAAGCTCCACAAGGTCAAGTAGCTCTGCATCATCTACCATGTCTACTTTGTTCATGTATACCACTATATAAGGCACACCTACCTGCCTCGCAAGTAAAATGTGCTCCCTCGTCTGCGGCATCGGCCCATCAGCTGCACTCACCACAAGTATCGCCCCATCCATCTGCGCTGCACCAGTTATCATGTTCTTTATGTAGTCAGCATGCCCAGGACAGTCTACATGCGCATAGTGCCTCTTGTCAGTCTCATACTCTACATGCGCTGTGTTTATCGTTATGCCCCTCGCCTTCTCCTCAGGTGCGTTGTCTATGCTGTCATAGGGCCTGAATTGAGCCTTGCCAAGCATCGCCAGTACCTTCGTTATTGCTGCCGTTAGCGTGGTCTTGCCATGGTCTACATGCCCTATCGTACCTATGTTTACATGGGGCTTTACTCTCTCAAATTTGGCCTTTGCCATCTGTACCTCCACATTCTGGATTTCAAAAGGGGAAACAAGGCTTCCCCTCGATCCGCAAAATTATTATAAAATATTTACTCCTTCAATTTCACTATGGAGCCCATGACCGGGATTGAACCGGTGACCTCGTCCTTACCAAGGACGTGCTCTGCCAACTGAGCTACATGGGCATGGAGCGGGAAACGGGATTCGAACCCGCGACCCTCGGCTTGGAAGGCCGACGCTCTACCGCTGAGCTACTCCCGCAAACCCGTTATGAATGGAGAGGGGAGGATTCGAACCTCCGAAGGCATAAGCCGGCAGATTTACAGTCTGCTCCCTTTGGCCGCTCGGGAACCTCTCCACTATGCGTAATCCGTAACGAGCTATAATTTTATAGCTATTACGCTTCACCTATGGAGCCACCAGAGGGATTCGAACCCCCGACCCGCTGATTACAAATCAGCTGCTCTACCAGCTGAGCTATGGTGGCTTTAAAGCAGAAAGAAAACACGCGTAGTCCAACGGCGTATTTTATGCAAAAATATTATAACAAGTCAAGGTTTAAAAAAACAACTTTAGATAGCCCTGAACTGTCTCTGTCTGATGGCTTCGAATATTATTATTCCACAGGCAACAGAAACATTTAATGAATTCACATTGCCCATCATGGGAATAAAGACTGTCTCATCACACATCCTGAGGACAGTCTTTCTTAAACCTCTTCCCTCAGAACCTATGACTATACCAATCCTTCCTCTCATATCTGTATCCCAGAGGGACTTCTCTCCTGTTGCTTCTGCTCCGATTATGGTGAAACCCTCCTCCTTAAGTGAATTTATGGCATATTTAATGTTACTCTCCTCGGCAATGTCCACATATTCATAGGCACCAGCAGAACTTTTTATGACCTCTGAAGAAATACCAGCCTGTCTGTATTTCTGGATAATAATGCCATCGGCACCACCTGCATCTGCCACCCTGAGTATGGCACCGAGATTTCTTGGATCTTCTATCTCATCAAGGATGAGTATAATTGATGAATCCTTATCTTTTACCTTCAAAAGAAGTTCTCCTGTATCAAGGAATCTCTTTTTTCTAACAAGTGCTGCTACTGCCTGATGTCCCTTAGGGAAACGGGTACTGAAAAAATTCTCCTCCATCGTCTTTACAGTGATTGCCCTTTTTTTACAGATCTCAAAAAGTTCCTCAAGTCCCTTTTTTCTGTTTTCTGAGATATATAACTCCTTTACCCTTCCTGACCTGAGTGCCTCCTTTACAGGGTTTACACCATAAATTAATTCAAAGTCTGACCTTCCACTCTGTCCTGTCACGCTTGTCCTCTAATATAATTCCCTTTTCTTCAAGCTCCTTTCTTATTGCATCAGCGGTCTTAAAATCCTTAGCCTTTCTTGCCTCTGCCCTTAATCTTATCATTTCATTTATATAATCCTCTGTTATATCAACTCCCTTCATTCTCATGAGGGCAAGATACCACCCTTTCGGTGTCTTCTGAAAGATATTGAGGACCTTACCTGCCTCTGCTATTGTCTCCAGGGTGTTCCTGACAAGCTCCTGAGCGGTCTTACCATGAGGGTTTTTATCAATAAAACGGTTAAGCTCCTTCAGGAGCTCAAAAACATGAGCAATTGCAAGGGCTGTATTAAAGTCATCATCCATTGAATCAAGAAATCTCTCTTTAAATCTCTTAATTGCCTCTTTAAATTCCGTAAAATCACCTGTATCTTCCACCGAGGTCTTTTCCTTTTCAAGAAATTCCTGAGCCCTTTCCATGGTGTTATAGAATCTCTCAAGAGAACTTACTGCCTCTTTTAATGAATCCTCAGAAAACTCTACAGGACTTCTGTAGTGTGTGCTGAGAAGGAAAAACCTCAACACCTCAGGATCGTATTTATTTAATACCTCCTTAATGGTAAATATATTCCCAAGGGACTTTGACATCTTTTCCTTATCAATCGTAATAAATCCATTATGAATCCAGTACCTTGCAAAAGGTTTCCCGCTGTATGCTTCAGACTGGGCTATCTCATTTTCATGATGCGGGAATATAAGATCAGCTCCTCCACCATGGATGTCAAAGGTCTCACCGAGATGCCGCATTGACATGGCAGTGCATTCTATATGCCAGCCAGGCCTGCCAGGACCCCATGGACTTGGCCATGAAGGTTCTCCGGGTTTTGATGCCTTCCAGAGGGCAAAGTCCATGGGGTCCTTCTTTCTCTCATCTATCTCCACCCTTGCACCTGCAAGCATGCTTGAGCGGTCTCTTTTTGAAAGCTTTCCATACTCAGGAAAGGAATTGACTGAGAAATAGACATCTCCATTTACTGCATAAGCATGACCTTTATCAATAAGTCCTTTTATTATCTCTATCATCTCATTTATATATTCTGTTGCCTTTGGCTCAATATCTGCCCTCTCCACTCCAAGGGCATCCATATCTTTGTAAAACTCCTCTGTATATTTCTTTGAGACCTCATGCCAGGGTATGCCTTCTTCAGCCGCCTTTTTTATAATCTTGTCATCTACATCTGTAAAGTTTCTCACAAAGGTTACATCATAGCCCCTGTATCTTAGATATCTCCTTATCACATCAAAGACAATAGCACTCCTTGCATGACCCACATGGCAGTAGTCATAAACTGTCACACCACAAACATACATCCTTACCTTACCATCCTCTAACGGAATGAACTCCTCTTTTTTCCCGGTAAGTGTATTGAAAATCCTCATCCTTCCTCCTCTACCTTCAAGTCTCTCTATCTTTCTTTCAAGCTCTGAGAGCTTCTGTTCAATAAAATGGAATCTCTCCTCCACAGGATCAGGTATGTGGACATGGTCAAGCATCTCTACCACTCCCTCATCCATGAATCTCAGGGTCTTTTTCTTTATAACCCTCCCCGGGATGCCAACTACAATGGAATGATCAGGTACAGACTTAAGCACAACTGAGTTAGCACCTATCTTTACATAGTCACCAATCTTTATATTTCCGAGGATCTTTGCACCTGCTCCAACAACCACATGATTGCCAAGTGTGGGATGTCTCTTTCCCTTTTCCTTTCCGGTACCACCCAGGGTTACACCCTGATAGAGAAGGCAGTCCTCACCTATCTCTGCTGTCTCCCCAATTACAACTCCCATTCCATGATCAATGAAAAAACCCGGGCCTATCCTTGCCCCGGGATGAATCTCTATACCTGTAATAAACCTTGCCATTGCAGAAAGAAGTCTCGGGATAACAGGAATCCTCGCCTTCCAGAGGGCATGGCTTATCCTGTGGATAAAGATTGCATGAAACCCTGGATATGTGAGAAGCACCTCCAGGGCATTTCTCGCAGCAGGGTCTCTTTCAAATACTGCCTTGAAGTCCCTCTTTATATTGTTCCAGAATCCCATCAGGGTTTAATTCTTACACACCCCTACCCCTCTTTGTAGAGGGAGCGGTATTCTCATCAAGTCCCTTCTGAAAAAGTCTTTCCTCGTAATCATCCAGATTAACAGGTCTTTTAAGCATAATGCTCAACTTCATTAATTTAAAATTCAGCTCTCTCAATCTTTTGAGCCTCTTTTCGTCATCATCAATGGTATTTATAAGATCCCTTAAAGAGACTATCTCTTTTTTCAACTCAAGCTCTGGCGGGAGATAACCTGTATTCTTTAATATCCTGTAGGCCATTCTAAGGTCTTCAGGCACAAGGGAGTCATCCTCAAGATCAAGGGGTTTACCTTTATTTGAGAGATTATCAAACTCTCCCCTCTCTATTGCCTCACGGATACGCTGTTCAGCTATCCTCTTTAAAAAATCCATGAAAAATTATAACATATATGTCATCCTTTAAAATCAGGAGGCAGTGATGAAGATTAAGGTAAAGAATCCAATTGTTGAGATGGATGGAGATGAGATGGCAAGGGTTATATGGAAGCTCATAAAGGAAAGGCTCATACTGCCCTATATTGATATGGAGATTAAATACTATGACCTCGGTATCCTCCACAGGGATGCCACGGAAGACAGGGTAACAATAGAGGCAGCAGAGGCAATAAAGACCTATGGAGTTGGTGTAAAGTGTGCAACCATAACGCCAAACCCTGACAGGGTAAAGGAATTCAATCTTAAGAAGGCATGGCCAAGCCCAAATGCAACAATAAGGGCGATACTTGATGGAACGGTATTCAGAAAACCTGTTATAGTTAAAAAGATTCCTCCACTTGTCAGGACCTGGAAGAAACCCATTATTATCGGCAGACATGCCTATGGAGACATATATAAATCAGCAGAGGCAGTCATAAAAAAGGAGGCCTCTGCAGAACTCAGGATAAGATATGATGACGGCTCAGAGGAGAATATCCCTGTCCACAGGTTCAATGGCTCAGGAATTGTGATGGCTATTCACAACACAGATAATTCAATAAGGAGCTTTGCAAGGGCGTGCATAAACTATGCAATTGACCAGAAGGTAGATATATGGTTTGGTGCAAAGGACACCATATCAAAGACCTACCATGGAAGGTTCAGGGATATCTTCAGAGAAGAAATAGAGGCAAGAAAGGAAGAACTTGAGAGGGCTGGTATCCATTATCGGTATATGCTGATTGATGATGCAGTAGCGCAGGTCCTTAAATCAGAGGGAGGCATGCTCTGGGCATGTATGAATTATGATGGAGATGTGATGAGCGATATGATTGCCACAGGCTTTGGAAGCCTTGGCATGATGACCTCTGTGCTTGTTAGTCCTGATGGAAAATTTGAATATGAGGCAGCCCATGGCACGGTTGTCAGACATTACAGAGAGTATCTTAAGGGAAATCCAACATCAACAAATCCTGTTGCCTCCATCTTTGCCTGGACAGGTGCATTCAGAAAGCGCGGAGAACTTGATGGTACAGCGGAGCTAATAGCCTTTGCAGACCATCTTGAAAGGGCAGTAATAGAAACCATTGAATCAGGCATAATGACAAAAGACCTTGTAGCCCTGGCAGAGCCAAGACCGGAGAGATTTGCCTTTACAGAGGAGTTTATTGAGGCTGTCAAACAAAACCTGAGCCTTTCTCTTAACTCATAAAGAGCTTATTTCCGCAGCTCCGTAAGCATATGCATAATCTGGTCTAATCGTGTATGAATCTGGTCTATTGGACCATTTATTGCCTTAATGCCCTCTTTATAGTCTCTCACCATCTGATCCATCCGAAGATTTATCGCCTTAAGTTCCTCCTTCAATTCCTTTGTCTCTCCTCAACAACATTATAGACAAGCTCTAAGGTAACCTTCTTAACTAATTGTTTTACCGTTGCCTTCATAAAAATTTCTTCTCTGTTAAAACAGGCACCTACTGAAGGTCTGACAGGTCCACCTCTTCAGGATAGCCATACACCTTAAGACCACTTTCCATCGCAAATTCAAGAGCCCTCCTCTCTACCATCGGAGAGATAATGATCTTTTGAGTTACTGACCTGCCTTCCTTTGCCTCAAAGACCTTTATCTTCCTGAGAAAGGTCGCCACCTCGGCCTTGCTTATGGATGATTTGATCTCAGCAGCTATCACTACCCCATCCCTTACTATCAGGTCAAGTTCTATCTGGTCAGGTCTTCCAAAGACTATACCCTCTTCATCCATCGTACTGTATCTTTCAACCTTT